>NZ_BMQE01000084.1:0-13560 GCF_014647955.1 Planomonospora antibiotica | reverse complement strand
CAGGCCGTCCCGGCTCCGCCGGACCATCCCTGACGGGACGCCCATTCCTCCCCGGCCTGAAAGCCGATGCATCCCGGGCCGACTGAGGTGAACGTCGGCAACGGCTCTCCATCGGAGATCTGCAAGGAGGCGGCGCCGTCGCGGCGGCCAGCGGTCGGGCACCAGTGAGGCCGAGGCCATGGCCGCCCGCTCGGGTCTCATCATCAGATGGTCCTGCGCCGACCAGAACCGCCGCTGCTCGATGAACTGCCGGGACGGGGAAAGGGCCGGCAGCGGCGCCGGCAGGCGCCGCGCGCTCTCGTACACGGCGTGCTGGAATGCTCCGCCTCGATCACGGCGGTGCCGGGCGGACGGCGGAAGCCTGTCGTGGGGCGGGCGGCTCACCAGGGGGTGTGACGCGGCGCCGGACCAGCAGGCCGAAGGCGGCGACCAGCAGCCCGGCCACGCCCGCGATCACGAACGGCGCGGCGGGACGCCAGGCATCGTAGAGGTAACCGCCGAGACCGGAGACGACCAGGATGCCGACCGCCCCGCAGAGGGTCTGCACCCCGTAGGCCGAGCCGCGCACGGCGGCGGGTGCCTGCTGGGCCAGGAGCGGCCCCGCGGTGGTGATCACGGCGATCTCGCCCAGGCCGACGAGCACGGCGACGACCATCATGCCGGAGCCGAGCGGATCGGCGACCAGCAGGGTGGACAGGTAGGCGACCGCGGCGAGGGCCTGAGCGAGGATCACCACGTCCTGGCGGTGCATCCGGTCGCCGAGCCAGCCGACGAGGGGGGCGCCGAGCATGGCCACGGTCTGGGCGACGCCGACCACGGCCCCGGCGCGGGCGAGCGCCTCTGCGCCGGACAGGCCGCCCTCGGCAAGAGCGTGCTCGGTCACCCACAGGGACATGAACCCGGCTACCACGGCCAGGTCGGCGCGGGCGACGAACGCCGCCGCGTACGACAGTGCGACGCCGGGGTCGCGGGCGAGGGTGACGCCTTCGGTGATCAGCCTCGCCAGCGGGACCCGCTCGGCGGCGGGGACGACCCGCGTCTTCGACAGGGTGAACCACATCAGCGCGCCGACCGCCAGCACGGCCACGGCGACGGCCAGGAACGCCAGGCGGGCGGCGGTGACCGGAGTGGTGCCGCCGCTCTCGAGGATCTGGGGCAGCCGCACCAGGGCGAGCACCGCCACCATGGCGCCGAGCCCGCTGAACAGCCCCACGAACCCGTAGGACCGGCCACGGGAGCCGTCACGGACGTAGTCGGCGGCGACCGTGGAGAGCATCCCGTTGAGAGCGGCGACGCCCAGGGCGAAGACGATCCGGAGCGCGACGAGCACGGCGGTGGAGTCGGCGAAGGGGAACAGCGCGGTGCCGAGCGCGCACAGGACGAAGCCCGCCACCGCGATGGGGCGCCTGCCGTACCGGTCGGCGAGCGCCCCGTACCAGGCCAGGCTGGCGATCATTGTGATCTCCGCGGCGACGCCGAGCAGGCCGACGGCCTTTCCCTGGTCCTGTGCGGGCACGCCGAGGACTCCGCTCAGGATGTACGGCTGCGCGGCCGGGAGGAAGGAGATCACCATGGTCGAGGCGAAAGCCATGAACAAGCAGGCGCGCATGTTGCCCCGGGTGACGCCGTCGGCGAGGCGCAGGCCGACGAGGCGGCGCGAGGGGGAGGCGGCCATGACGTGATCTTGGCAGTTGTCCGGCCGCTTCTCCAGAGGTTCGGCGACTATGATCACGGTATTTCCGTGAATACCGTGATCGTGGAGCGGCCCGTGACCGACCAGACGCCCCCCGGCATTCAGACGCACGTCCCCAACGCCGCCCGGATGTACGACTACTACCTGGGCGGCAAGGACAACTTCCCCGCCGACCGCGAGGCCGCGGAGAAGGCGCTGTCGCTCGTCCCGGAGATCCGCCACAGCGTCCGGGCCAACCGCGCCTTCCTCGGCCGCGCCGTGGACTTCCTCACCCGGCGGGGCATCCGCCAGTTCGTCGACATCGGCGCCGGGCTGCCCACCCGGAACAACGTCCACCAGGTCGCCGCCCCCGATGCCCGCGTCGTCTACGTCGACAACGACAGCACGGTCCTGGTGCACGGCCGGGCGATCCTCGGCAAGCACGAGAACGTGTCCATCGTCGAGGGCGATGTGCGCCGCCCCCGCGAGATCCTGGACCACCCCGACGTCCGGGCGGCGATCGACTTCGGGCAGCCGGTCGCGGTCCTGCTGCTGGCGATCCTGCACTTCATCCCTGACGAGGAGGAGCCGGAGCGCATCGTCGCCGAACTGCGGGAGGCACTGCCGCCCGGCAGCTACCTGGCCCTGTCGCATGTCGCGATCGACGCCCGTCCGGAGGCCGCCGAGGGCGTCACGGACGTCTACCGGCGGGCGTCCTCCCCGTTCGTGGCGCGGACCGGCACGGAGATCGCCCGTCTGCTCGACGGCGTCTCCCTGGTCGAGCCCGGCCTGGTGAACCTGCCCGAGTGGCGGCCGGAGCCAGGCACAGTGGTCCCCTACCGGGACATCGGCGACTACTTCCTCGGCGCGGTCGGGCATGTCGGCGGATGACCGCCCGCCCCACCCGGCCGGCCCCTGCCGAAGCCACGGCGCGGTAGCGGTCCGCATCACCATCGGCTCGACGACGGTCGCGGGCGGCCGGGTGCCGTCTCAGACGGTGAACCGGCTCACCAGTCCGCGCAGCGACGTGCTCATCTCCGCCAGCTCCGCCGCCGCCTGACGCGACTGCTCCACCCCCTCGGTGGTCACCGCCGCGGCCTCGGCGACGCCGGCGATGTTGGCGGCGGGCCGCAGCCCGGCCCGGCCGCCTTTTGGGCCTTCATCGAAAAGAAACTTTACTATTAGCTTCACCGTATGGAGCTAGAGGTTCGCCATCTCCGAGTGATCTGCGCGGTCGCCGAACACGGCAGCATCTCGCGGGCCGCGGTCGCCCTCGGCATGTCCCAGCCCGCCCTCACCGCGCAGCTGCGGCGTATCGAGCGCATGTTCGGCGGGCGGCTGTTCGACCGGGACCGCGGCGGCACCCGTCCCACCTCGTTCGGTGCGTGGGTGCTGGTGAGGGCGCGGTCGTTGCTGCCCGCCTTCGACGAGCTGCGCCGGGACGGCATGCGCTACCTCGGGCAGAGCGGCGCGCGGCCCGTCATCAGGGTCGGCTGCATGGTCAGCCACCTGGGCATCAGCGCCATCACCCGCCTGAGCGAGCTGATCCCCGACGCCGAGATCACGGCGCGGACCGAAGAGGCCATGGACCTGCTGCCCGGCCTGCTGAAATCCGGACGGCTGGAGCTGGCCACCCTCGGCGACTATCCCGGACACGAGATGCACCCGCCGGCGGGTGTGACGTACGTGAGTGTGGCCACTGAACCGATCTTCGTCGGCCTGGCCTCCTCCCACCCCCTCGCCCGATCGGGCGAGATCGAACTGCGGGACCTCGCCGGAGAGGACTGGGGCCTGCACGCCCTGGCCGAGGCCGGGCACCGCGAGCACTTCTGGACGGCCTGCGCCGAGGCGGGCTTCACTCCGCGCGTCGCCTATGCCGCAGATCTCAGCCTCGCCGTCGGCCTGATCTCCTCCGGCAGGTGCGTGGGCATGTTCCAGGCGCTCAGCACGGGTCATCCGGGCATCACCATCCGTCCGCTGGCGGGCACCCCGTTGCGCTTCCGGCACCTGCTCGGCTGGCCGGAGCACGGGCCGGTCGCGCCGTACGCGTCCGATCTGGCCGCGGGGGTCAGAGCGGACTACTGGGCCAAGGCGCGGAGGACGCCGGTCTACTCCGCCTGGCTGGAGCTGCACGGCCCTCTCCCCTCCTTCGGGTGAGTCCCGGCCGCCGCCGCACCTCGCCATACCGCGCCGTTATGGAATTTCGTAGGGTACTCGGCTCCGCGCCTGCGATGTCAGCTTTGGTCCAGCCCGAAGCGAGGGCATGCCCGCAGGCGCCGCCCGCCACAAGCGGAACCGGCGCACCGGACACCCTGCAGGGCTCCTTCCATCCCCACCCCCCACAAGGGGTATCGAGAGGAGTCACCCCCCAGTGAATCCCCGGTTCACACTGGGCGTCACCGCCACGCTGGCGGCCGTCGCCCTGACCACGACCTCGGTGGTCCCCGCCGCCTCGGCCGCGAACGCGCCGAACGCCGCCGGCGCCACCGCCCCGCCCTCCTTCGCACCCCCGGACTCCGAGGCGCGCAGGCGTGCCATCGCCACCGCCGAGAGCACCCTCGTCGCCGAACGCCGCGACCTCGCCGGCGGCGAGGACGACGTCTTCTCACTGAAGAAGGCGGTCTCGGTCTCCGGCATGCAGTTCCTCACCTATTCGCGCGCCTACCAGGGCGTGCCCGTCTACGGCGGCGACGTGGTCGTCGCCACCGACCGCACCGGGCTCACCGTGGCCGGCGTCGACACGGCGCAGGCAGCCGAGCTGAAGCTGGACACCAGGACCACCGTGACCGCGGGCCGGGCGGCGCTCAGAGCCCGCTCCCTGCTCACCGAGGTGGAGAGCGTGAGCACCCCGGTGCTGGTCGTGCACGCGCTGTCCGACACCCCGCGCATGGCGTGGGAGGTGGTCGTCACCGGCCGGACCAAGGACGCCCCGAGCGTCCAGCACGTCTACGTCGACGCCCTCGACGCCGGAATCCTGAGCTCGTGGGACGCCGTCCGGGCGGGAACCGGCCACGGCTTCTACAACGGCAGCGGACTGGACATCAGCACCTCCGGCTCCGGATCGTCGTACACGATGCGGGACACCACCCGCAACAACCTGGCCTGCGGCGGCCAGAACGGCTCCCCCTACACCAAGTCCGGTGACACCTGGGGCAACGGCCAGGGGACCAACCTGGAGACCGCCTGCGTGGACGCCCTCTGGGCGGCGCAGAAGGAATGGGACATGCTCCGGGACTGGTTCGGCTACAACGGCTTCACCGGCGAGGGCGGCGGTTTTCCCGCCCGCGTCGGCCTGAACCAGGTCAACGCCTACTGGAACGGTTCCTACACCAACTTCGGCAAGAACCAGGCCGGCACCCAGCAGGCGACGCCGATGGACGTGGTCGGCCACGAGTACGGCCACGCGATCTACCAGTTCGCCGGCAGCGGCGGCGCGGGCAGCGGCAACGAGAGCGGCGGCCTGAACGAGTCCACCGGTGACATCTTCGGCGCCCTGCTGGAGCACTACGCGAACAACCCCGACGACCCGCCGGACTACCAGGTCGGCGAGGAGGTCAACCTGGTCGGGCGGGGACCGATCCGGTACATGTACCGGCCGAGCACCAACGGCGACCCGGACTGCTACAGCTCTTCCATCCCCGGCACCGAGGTGCACGCCGCGGCCGGGCCGCAGAACCACTGGTTCTACCTGCTCGCCGAGGGAACCGACCCGACCGGCGGCAGACCCGCCACCCCGGTGTGCTCCGGCGCGAACCCGCGGACGTTCGGCGGCATCGGCATCCAGAACGCCGGCCGGATCTACCTCGCCGCGCTGAACATGAAGACCACCGGCAACCGGACCCACGCCCAGGCACGCTCCCAGACCCTTTCCGCGGCCAAGGCGCTCGACCCCACCTGCGCCTGGTTCGAGGCGACCAGGGCCGCGTGGAACGCCGTCAACGTCCCCGCGGTCTCCGGCGAGCCGACCTGCACCCCGCAGGGCGGCGACGACGACTACTCGGCCTCGATCGACCCGGCCGCTGCGGACGTCCAACCGGGCCGGTCCGCCACCGCCACCATCAGTACCACGGTGACCAGCGGGAACGCCCAATCCATCACGCTGCGCACCGACTCCCTGCCCTCGGGCGTGACCGCCGCCTTCAGCCCGGCCGTCATCTCCGCCGGGCAGACCTCGCGGCTGACCCTCACGACCTCGGCGGACACCCCGGCCGGGTCCTACCCGCTCACCGTCACCCTCGACGGCGCCAGCGCCGACAAGCGGCTCGGATTCAGACTGGGCGTCGGCAGCGGCCAGCCGGGTACCGACGCACCGGACATCAGCCTCGCCGACGTCAAGGCCCACCTGCAGCAGTTCCAGAGCATCGCCGCGTCCAACGGCGGTAACCGCCGGGCGACGGGACCGGGCTACACCGCCTCGGTGTCCTACGTCGAGGGCAGGCTCAGGGCCGCCGGCTACACCGTGACGCGTCAGACCTGCACCTCCGGCTGCACCGGCGGCGCGGGCCCGAACCTGATCGCCGACTGGCCCGGCGGCGACCCGAACCAGGTCGTCATGGCCGGCGCCCACCTGGACGGCGTCTCGGCCGGGCCGGGCGTCAACGACAACGCCTCGGGCTCGTCGGCCCTGCTGGAGGTCGCCCTCACCCTGGCGGAGAAGAACCCGTCCATGGCCAAGCACGTGCGATTCGCCTGGTGGACCGACGAGGAGCAGGGCCTCAACGGTTCGGAGTTCTACGTCAACGCGATCGGCGCCACCGAGCGGAGCAAGATCAAGGCCTACCACAACTACGACATGGTGGGCTCGCCCAACGGCGGCTACTTCATCAACAACATCACCACCCCGGCGGCCGCCCCGCTCAAGGAGTTCTACGACAGGCTGAACCTCCGGCCCGAGGAGAACACCGAGGGCGCCAACCGGTCCGACGACGCGCCGTTCCGCAACGCGGGCATCCCCACCTCCGGGGTGGCCGCCGGGGCCGGCGCCGTCAAGACCTCGGCGCAGGCCGCCAAGTGGGGCGGTACGGCAGGCCGCGCGTACGACGCCTGCTACCACGCCTCCTGCGACACCATCGCCAACATCAACGACACGATCCTGGACCGGGCCTCCGACGCCGCGGCGTACGGCATCTGGAAACTGGCCGTCGACGGGTCCGGAACCCCGGCGGACGACTACCTGGTCTCGGTGAGCCCGTCTTCGGCCTCGGTCGACGCGGGAGGTTCCGCCACCGCCGTACTGAGCACCACGGTCACCTCCGGTGACGCGCAGAGCATCACGTTGAGCGCCGGCGGCCTGCCCTCCGGCGCGACCGCGACCTTCAGCCCGTCGACCATCACCGCGGGCCAGTCCTCCACGGTGACCATCACCACCTCGGCGAGCACTCCGCCCAACACCTACACCGTCTCCCTGCGGGCGGACGGCACCTCCGCCGACCGCTCCGCCACCCTCAGCCTCACCGTCAACGGCGGCGGGCCGGGTGAGACCTCATGGGAGACGTGGAAGAGCTACACCGTCGGCACCACGGTCACCTACGACGGCGTGAGCTACCGCTGCCTGCAGGCGCACACCTCGCTGCCCGGCTGGGAGCCGCCGAACGTCCCGGCGCTCTGGCAGCGGATCTGACCGGACGGGTCCTTCACGGCGGGCGAGATCGGGGCCGCCCGCCGCATCCAGGGCCGGGTCCTCCATCCGGAAGGACCCGGCGGTCAGAGAGGGTGTGGGGTCTCCGTCACCCGAAGATCCTCACCTCTCCCGGATGAGGGACGCGTCGGGTCGGAGAGGCGGGAGCCCGCCTCTCCGGCCGGAGGCGCGGTACCTGGCGGCGAGGGCGTCCAGCGACCAGGAACCGCCACCGGTCACGGCCAGCAGGAGGAAGGACCAGGAGAAGAGGGCGGCGGCCTCGCCTCCGTTGACCATGGGGAACAGCCCGTCGGGCTGGTGCACGACGAAGTAGGCGTAGGCCATGGTCCCCGAGCAGAGCAGCGCGGCGGCGCGGGTGGCCAGGCCGAGCATCACCAGGCCACCCGCCCCGAGCTCGATCACCGCCGCCCACCATCCGGGCCATTCGGCGAAATACGGGGTCCGCCCGCCGTGCGGGCCACCGAGGACGCCGAACAGGGTGGCCGCCCCGTGGCAGGCGAACAGCAGCCCGATCGCCGTCCGGGCCAGCAACAGTGCCGTGTCACGGATCCGGTCCATGTCAGACCCGCTGCCAGAGCGCGGGGACGTTCGGCGGTTCCCAGCCCGGGATGGCGGTGTGCGACTGGAGGCACCGGTAGGTCGCGCCGCCGTAGGCGACCTGGGAGCCCGCCGTGTAGGCGGTGCCCGCCTTCCAGGTCCCGCCCGGCGTCACGGTCGGTGTCGGGGTGGGCGCGGGGCTCTGCGTCCGGGTGGGCGTCGGGGTGGGCGCGGGGGTGGTCCCGCCGCCGCCGATCTGCAGGTCGATGCAGGCGTAGAAGGCGTTGGCGGTGTCGGCGATGTTCCAGATGGCCAGGACCTTCTGCCGGCCGCTGAACCCGGCCAGGTTCACCGCGTGCGACACGGTCGCGCCGGGCTGCCTGCCGCCGTCGTTGAAGGTGGCGATCCGGGTGTTGCCGATGTAGTACTCCCACGTGCTGGTGGCGTGGCGGGCGGTCAGCACCCAGTTGAAGGTGACACCGGTGCCGACGGAGGTCGCGGGCCATGCCCTGCTCTCGTCGCTGAGCTGGGCGAACCGGGCGACACCGCCGTGGCAGTTGCGCTGACCCTTGGGCCCTTCCACGCTTTGCGGCTCGTAGACGATGGGGCCGCAGCCGGCGACGCGGCCCTGGGCGCACATGGCCTGGCGGCTGGGCGGGGACGACACGTACCCGTGGGCCAGGGCCGGTGAGGCGGTGAGGACGGTGGCGGCGAGGGTGACGAACGCCGTTGCGGCGATCATCGCTGTTCTTCGCATGGGATGCTCCTTGGCTGGGGGGTTGCCAGGAACATAAAGGAAAGTTTCCTAACAGTAAACCGGTAAGTTATTTTTCCTGATATTCCATGTCATGGATGAATTCGGCGACCCAGGCGCTCGCGGTCGTCGGGAGCGGCGGGCCAGGCGCACCCCGCCCGACGCTCGGGCACCGACCTGCGACGGACTCCGCGCCGCATGATCGAGGGGTACGCACGGCACGGCCGGCCGCCGCCCCACCGGAGAACCCGGCCGTCGTTCACCGTCTCGTCGCCCTGCCGGGATCCCGCAGGAACGCGACCATGTCGTCGAAGAGGCCGTCGGGGGCCAGCGACCGGGGAGCGAGGATCGCGGTGAGCGTGAGCTTGATGTCCGACTCCGCGAGGCTCTGCCGGACCATGGAGTGGTCCGCGTCCGGGTAGTGCCTGACCTGGAGCGCCGAGAGGGTGTCGCGGTAGACGGCCTCGGTCTCGGCGACGTCGACGTTGAGATCGTGGCCGGCCAGGACGAGCAGGGTGGGGATCCGGCCGGTCGCCGGATGCCTGAGATCCGCGGTCGCGTCGGCGGTGTGGTTGCGCAGGATGAACCGCCAGCGGTCCGCGCTGAGACCGTCCGTCCCGCCTCCCACGGCCTGCCGGTATTCCTCGAAGGACGCCTTCGCGCGCAGCAGGCGCAGCGTCCTGTCGCTGCGGTCGACGGCGCCCCGGATCTCGGCGGCGGTCGCGCCGTCGGCCCGCATCTCGGCGAGCAGGTTGTAGCGGCCCTGGCGGAGCCAGTTGATCGCGGGCGAGACGGCTATCACGAAGCCCACATCCGGGACGCGGGCGGTGACCTTGGGCAGCACCCAGCCCGCCTGGCTGGCGCCCCAGAGCCCGACGCGGCCGGCGTCGAGATCGTGGCGGGAGCGGGCCCACGCGATTGCGGTCTCCACCTCCTTCGCCCGCTCCTGCATGCTCTGGTCCAGCCAGTTACCCGCGGCGCCGCCGACTCCGGGCTTGTTCCAGGAGAGCGAGGCGTAACCCGCACGGGCGAACGCCTCCCACATGGGGCGGTAGAAGCCGTCGTGGGTCGCGTCGACGGGGCCGTCACCGTGCACGAAGACGACCAGCCCGAACGGCCCTCTCCCGGAAGCGGGTGTGGCGAGCACGCCGTCCAGCGGGTGCGGGCCTCCGGAGATCGTCACCCGCTCCTCACGGAGATCGTAGGTGTTCCGGACGATCACCGCTCCCGCTCCCCCCGCCGCCAGGAGGACGAGGACGAGCACCGCGATCAGCGATCTGCGTACGCGCCGGCTCACCATGCGCCCTCACCTGCGCCGGTCTTTCTGGAACCCATGACATCTCCCTCGAGAAACTATCGTTGATGAAACGATAGTACTACTATTGAGCGATATGAAGAGCAGTCAAGAGATCACGATCCGGCGGGGGTTGCCGCCCGGCGCCGAAGGGCGGGCGGCCGAGCTCTACTGGGAGGCCTTCGGCCGCAAGCTCGGTCCGGCGCTCAACCCGCCGGACAAGGCCGTCGGTTTCATCGCGGCGCATCTGAACCACGACCGGGCCGTCGCGGCGCTGGCCGGGGACCGGCTCGTCGGGCTGGCGGGATACCGGCACGCGGGCCGGGCGCTCACCGGGGGGACGGCGGGCGACGTGCTGCGTTCCTACGGGCTGCTCTCCGGCCTGCCCCGGCTCGCGCTGCTGGCCCTGCTGGAGCGCGACCCCGCCCCCGGCGAGCTGGTGATGGACGGCATCGCCGTCGACCCGGCCTGCCGGGGCACCGGTGTCGGGACCCTCCTGCTGCAGGAGATCGTCTCGGTCGCGGCGGCCCTCGGCCACCGGGAGGTGCGGCTGGACGTCATCGACGGCAACCCGCGCGCCCGGGCGCTGTACGAACGGCACGGCTTCACCGCCACCGGGACCGAGCGCACGCCGTACCTGCGCGATCTCATGGGTTTCGGAGCGGTGACCACGATGCGCCGCCCGGTCGCCGCCCCGGAAGGCGGGGGAGGATGACAGGCACCGAACGGCCGCAGACCCCGAGGAGCGGGCCCCCGCGGGTCGAGGTTCCGACCCGCACCCTCCTCTACGGGCTGGTCCGCCGGGACGGCACGGTCCGCGCCGACGGGCTCTACGCCGTCGCCGGGATCCTCGGCATGAGCGACCAGCAGGTCCGCCCGTGCATCGGGCGGCTCGCCGAGGAGGGGCGCTTCACCCGCGAAGGCCGCGGACGCAAGGCCGTCCTGCGGGCCGCCGCCGTACCGGCTGAAACGGAGACGGCAAGGTGTTCCGGCCGCCCTCAGCTCTGCGGCTGCGCGGAGAGCGGCGCGGGCGGGGCCGGCTGGCGGCGCGGGTCGGCGAGGTCGTGGGCGGAGCGGGCCAGCCAGACCAGCGACAAGGCGCCGAAGGCGCCGGCGGCGCCGACATAGAGATCCTCCGCGATGGGGAGCGACATGCCCATCGGTATGAATATGAAAGCGAGCGGCGCCACCAGGGCGGCGATGCCGTACCGGACGGTGGCGCGCCGCCAGCGGTCGTCCCGCCACTGCACCCGCAGGAACAGCACGATCCAGATCAGAGTCGCCACGGCGCAGACCAGGGACAGCACGTCGGGCACCGGCCGGCCGATGACGTCCAGCACCTCGAAGGCGGCGGTGCCCGCGTACCCCGCCACGCCCGCGGCCCGCATGCGATCGACATGCACGAGGTCGCGCCTCAGCACCGGCTGGGACAGCACCGCGACCGCGCCCATCACCGCGGCGTCGAGCACCACCGCCGACCAGGGCCACCACGGCAGGACGGCGTACAGGCACGAGACGGCCGCCGCGGTGTACAGCCCTGCCCGCAGCCGCTGCACGTCCCGGTCCGGCTCGGGCGGCGGCCCCGCCAGCGGACCGCGCAGGCTCTGCCACAGCGCCCAGGCCCACGCCAGGCCGACCGCGCACGGCACGAGCACGTTCGGCCACGTCACCGCGGCGCCTTCACCCGCCTCGGTGAACAGCGTCACCCGCCACAACGCGCCGAGACCACCGGTGGCCGGCGCGAGCACGGCGGCGACCACCACCACGGCGAGGTACACGCTCGCGACGAGCAGGGCGGGAACACCGAAACGGTGGCGACGGAGCATGGGGCACGTCCTGGGGGGTGAACGGGATTCGAGTGCCTCACCTTAGCGAGTCGTCACCACGAAGCCGATCAAGCCCTCCCCTCGGTCATGGTCCCCATGGCCCTCCCCGCTCCCCTCGGCCCTCTTCCGCTCCCCGGCCCTCACGATCCCCGTCGGCACACGCCGATGGACCCGGCCTCCGTCCGCGGCACGTCCAGCCGCTCCCGGACCGTCTGCCCGGTCCTACTCGGTGAGGTCGTACCACTGGGGCGTGGAAGAAGAGGATGCCGGCGGGTCGGGGGCCGGACCCGCCTCGGGGCCCGGGACGACGAAGAGATCGATGGCATCGGAACTGTGAGACCGGGAACCGGTGACCGTCCAGTCGTCCCTGATCCGGTCGGCGGGGACGGGCTGGTCGGTGAAACCGCCGTCGGGGTAGCGCCACAGCAGGCGGTAGCCGACCCGCATGCCGCGCCGGCGCAGCTCATCGCGTACGGCGGCGACCGGCTTCCCGTTAGAGGTGTAGCCGCTCAGGGCCTCGGCACCTGCGGGGTCGTCGAAGTCGACCTCGGCGTACGGCTCACCCGGCTCGGCCGCTCGGCCCACCCCGAACACGACCCTGCCGGGGAAGTCCGCGGGCATCCAGACCCTGCCGCAGAACACCGACGCACACGGGCGCGTCCTCTGCACGCCGAGGCTTCCGTGCCCTTTGAAGCCTCCCGGGACGATCGGTCCGAACAGTTCGCCCACCCGTGCGGGCGCCACCGGGATGACCTTCACCGTGACGTCCAGCCCGACCGCGCGAAACGCCTCCTCGAAGCGCCGGCGGCCGGCCGTGGGATCGGTGATGACGACACTGAAGTGCTCATCGGCCTTCTCGATGGACATGGCCGCGTTCGCGTATCGGGTGAGCACACCACCGGAGGGCAGACCGACGCCGATCGCGATGGCCGCGGCCAACGCGGCGACCGCTGAGACCGCCGCAGGCCGACGGATCCGTACTCCGCGGACCCTCGGCGGCCGCAGGCCCCGACGTTCCGTGGGCGGCGTCGCCACGATCTCCTCGAGGAGTTCGCGGACCCCCGTGCTCACCGCGGGTTCGGCGGAGCCCGCAGCCGGGTCGATGGCGGACACCATGCGATCGATCCTGTTCATCCGTTCTCCTCCTTCAGCATGGCTGTCATCCGGACCTCGTCCGTGGTGTTCAGCAGCCGAGCCAGCCGCCTGCGGGCGCGATGCAGCCGCAGCCGGACGGCCGTGCTGCTGCATCCCAGCACTGCGGCGATCTGCGGGCCGGTGAGCTCCTCCCAGCACGCCAGCGCGAGCACTTCCCGATCAGCCGGCGCCAGACTGGCGAAAGCGGTCCGCACGGCGTCGACGCGGGCGTCGGCCGAGATCGTCGGCCGGCTGACGGACAGCTCATCTCGCAGCCGCGCGGCCAGCGCAGCGCGGCGGGAGGTCCCGCGCCGCTGATTGGCCAGTACGCGGCGTGCCGTGCCGTACAGCCACAAGACCGCGGCATCCCCGTCGGGAATGTCATCGAGTCGCCGCCAGGCGACCAGGAAGGTTTCAGCGATCACATCGGCGACGTCATCGACCGAGTCGCAACGACGCAGCGCGTAGCGGTACAGCGCCGGATAGCAGGCGAGATAGAGGGTCTCGAAACGATCGCGCGCACCGCTGAGCGGGCGTGGATCCTGCACAGGGGCCTCCTAACCGAAAGGTGCCGGACACCTGATGAGGTGTCCGGCACAGCCAGGAAGTGTTTCACCGTTCGGAGAATTTCAGTGATCCTCATTCCCGCGTTCCGCGTAATTCAGCGGCCTGGAGGCTCGAATATGGGCTGTGAGCTGGGCTGAC
>NZ_BMQE01000083.1:0-13937 GCF_014647955.1 Planomonospora antibiotica | reverse complement strand
TGAACTCGTCGTGATCGACCGCTGGTTCCCCAGCTCGAAGCTGTGCGGAGCCTGCGGCACGGTCCGCGGGAAGCTGCCGTTGAACGTCCGGGAGTGGACGTGCGACTGCGGTGCCGTGCATGACCGCGATGTGAACGCGGCACGCAACATCCTGGCCGCCGGGCTGGCGGCGTCTGCCTGTGGAGACGGTGTGAGACCTCAACGGGAGTCCTCCCGGACGGGGCGGTCGTCGGTGAAGCAGGAACCCCAGCGGGCGACCGCTGGAATCCCCCGCCTTTAGGTGGGGGATGAAGTCAAGTGAAGACCAGTTCCACAGCCTCGGCGTTACCGAGCAGCACCGGGCGGATCTGCTTCCGGTAGACCGTCTCCGTGACCGGGCTGCACCGCCCGTTGCGCGCCGTGCCGCTGCTCACCGAGGAACTGACGCGCTACGACGCCACGCACGCCCGGGAACTGGCGCTGCTCAAGTTGAATGCGTGATGTCGGATCCGCATCCGATCGCTCGCGGTGACTGCGATATCACGGAAGTATGCGATACGCGCAAGGCGGCGGGTTCACCGCCGCGGAACAGCAGCGCCGCGAACGACTCCGCCTGCACGCGGCCGAGTCGTTCGCCCACGGCGACACCACCGCGGCCATCGCCCGCAGACTGCGGGTCAGCCTGCGGTCGGTGGAACGATGGCGCCGCTCCTGGCGCCAAGGCGGCAGCCGGGCACTGCGCTCCACCGGCCCGCCCTCGCTGCCGAAACTGAGCGACACCCAGTTCGCCCGGCTGGAATCCGACCTGCAGCAAGGCCCGCCGGCCTGGGGATTCGCCGACCAGCGCTGGACGCTGCTGCGGATCACGACACTGATCGGCCGGCGTTTCCACATCGGCTACACCGTCCAAGGCGTGTGGCGGCTGCTGCGCCGTCACGGCTGGTCGTGCCAGCGGCCCGCCCGGCGCGCACTCGAGCGCGACGACGCCGCGATCGCGGTCTGGAAGAAGGAGGTGTGGCCGGTCGTGGAACGACCGCCGCGGACCTGGGCGCGTGGGTCTGCTTCGAAGACGAGTCGGGCCAGGGGCTGAGGCCGCCCCGGGCCCGCAGCCGGGGCCGGCGCGGATGCACCCCGGTGGTGCGGGTGCGCGGCGGCGGCTGGGGCCGGATCTCCATCGCCGCCCTGACCTGCTACAGACCTGGATGCCGCTCCCGGCTGATCTACCGGCTGCACCTGTGGCGAGGCCGTGACGGTGAGCCCAAGAGCTTCTCCTGGATGGACTACCGCGACCTGATCATCGATGCGCGCCAGCGGCTCGGCGCGCCGATCGTGCTCGTCTGGGACAACCTGAACCGGCATCCGGTGCCGGGCATGCGGGCGTTCGTCGAGCAGAACACCGCGTGGCTGACGGTCGTGCAGCTGCCGTCCTATGCTCCGGACCTCAACCCGGCCGAGGGCGTCTGGTCGCTGCTCAAGCGGGGTGCGCTGGCCAACCTGGCCGTGGCTGATCTGCATCAGCTCGTCCGCGTCGCGAAGAGGGGTCTGAAGAAGATCCAGTACCGTTCGCATCTGGTCGACGGGTGCCTGGCCGAGACCGGCCTGACCTTGACGCCCTCTGCGATCACGCCATCCGACATCACACATTGAAGTTCAGTGGTGCTTTATGGTGTTGCCATCGAAAATATTCCGGGTGTTTGCGTTTCTGTGTGGCGGTCTTTCTGGCCTCCCCTGCAATAAGGTCTAGTGATTCAATGGTGAATTTCAGGTTGAAGAATGGGATTTTTTGGATGTATTTTCATAACAAGGGGAACGTCTTTGTTTTGACTGCACTCCTCGCCTTCGTGGGGATCCCTGCTCTCAATGGGTGTGCAATATCATTATGTGATTCTAAGGCAAAAAAGTATTTTGCTGCGACAAGCAAGGCGATTGAAGTGTCGTTAGAGAAAGAATGGATAAAGGGGTATAGTGAGCTTTCCGGATGTGACTCGTATGACGACCCTTCAGTTTCGATATGGCTAGCCGATGATCTTAGGTCATTGGATGATGTGTCCAGAAAGATGCAGCAAGATGGATGGAGGGTGATTTCTGGAGACCTTGAACTAGAGAAAACGGAAGACGGAATAGTGTTGATTGCCAGAATCGTAGACTCCCCGGTGGAGGGGAAAGTCATAGAACTGCTTCCAGGGGAATAAAGGGCCGGATTTGGTCGTCGCGATCGAGATCAAAACGGCTTGCTGGAGAATCTGCCGCCCCGCTTCCGGTGCCCGGGCCTGGCGGCCCTGCGCTCCGGGTCGGGTTGCCATCGGATGACGTGGCCGGTCTGGGAGGCACCCGGAACGGGGAAGGGCGATGCGGGTGGAGGCGTGGCGGCGCCGTCCCTCCAGATCCACGCCGCCACGCCCGCCTATGAGATGCGATCCCGGCTCGTCGGGATGCGCTGCCAGGGCCGCTGTTCCAGCCGGGTCTCCTCCTCCAGATGACGCGCCAGTTCGGCCGGACTCGTCCCGCCGCGGATCTCGGACAGGCCGTGCTCCCGTGCGGGGACGGACAGAGCGGTGCGCCGCACGGCGTACCAGCCGCCGGCCACGGCCGGGGAGATGATCCACGCCTGTCCGTAGCGCCGCCTCAGTTCCTCCGGCGTCACCGCTGCTCCGGCCACAGGGCCGCGATCAGGTTCACCACCAGGTGCGGATCGTCGTTGCGGAAGGGCTGAGGGCCGGAAGCGGTACGCAGCCACACCAGGTAGCCGGAGCAGGAATCCACGGTCACGGTGGCGTCGCACCCGCCCTGGGGACCGAGCACGGCCAGTTCCGGCGGGAAGCGGTCCACCCAGTAGCGCCGCATCGGCCGGTCGGGCCAGGAGTGGCCGGCCGCGCGGTCGGCGAACAGGCCGAGGCTGATCGTGTGCTGGCAGCGGGCGCGAATGCCCCGCTCTCTCAACAGCCGCTGGACTACGGCCAGTGCCTTGTCCTGGCGCTCCGCCGTGGTCTCGTCCACGGCGGGCGGGGCGGCTCTACAGTTGTCCATGGGTCGCACCTCCTGTGCGATCAAGGGACCCGTACGGCGCTGAGATCGCCTGCGGGTCCCGCTTTTCGCGGTCCTTCCATCACATCGCCGCAGACACGCCCGCTGACAGTGCGAGTAAGGGAGACTGGGGGAGAGACGAGCGGATCCCCCACTCTCCCCCGAGGTGTACGCGATGCGCGATCTTCCGGGTTGGGCCGTACGGCTGCGCGACGAGCGACGGCAACGGCTGTGGACGCAGCGGGACATGGCCAAGCACCTCACCGAGGCCGCCGACGCCCGCACGCGTGACCGTCTGCCCGAGCGCGAGTCCCTGGTCCGCATGATCAAGGACTGGGAGGCGGGCAGGCACCAGCCCAAAGACCCCTACCGCGTCCTGTACTGCCGCGTGTTCGGCACCGACGAGACCGAGCTGTTCGGCGATCGCCGGACGGTGCGGGACCGTACGGCCGCCGAGATGTTGAGCGTGCCGGTCCCCGCGCTGCCGCTGCCGACCATCGCGCCCGATGCGGACCTGTTCGAGCGGATCACCCGCACCGTCGAGCGGCCCGGCCGGATCGACCGGCAGACCGTGGCATGGCTGGAGACCTGCCTGGCCGAACACCGCAAGGTCGAGGACACCATCGGCGCCCGCCCGCTGCTCGGGATCGTGCGCCAGCAGCTCGGCGTGGTGGTCGAGCTGGCCCAGCACGCCCGCGGCCCGCTCGCCGACGCGGTGGTGGACCTGGCCGCGCAGTACGCCCAGTTCGTCGCGTGGATGTCGCTGGACGTCGACGACCAGGCCGCCGCGCTCGCCTGGTACGACCGCGCGCACGACTGGGCACTGGAGATCGGCGACGTGAACATGGCCACCACCACGCTCAGCATGAAGGCCCACCAGGCGTGGAGCGCGGGTAACGCCCGCCGATGCGTACGGCTCGCCGACGCGGCCCGCTGGCACGACGGCCGGGTCACCCCCGGTGTGCGGGGGATGGCCGCGCAGATGGCCGCCCGGGGGCACGCACTCGCCGGCGGCGCCCGGCCTGCCCGCACCTTGCTGGACGAGGCCGAGGCTCTGATCCGCCGGGCCGCCGAGCACGCCGACGACGAGCCCGCGTGGATGTACTTCTACGACGAGACCTGGTTCCGCCTCCAGCGCGGCATGACCGAACTCCAGCTCGGCAACTGGTCCAAGGCGATCGATCTGCTGACGGAAGGGCTGTCCGGCCTGCCGGAGAGCTACAGGCGCGACCGCGCCTGGTACGGCTCATGTCTGGCCAGGGCCCACGCCGAGGCCGGGGACGCAGCGGCGGTGGTAGCGGTGAGCCTGCCCGTCGTGGCCGACGCCGTCGCGTTGAACCGCCACGCCCGTAGGGAGCTGGTCGGCGTCGCAGCCCTTCTCAAACAGCGGAAGTCATCGCAGACGACGACTTTGCAGGAGGCGCTTGCGTCCGCCAGCCGTACGGACTGCTGAGGAACGGTCTCATCGCGTATCGAGGCCGGAGCGAAAACTACGCCAGGCACCAAGTATCGGTGGCGCGGCGCCTTCGGATCGCTCACTTCTCTGACGGGGCGGTCATGTCCTCAATCGAATGAACCGAGACGTCGCTGAGGGATGAAGGGCCGGATCACTGGCAGGCATCCGGGTCCTGTCCTTCGCGATCGAACTCCGCACGGGAGATCGTCGTATCCACCCAAGTGATCGTTGGTGAGGTCTCGTCCAGCTTCTGAACGAAGACCCGGCCAGGTTCGAGCTTCACCAAGTCCTCGGTGGTGAAACTGACGCTGGACGTATTGACCCTGCTATTCCCTCTCCCTTTCCCGCCGGACACGTGGTACATGACTCCAGGCTTCAGAGCAGGTGGTCCCGGCTCCACCGTCCAGCCTCCGGCTGGGGCGTCGAGACGTACCGAGGCGCTTTGCCCGTCGAGATCCGGTGCATGGAACGTCGCGTCCTCGACCCAGCGGGTGGGCGCGGTGTCGCTGGGGAGACTTGACGGACTGCTCTCGCTGTCGGTGCCCGATACGCCGGAGGACGTTTCTTCATGGGAAACGATCACTTCTTCGGGGGCGGTGCCGTCACACCATGCGAGAACGGCGACGGGATGGCCTTGCGCGTCGACGCTGATTCCCACCGATCCGGCTACCGGGGGTACGCACGCTGTGACGCCCAGGGTAACCGTGATCGCCAGTGCGATCCTCAGCCATCGCCGCATATGAGCACGATAGAAGTAATCAGCCTCAGGCCGTGGCTTCGTGATCTTATTGGAGTCTGAGTGTTACGGCGTGGCCGATGCCCACCGCGGGATTCCTTGGGTGACGAACCGAGTGACAACCGCCCTGGACGGTGCCGGACAGCGGTGGATCACTGTGGACCGTATGCGCAGGTGGGAGCGGTTATAGCCCATGGTCCCGCCCCCGCCCGCCTTGCCTGGGGGTCAAGGGGTCGCAGGTTCAAATCCTGTCGTCCCGACAGATCGAAGAGGTCTGTCTCATGTGACGAGGGCGTTTCCACCGAGGGCAAAGTGGCTGGGCTGGTACCGCACCGGCGGAGGTCGTCACGAGTACACGGCGATCCGGGGTGATCAGCTCATCCGGCTGGTCGGTGAGGTGGGGGACGTGGACCGGACGGCCTTGAAGGAGGCGGTGGCGGGTGCTCGGCGCGTGATCGGGGACGGTTCCCCGACCCCGTAGGAACCGGTCGTCCGGATCCCGGCCCGTCCCGGACGGGGAGCGCGCGCCGGGCACGCGGCCGGCCCCCTCCGGGTCACAGCCGACGCAGCACCTGCATGGCGTCCTTCTCGATGCGTGAGAGATCGTGCAGGATGGCGCCGGCCTGCTGGAGGCATTCGGCGTCGCCGCTCTCCCCGGCCTTCGCGATCAGTGCGGACACCTCCGTCCACAGGACGGCGGCCTCGGCGTACAGCCGGTGACCGGTACGGAGGCCGTCGTCGTCGATCAGTTGGGCGCACTCGGCGAGGAAGTCGCGGTAGAGGGTGCGGAACAGGGCGCCTCCGGTGCCTCCCCGCTCCATGAGGAGGGCGGCCTGCGGCAGGTCCCGCTGCGGGTCGCCGGCCCGTAGCAGCCATCCGGGCACCTGCCTGCCGGCCTTCTCGATGCCGCGGTGGCCCAGGTTCGCGATGGGGGCGGCGAGGAAGGCGTCGGCGCAGGCTCTGACGGCGGGGATGATCTGCTCCTGCCAGGAGAGCGGGTGAGCCGGCAGGCTGATGGTGAAGGACCGGTTCCTGGCGGTCATCGGGCCCCGTTCGGCCCGCGCCGCGGCGAGGCTCGCCCGGCTGGTGCGCACCGCTCCGCCCTGCTGGTCGGTGTCGACGAGGTGGACGTCGTGCTCGTCGTAGCCGTACATGGCGACGACGTGACCGCCGAAGTGCACCTTGGAGCGGAAGTACTCCAGGTGGTGGCAGTCGAGCTGGAGGCCGACCGGCCGGCCGGCGTCGACGGGGGCGGCCGCGTTCTCCCACGCCCTGCGCGGTGAGGCGGTCTCCCGGACCGTCAGCGTCAGCCCCAGCCTGGCGGCCAGGTTCCTGGTGAGCTCGAAGGGCTTGACGCGGCCTCCGAGAAAGGGGAACGCCATGCCCCTGCCGTCCCAGTAGACGAAGGACAGGCCCGAGCCCAGCCCGAACAGCATGGGCTCGGACAGATCGAGTCCCTCATGCCGAAGCAGCACCCCCAGCGCCGTCGTCTCGCAGTGGTGCATGCCGCGGGCCTCGACGCCCTTCACGATGGTCATGTGTCCCTCTCATGCTTGCGCGGCGAACGGTCGCACCGTCCCCGTCCCCGAGACGTGATCCCCCGTTGGGGACCGCCGGGAGCAGCATGAGGCCTCCCACGGAGGGAGAGTCCAGCCGTGCGACGGGGCGGCGGCTCCGGGAGCCGGCCTGAACAGGGAGGGCCGTCGCCGAAGGCGCCGGCGGGTCCGGCATTCGCCTGCGCCCGGCCACCGGCATGTCATATGCTCGTCGAGCGCGAGGGAACCCCTGTCGGTCCGGGTGGTGTCGGGTCGCCGTTCCGCCAGGAGTCCCGTCGTCTTCGTACGGCATCGTGCCGGGCGGGCCCGCCCGGCACGATGGATCAGCCGACGAATCAGCCGACCGGTCCCAGCAGGACGGGGAGCTCCCGGTAGTCGTTGCCGATGAAGGACGGCTGCGGAGACAGTGACGTGCGCTCACCGGCCAGGCGCAGGCGGGGGAAGCGCGCGAAGAGAGCGGGCAGGGCGACGCGGGCTTCCAACCGGGCCAGCGGAGCGCCCAGGCAGTAGTGGATGCCGTAGCCGAACGCCAGGTGCTGGCGGTCGGTCCGGTCGATGTCGAACCGGTCCGGTTCGGGGTTGGCCTCCGGGTCGCGGCCGTGCGCGCCGAACGCGATCAGGACCAGGTCGCCCGCGCGCAGGGTGACGCCTTCGCCGAGGTCGATGTCGGCGGTGGCGTACCTCAGAGGCAGGTGCATGATCGGCGGGTGCTTGCGGAGCGTCTCCTCGATGACGTCGTCCCAGCGGGCGGGGTCGCCGAGCGCGACGGCCAGCTGCCCGGGATGGGAGAGCAGCTCGACGACCGCGTGGTCGATCAGCGCGACCGCGGTCTCCGATCCCGCGCCGATCATCAGGATCAGGGTGCTGACCAGTTCGGCCTCGCTGAGCCGGTCACCGTCCTCCTGCTGCGCCGCGAGCAGGAGGCTGGTCATGTCGTCGCCGGGAGCGGTGCGCTTGGCCGTGATGAGGGCGTGCATGGCGGCGAACAGATCGTCGCGGGTACGGCCGGCCTGCTCGGGGGAGGCGCTGGTGTCCAGGATGGCGTCGATGACCCGCAGCATGCCGGGACGCTGGTCGTCCGGGACGCCGAACAGATCGCAGATCACCCGGGTGGGCACCGGGTAGGAGAAGGCGGTGCGCAGGTCGACCGGCCGGTCCGGTGCGTCGGTCCGCAGCGTCTCCAGGGCGTCGAGCAGACCGGTGACGATCGCTTCGACGGCGGGGCGCATGGCGTCGATCCGGCGGGCCGTGAACGCCCGGGCGACCAGGTCCTTGAGCCGTTTATGGTCGGCGTCGTCCGAGGTGAACATGCTCACCACGTCGACCCAGGCGGTCAGCCAGGGGAAGGCCCCGGGCCGGTAGCCGGGCCAGCTCGCCCGCGCGTCCTTGGAGATGTGCGGGTGGACCAGGAGCCGCTTGGCGACGTCGCCCCTGCTGACGGACCAGGCGACGAGGCCGCCCGGCATCTCGACGCGTACGGCGGGCCCGCCGGCGCGCAGGTGCTCGGCCTGCTCGTACAGGAGCCGGCCGGTCGTGTCGAGCACGGCCGGGGTGCCGACGGCGGTGCCGGTGCCGGTGCTGGCGGTCATGTGGAACCTCCGGGGGGTGAGGTGGTGAGGGCGTCGGCCGGTTGCGGACGGAAACGAACGCCCAGGGCGGCGGGGCACTGGTGGAAGGGACCGTGCCGGTTGGGGACGCCGGCGTCGGTGAGCTCCAGGTCCCAGAGCCGGTCGAGGAGCGTCTCGATGGCGGTCTGGGCGATGACGGCGGCATGGCTGTCGGCCGGGCAGCGGTGCGGACCGGCCGACCAGGCCAGGTGGGAGCGGTTGTCGTGGCCGAGGCCCGGCGGCAGCTGCGGGTCGGTGCCGGTGGCGGCGTGACTGATGAGGATGGGCACGCCGGGCGGGATGGGGACGCCGTGCAGCATCGTGGCGCGGCGGGCGAAGTGCACGGCGAAGTTCGCCATCGGCGAGCGGGTCCACAGCACCTGCTCCATGGCGCGGCGTACGGTGACCGCGCCGCCGGTCAGGTCACCGGCGTAGGCGTCGTCCTCCAGCAGCAGCCGCAGGCCCGAGGCGATCCAGGCGGCGGTGGGGATGACGCCGGCGCCGACGAAGCAGAACAGCTGCTGGAGGATCTCCTCGGGGGCGAGCCTTGCGGGATGGGCGAGCATCCAGGAGGTGAAGTCCCTCCCCGGCGCGGTCTTCTTCATCTCGATGAGCTCGGCCAGGCACCGGGCGAAGTCGGCCGCGGCCTGCATCGCCTCCGGGCCGGCGCTGATGAGGCCCTGGGAGCCGGCGACCATGCGGCCGACCATCGGGGCGGGACAACCGAGGATGTCGGTGAAGACCAGCAGCGGTATCGTGTCGGCGAACTCGGTCATCAGGTCGGCCCGGCCGGCCGGGGCGAAGCGGGCGATGAGCCCGAGCGAGTGGCGCTGGGTGCTCTCCCGGAGTTCGTGCAGGTCGATACGGGCCACGCAGTCCTCGATCGCTCCCCGGAGCCGCTCGTGTTCGTGCCCGTCGGCGTAGAGCAGGTTCGGCCGGTAGGCCATGATCGCCAGGACCGGGCTGTCGGGGGGGACCTGCCCGCTGTGCAGCGCGGCCCAGGAGCGGCTGTCCTTGCTGTAGGTGGCGGTGTCGTTGAGCAGCGTGAGCGCGGCGCGGTGGCTGGTGACGACCAGCGCGTACACGGCGGGGGCGATCTCGGCCCACGCGACGGGGCCGTGGACGCGCAGGGCGGCGTAGGCGTCCTGCGGCCGGGCGGCGAAGTCCTCGCCGAACAGCTGGGGGATGGGGGCCGGGTGCTGGGTCATCGGGCGGGCTCCGGGCGGGGACGGCTGAGGATGTCGGTGACGAGGGAGATCAGCCCCTGCTTGGCCGACTCGCGCGTGCGCGCGTCCAGCCACACCAGAGGCCTGTCGTCGGTCATGGTGAGCGCGTCGCGCAGGGCGGCGTCGTCGTAGCGGGGCGCGCCGTCGAAGTGGTTGACGGCGACGGTGTACGGCAGGCCGGCGGACTCCAGCAGGTCGATCGAGTCGAAGCTCTCGTCGATCCGCCGGGTGTCGACCAGGACCAGCCCGCCCAGGGCGCCTTCCATCAGCGAGTGGACCATGCGGTGGAAGCGCGGCTGACCGGGGGCGCCGAAGAGGTAGAGCACGATGTCGTCGGCCAGGGTGACCCGGCCGAAGTCCATGGCGACGGTGGTGGTGACCTTGCCCCGCAGGCCGCCGAGGTCGTCGACGAGTTCCCCCGCGCGGGTCATCCGCTCCTCGGTGCGCATCGGCCGGATCTCCGAGACGGTTCCCACGAAGGTGGTCTTGCCGACCGCGAACGGGCCGAGGACGAGCACCTTCACCGAACGGGCCCGGTCCGGCACGTAGCGGCGGTCAGAGCTGCTGGAGTCCATGCAGAACCCTTCTCAGGAAGTCCTCGTCGTGCTGGTCGGCGGTGGCGGTGAAGGGCGCGCGGGCGACCAAGTGCCCGCTGTCCACCAGACCGGAGACGATCACCTTGGTGACCGCGCCGGGAAGCCGGAGGTGGTGCGCCACCTCCGAGACCGACAGCACTCCGGGCAGGCACAGGTCCATCACCCGGCGGGCCTGCGCCTGCAGGCCCGCCAGCGGCGGCTTGGGGTCGGCGATGAGCAGGGTGGCCTCGTCCAGGCTGGTCCGCGACGGGGTGGCGCGGCCGCCGGTGGCGGTGTAGGAGCGCACCACGCCGTTCCTCCGGTGCCCGCGCGGGCTCATGCGCCGCCGCTTCGCTCGCGGGCCGCCAGCACCGGGCGCAGTCCGGCGATCATCTTCAGGGTGGCGGTGATGGCGAGCGCGACCTCCTGGCTCATCGAGCCGCCGCGTACCGCCACGCCGAGGCCGGTGCGCTCGCCGGCGGCGAACAGCAGGACGGTGAAGTCCTTCAGGTCGCTGACCACGTGCCGCATGGGCAGCGGGGTCCCGCGGTCGGGCAGACCGCAGAACGCGGTGAAGTCCCCCTGCAGCGACTTGACCCCGCACAGGGCGGCCGCCGCGCGGTCGGCGTCGTCCCTGTCCAGGCCGTCGGAGGCGGCCAGCACCAGCCCGTCGGTGCTGAACAGCAGGGCGTTGACGACGCCGGGCTCCTCGGTCAGCCTGTTCAGGACCCAGGCCATGTCGGTGGAGTCGGCGGTGTGCTGGTCGCTCATGTCCGGGAACGTCCTCCAGAGTCGGTGTCGCTGTCGCCGTAGCCTTCGCTGAGCGCACGGCGCATCTGCTCGAAGCCCTCGGCCAGCGCGGCGGGATCGCCGCTGTCGGTGAGGGCCTCCTGGCTCGGGAGCGAGAGCCGGGGTGCCGCCTGCGGGTCTCGGGGCTGTCGCTTGGGCAGCCCCAGGGCGGTCGTGAGCGGTGCCGCCGCCCCGGCGGGGCCGGTGTGCCCGGCGGGTTCGGCGGCCACGGGCCCGGCCTGCCCGGAGGCCGGGGCGGCCTCGACGGCGGGAGGGTCCGAGGGCGCGCCGCCGGGCAGGGTGGGCCCGTCGAGGTTCCCGGCGGGCGGTACGGCGGGGGCCTTCCGGGAGGCGGGCCGGGACCCGGCCTCCGCGGTGGACCGGCTCATGAGGCCGTCGGGCACCACGAGCACGGCCTTGACGCCGCCGCCGGCAGAGGGGGCGCTCACGTCGACGCGGAACCCGTAGTCGTGGGTGAGCCGCCCGATGACGGCGAACCCGAGCTTGCGCTCGTCCTCCAGGGTGGTGACGTCGAAGACCGCGCGGTGCGAGAGCAGCCGCTCGGCGGCGGTCCGCTGGAAGTGGTTCATGCCCAGGCCGGTGTCCTCCACCACGATGCGGTAGCCGGCCTGCACCCGCTGCACGTAGACGCTCACCGGGTCGCTGGAGTAGTCGGTCGCGTTGGCCAGCAGCTCGGTCAGGGCGACGACGATCGGCTCGACCACCCGGCCCTCGACGAGCAGCTCGCCGACCTCGGGCAGGTAGGTGTGGTCGACGCGGTCGTAGGGGCCGATGCGGCCGCGGGCGCTCTCCACGATCTCGCGGAAGGTGCAGTCGGCCCGCTGCGTCCCCGGCCATGAACCGGTCAGGATGCGCAGGCGCTGGACCGTGTGCAGGCTCCGGGTCGCGACGTGGTCGATGTCGATGAGGCTCTGGTGGTAGGCGCTCGCGGCCGGATGCCTGTCCAGCTCCTCGTCGATCTTGATCTGGAGCCGGGTCAGGAAGGCCTGCGCCTCGTCGGCCATGCCGCGGACGCCGGCGCGGGCCGCCCGGCCGACGCCGGCCCGGGCGCTCTGCAGCGCCTCGCGCACCAGGTCCTCGACCGCCTGGTGGAGCTCCTCGAACGGGGTGCCCTTCAGCAGGGGGTGCAGGAGGCCGGGAACGACCACGTCCGAGCCGGACCGGGTCTCGGCGTCCAGCAGCGCCGGGAGCCGCTGCCCCACCAGGTGCCGGGTCTCCTCCAGCGCGGTCTGGTACCACTCGGCGTTGACGGTGATCTGCCGGCGCAGCTCCTCGGTGTCCTGAGCGAAGAGCAGCTGCGCCTTCTCCAGGTCCCGCGCCGCCTCGATCCTGGCCTTGACCACCTCGTCCTCGGCGGCGTGCCGCGCCCGGACGGCGGCGTTCCTGCCCCGGGTCCGCACGGCCAGGGCTCCGCAGGCGGCGGCCAGCCCGCCGCCCAGCAGCACCTCTGCCACGACGTGTTCGATCATGAGAGTCCTTGAGCTGAGGGGCCGGGCACGTGCCGGAGCCGGGGCCTGCCGGACGGCGGGCCGAATCCCCGATCGCGGGGCGACGCGCGACAACGGATGCCCCCGAACCGATCCGACCAGTGGCCTTGTCAATTACGAACGCGACTCGATAATGGAATCGACGATAAACGCTAGCACGCTGTCATGTGATTCTCCACCGCTTGTCATATGTCTCGACCGGCCGTATGCGCTCTTGTTCGGAGTGTCATTCTGTGTGCTTTGGCGACCGGTGGCGGTGCGTCATGGTCAACCGTGGGGGCGGGCGCCGGTTTTGTGCACGGTTCGACTGCGGCCGCTCACTGTGTGATTGCGCCGCCCCTGTGTGATTGTTTCGCCACTGTGCGAAGAAGGGTCTGGCCGGGCGGGCGGGGAGGGGGTTTCCGTCCGCTCGGACGGGCCTCGGTGAGGTCTTCCGCCCCTATCATGCGAGAAATATTCACTTTTCCCGGGTGTGCCGGGGTCCGTTTTGGCCGTCGGGTGCGCTGAATGGTGGCAGGTGGGTTCGGACGCGTCCGCCGCCGTGTTCCGCCCGCTTCTCGCTGAATCGACAGCTGATTTCTCTCCCGGGAAACCCCCCGGGGTGCGGGCGGCCATCGGGATGCGAAACACCGGGGGAATGAACGGTGCTCCCGGTGGTCCCGGTACCGGGAGGCGGCCGGCCGGACCCGTGCAGCCGGAGCCTCTTGTGCGCGGTGCCCTTGAGCCCGTGGAGACCCGGGGTGCCCGCGACCGGCGGCGTCCCGTCCCGCGGGCGGCCGGCCTGCTCGCCCGCGGGGATCCGCGACACGACGGGCCCGGGTCCGCGGGCGCGCGGCGGCGACGGGGGGCGCAGGATCCCCACCCGGCGGTTCCAAGTCCGATGCCTCCGGATCCCAAGCCGCCCGCAAGCGTCCCCAAGTCCTTCGCAACGCCGGACCGGCAGCGTGACGACAGATACGAAAAGGAACGAAAGATATACAAGGGGATCAGATGAACTCGTTCGATGACGGCCGCTCCGGCTCCGAGCCGATCGCCGTGGTCGGCATGGCCTGCCGGCTGCCCGGCGCCCGCTCGCCGGAGGCGCTGTGGGACCTGCTCCGCCGGGGGGAGAACGCGATCTCCGAGATCCCCGCCGACCGCTTCCCGGTCGAGGAGGTCTTCCACCCCGCGCCCGGCACGCCCGGGAAGCTGTCGTCCCGCTACGGCGGGTTCGTGGCGGGCATCGACGAGTTCGACGCGGAGTTCTTCGGCATCTCGCCGCGCGAGGCCGCCGCCATGGACCCGCAGCACCGCCTGGCGATGGAGACGGCCTGGGAGGCGTTCGAGGACGCCGGGCTCACCCTGGAGCAGATGCCGGGCCTGACCGGGTCGGTGTTCATGGGAGTGATCACCAGCGACTACTGGGACCGGCAGTCCGGGATCGTCGACGAGCTGGACGTGCACACGGTCGCGGGCAGCACCCGCGGCGGCAACGCCGGCCG
>NZ_BMQE01000082.1:0-14592 GCF_014647955.1 Planomonospora antibiotica | reverse complement strand
GCTTTCCCTGCCCTGCTCCGCAGGACGGTCCGCTCCACCCCCGGCGTGAAGGCCGGAGCACCGCGAACGATTCCGGTAGCGACCGCCACGCAGCGCGTCAGGAGCATCACGCAGCGGTCACGGCTTGGTGGTCCGGGCGAGCTCCTCGCGGCGGGTGCGCTCGCGGACGGCGTGCTCGTCGGTGCGGGCGTCGTAGTCGCGGAACTTCGGCAGCAGCCCGGCCAGGGCCGCGACGGCGCCCACGCAGAGCAGGCCGCCGGCGCCGAGGGAGAAGCGGGTGCCGCCGAGGTGGTCCATCAGGCCGGCGCGGGCGTTGCCCAGCATCGGGCCGCTGGTGTAGGAGAGCAGCTCGATCCCGGCCAGGCGGCCCCGGTAGGAGTCGGGGATGGTCTGGTTCCAGATGGTGGCCCGGAAGACGCCGCTGATCATGTCGGCGGCCCCGGCCACGGCGAAGAACGCCAGGATGCCCCACATGTTCGGCATGACGGCGGCCAGCGCCACCGCGGCGCCCCACACGAGGGCGGCGACGATCACGCCCAGGCCGTGCCGGTGGACGTGGTTGGTCCACCCGGAGGTGACCGAGGCGATCAGCGAGCCGACGGCGGCGGCGGAGTAGAACAGGCCGAGCGCCTCGGGGCTGCCGACCTGGTCGGCGAGGAACGGGTAGAGCGCGGTGGAGAAGGCGAAGACCATCGCGGCGACGTCCACCAGGTAGGTGCCCATCAGGTCGGGGCGGCCCACGGCGTAGCGCACGCCCTCGACCATCGACCTGATCGAGGCGGCGGGCGCGTCCTCGTCCCGCGGCGGCGCCTTCACCAGCCAGAGCAGTGCCAGCGAGACCAGGAAGGTGGCCAGGTTGATCGCGTAGGCGGCGGCGACGCCGTACGAGGCGGCGATCAGGCCGCTGAGGCCGGGGGCGATGATGGCGCCCAGGTTCCAGCGGAAGCTGCTCAGTGCGGCGGCGGCGGTCAGCTGGTCGTGCCGGACCACGCGCGGCATCAGCGACTCGAGGCTGGGTCGCTGCAGGCTGCCGAAGGCGGCCGACATCGCGCCGACCACGTACAGCACCCAGACCTGGGGCTCCGGCAGCAGGGCGTTGACCAGCAGGATCAGGATCGTCAGGCAGAGCCCGGCCTCGGTGTAGAGGATGATCTTCCGGCGGTCCAGGGCGTCCGCGATCGCCCCGCCCCACAGGCCGCACACGACCATGGGCACGAACTCGGCCGCGCTGACCAGGCCGACCGCCAGCGGGGAGCCGGTGAGCTCCTTCATCTGCAGCGGGACCGCGACGAGGGTGAGGAAGGTGCCGAACATCGTGACCACCCCCGACCCGAAGAGCAGCCGGAATTCGCGGGAGTCGCGCAGGGGACTCAGGTCCATCCGCAGGTGGCGGAGGAGCGCGGCGAGGGAGCGATCAGGATTTTCGGGCACGAACAGCTAGTTTCGGTGCCGGGTGGCCCGAAGGCAAACCGATTTCGGCCGGTCCGGCGGCCGGGAGGCGCCGGACCGGCACCGGGCGGGGGCGGGAACGCGCCGCCGCCCGCCCGGTGCGGCCGGGCTCAGGAGCCCAGGACCTCCTTGCGGAGGTGGGTCTTGAGGATCTTGCCACCGGGGTTGCGGGGCAGCTCGGCCTCACGGATCCAGAAGCGCACCGGGACCTTGAACGCCGCGATCCGCTCGCGCAGGAACGCCTGGAGCTCCTCGGGGGCGACGGGGGACTTCAGCCGCACCACCGCGCCGACCTCCTCGCCGAGCTCGTCGTGCGGGATCCCGATCACCGCGGCGTCGTCCACCTCCGGGTGCTCGAACAGCGCGGCCTCCACCTCGGCGCAGTAGACGTTCTCCCCGCCGCGGATGACCATGTCCTTGGCCCGGTCCACGATGTAGACGAACCCGTCGGAGTCCACCCGGGCCAGGTCGCCGGTGTGCAGCCAGCCGCCCACGAAGGTCTCCGCGGTGGCCTCGGGCCGGTTCCAGTAGCCCAGGATGACGTTCGGGCCGCGCAGGCAGAGCTCCCCGACCTCGCCGGCGGGCAGCTCGTCGCCGAGCGGATCGGCGATCTTGACCTCGACCACGGGCATCGGCAGGCCGATGCTGTCGGGCCTGTCCGCGTAGTCCTGGCCGCTGTTGTTGATCGCCAGAGCGGTGGTCTCGGTCATGCCGTAGCCGTTGGACGGGGCCCGGCTGGGCAGCTGCTCGGTGATGCGCTCCAGCAGCTTGGGCGGGGCGGGCGCGCCGCCGTACCCGAGGGAGGCGAGGCTGGAGACGTCGTACTTGTCCAGGTCCGGGTGGGAGAGCAGCTGCCAGACGTTGGTGGGCACGCCGCTGAAGACGGTGACCTTCTCGCGCTCGATCAGCTCCAGCGCCCGCCCGGCGTCCCACTTGTACATCAGCACCAGACCGCCGCCGGTGAACATCGTGGTGGTCATCACCGCGAAGCAGCCGGTGACGTGGAAGAGCGGCACGCTCAGCAGGGTGACGCGGCGCTGCCCCGCGGACTCGGCCGGGTCCTTGCCGGCCCTGACCACGGCGCGCAGCAGGCTGTAGGCCACGGTCAGCGGGGACTGGCCGACGTTGCGGTGGCTGCCGAGCGCGCCCTTGGGGACGCCGGTGGTGCCGGAGGTGTAGAAGATCGTGGCCGGGTCCTCCGGGGAGAGCTCGACCGCGGGCAGGGTCACGTCCGCCCCGACCTCGCCCAGCACGTCCGCGAACGACCGGGCGCCCTCGGGGACCTCGCCGCGCGTCACGATCAGGGGCACGGCCGTCCCGGCCAGCTTCCCGGCGCGCTCGCCGTCGGCGATCAGCACCTTGGCGCCGGAGTCCGACAGCCCGAACTCCAGCTCCTGCGTGGTCCACCAGGCGTTGAGCGGTACGGCGACCGCCCCGGCGGCCAGCGCGGCGGAGAAGGAGACGACCCATTCGGGGTAGTTGCGCATGGCGATGGCGACCCGGTCGCCCTTGGTGACGCCGTACTCCTCCACCAGGCGCCGCGCCAGCGTGGCGGCCCGCCGGAAATGCTCCTCGTAGGTGATGCGCTCGTCCTCGTAGACGAGGAAGACCTTGTCACCGTGGAACCTGCTCGTCTCGAGGAGCGCCCGGAAGTGGCCGGGGGCGTGCTTCCAGGTCCTGACCGTGCCGCCGTGGCCGGGGACCTCTTCCATCTCGAAGAGCTGTCCGGGGCCGGTGAGCTGGGCCTGGACCTGGTCGTGGGTGACAGTCATGCGTAACTACTCCCGGAATGTGGAAGGGCCGGAGACGTCACGATACCGACCGGTAGGTACGGGCAACAGTGCCGAAATCGCACTGGTCGTCGCGTACGCATGTTCATGCACGGGTGCCGGCGGCGTCACCCGCTCTCCGTACCATCCTGACCGGTGGGTCGGGCCCGTAAGGGCCGATCGGTCCACTTGCATGGAAATCCTGGAAGATGCATAATCTTCCTAGCAAGATTATGAGCGACATTGCATGACCATGCAGAGAGCGGAGAGCGGGATGAGAGCGGCGATCGCCGGTGCCAGTGGCTATGCCGGAGGTGAGCTCCTGCGCCTGCTGCTCGCCCACCCCGAGATCGAGATCGGCGCGCTGACCGCCGGGTCCAACGCCGGCAGCCCGCTCGGCGCGCACCAGCCCCACCTGGCCCCGCTGGCCGACCGGATCCTGCTGGACACCACCGCCGAGACCCTCGCCGGCCATGACCTCGTCTTCCTCGCCCTCCCGCACGGCCAGTCCGCCGCCATCGCCGGGCGCCTCGGCGGCGACACCCTGGTCGTCGACTGCGGCGCCGACTTCCGCCTCGCCGACCCCGCCGCCTGGGAGCACTTCTACGGCGGCGCCCACGCCGGCACCTGGCCGTACGGCCTGCCGGAGCTGCCCGGCCAGCGCGAGCGGCTCCGCGGGGCGCGCCGGATCGCGGTCCCCGGCTGCTACCCCACGGCCGTCACCCTGGCGATGTTCCCCGCCCTGGCCGCCGGCCTCGCCGAGCCCGACGTGGTCGTGGTCGCCGCCACCGGCACCAGCGGAGCGGGCAGGTCGCTCAAGCCGAACCTGCTGGGCAGCGAGGTCATGGGCTCGGTCAGCGCCTACGGCGTCGGCGGCGTCCACCGGCACACCCCCGAGATGGAGCAGAACCTCGGCGCCGTCGCGGGCCGTCCGGTGACGGTCTCCTTCACCCCCATGCTGGCCCCGATGAGCCGCGGCATCCTCGCCACCTGCACGGCTCCCGCCGCCCCCGGCCTGTCCGCGCCGGCCCTGCGCGAGGCCTACGAGGCCGCCACCAAGGACGAGCCCTTCCTGCGGCTGCTGCCCGAGGGGCAGTGGCCCGCCACCTCGATGACCCTCGGCGCCAACACCGCCGCCCTCCAGATCGCCCTGGACGAGCGCGCAGGACGCGTCGTCGCCGTCATCGCCATCGACAACCTGACCAAGGGCACGGCGGGAGGCGCCGTGCAGAGCGCCAACCTCGCGCTCGGCCTGTCCGAAGAGCTCGGCCTTCCCCTCAATGGAGTCGCCCCATGAGTGTGACCGCCCCCCTCGGCTTCCGGGCCGCGGGCATCGCCGCCGGAATCAAGTCCGGCGGCGCCCGCGACCTGGCCCTGATCGTCAACGACGGCCCGTCCCGCGCGGCGGCCGGCGTCTTCACCGCCAACCGGGTGAAGGCCGCCCCCGTGCTCTGGTCGGCGCAGGTCCTGTCCGGGGGCCGCGTGCACGCGGTCGTCCTCAATTCCGGCGGCGCCAACGCCTGCACCGGACCGCTCGGCTTCCAGGACACCCACGCCACCGCGGAGAAGGTCGCCGCGGCGCTGGACGACTCCGCCGGAGAGGTCGCCGTCTGCTCCACCGGCCTGATCGGCGAGCGCCTGCCGATGGACGCGCTGCTCGGCGGCGTGGACACCGCCGTCACCCAGCTCAGCCGGGACGGCGGCCTGGCCGCCGCCGACGCCATCCGCACCACCGACACCGTCTCCAAGATCTCCTTCCGGCGGTCCGACGGCGGTTACACGGTCGGCGGCATGGCCAAGGGCGCCGGCATGCTCGCCCCGGGCCTGGCCACCATGCTCTGCGTGATCACCACCGACGCCGAGGTCGCCGCCGAGCAGCTCGACGCGGTGCTCCGCGAGGCGACCCGGGTCACCTTCGACCGGCTCGACACCGACGGCTGCATGTCCACCAACGACACCGTGCTGCTGCTGGCCAGCGGCGCCTCCGGCGTCGCCCCCGACCTCGCCGAGTTCGCCGAACTGGTCCGGGGCGTCTGCGCCGACCTCGCCCGCCAGCTCCTGGTGGACGCCGAGGGCGCCACCAAGGCCATCGCCATCGAGGTCGTCGGCGCCGCCTCCGAGGACGACGCGGTCAAGGTCGGCCGGGCCGTCGCGCGGTCCAACCTGTTCAAGTGCGCCATCCACGGCGAGGACCCCAACTGGGGCCGGGTGCTCTCGGCGGTCGGCACCACCGACGCGGTCTTCGAGACCGAGCGGCTCAACGTCGCCATCAACGGCATCTGGATCTGCCGGGGCGGCGCCGCCGGGGACGACCGCTCCAAGGTGGACCTGCGCCCCCGCGACGTGACGATCACCGTCGACCTGTCGGCCGGACCGCACTCGGCCACCGTGCACACCACGGACCTGACCGCCGCCTACGTCCACGAGAACTCGGCGTACTCCTCATGAGGACCTCCGAAGCCCTCTCCAAGGCCACCACGCTGATCGAGGCGCTGCCCTGGCTGGCCCGCTTCCACGGCGCGACCGTCGTCATCAAGTACGGCGGCAACGCGATGACCGAGGAGCACCTGCGGGAGAAGTTCGCCGACGACGTCGTCTTCCTGCGCTACGCCGGGCTCAAGCCGGTCATCGTGCACGGCGGCGGCCCCCAGATCAACGCCCACCTCGACCGGCTGGGCATCGAGTCCACCTTCACCGCCGGGCTCCGGGTCACCACCCCCGAGGCCATGCAGGTCGTCCGCATGGTCCTGGTCGGCCAGGTCAACCGCGACGTGGTCGGCCTGATCAACCGGCACGGCCCGTTCGCCATCGGCATGTCCGGCGAGGACGCCCACCTGTTCACCGCCGTGCGCAAGCACGCCGTCGTCGACGGCGAGCCGGTGGACATCGGCCAGGTCGGAGACATCGTCAAGGTCGAGGCCGGAGCCGTGCAGGCGCTGCTGGACGACGGCCGCATCCCCGTCGTCTCCTCGGTCGCCCGCGGCGAGGACGGGACCGTCTACAACGTCAACGCCGACACCGCCGCCGCCGCGCTCGCCGTGGCGCTGCAGGCCTCCAAACTGGTCGTCCTCACCGACGTCGAGGGCCTCTACCGCAACTGGCCCGAGAGCGACGAGGTGATCGACCGGCTCACCGCCAAGGAGCTCGACGAGCTCCTGCCGAGCCTGTCCAGCGGCATGGTGCCCAAGATGGAGGCCTGCCTGGCCGCCGTCCAGGGCGGCGTGCCCCAGGCCCACGTGCTCGACGGGCGGGTGCCCCACTCGGTCCTGCTGGAGATCTTCACCGACCAGGGCGTCGGGACGATGGTGGTGCCCGACACCGCCGGGGCGGTGGCCGTGCCCAACCTGGTCAAGCGCAGGCTGACCGCCACCATCAGACTGAACGGGAGCGACACATGAGCCTGCGCGAGCGGTTCGAAGCGGCGTTCATGCCCAACTACGGCGTGCCCCCCGTGGCGCTGGCGCGCGGCGAGGGCTGCACGGTGTGGGACGCCGACGGCAACGCCTACCTCGACCTGATCGGCGGCATCGCGGTCAGCTCCCTCGGCCACGCCCACCCCGCGCTGGTCGAGGCCGTCTCCCGGCAGGTCGCCACGATCGCGCACACCAGCAACCTGTTCCTGCACGAGCCCGAGGTGCTGCTCGCCGAGCGCCTGATCGGCCTGCTCGGCGGCCAGGGCCGGGTGTTCTTCGCCAACTCCGGCACCGAGGCCAACGAGTGCGCCTTCAAGCTGGCCCTCAAGCACGGCAGGGCGAACGGCCGGACCTACTTCGTGGCCGCCGAGAACGGCTTCCACGGCCGGACCATCGGCGCCCTCTCGCTGACCGGCAAGGCCGCCATCCGCGACCAGTTCGGCCCGTTCCCGGTCGACGTGCGCTTCGTCCCGTACGGCGACGCCGACGCGCTGAAGAACGCCGTCACCGACGAGTGCGCCGCCGTCTTCCTGGAGCCCACCCAGGGCGAGGCCGGGGTCGTGCCCCCGCCGGACGGCTACTTCGCCGCCGCCAGGGAGATCTGCACCGCGGCCGGGGCCCTGCTGGTCGCCGACGAGATCCAGTCCGCGATCGGCCGGACCGGGCACTGGTTCGCCCACCAGCACGAGGGCGTCCTGCCCGACGTCCTCACCCTGGCCAAGGGCCTCGGCGGCGGCCTGCCGATCGGCGCCTGCGTCGGCTTCGGCCCGGCCGCAACGATCTTCGCCAAGGGCGACCACGGCTCCACCTTCGGCGGCAACCCCGTCTCCGCCGCCGCCGCGCTCGCCGTACTCGACACGATCGAGGCCGACGGCCTGCTGGAGCACGTCCGCGCGGTCGGCGCCGAGTTCGCCGCCGGCCTCGCCGCGGTCGGCCACCCGCTGCTCGGCGGCGTGCGCGGCCGGGGCCTGTGGCTGGCGCTCGTGCTCACCGCCGACCGCTCCGCCCAGGTCCAGCAGGCCGCGCAGCGCGCCGGCTTCCTGGTCAACGCCCTCCAGCCCGACGCGGTACGGCTCGCGCCCCCGCTGATCATCACGTCCGAGCAGGCCGCGGCCTTCACCGCCGCGCTCCCCGCGATCCTTGACGAGGCCTCCGCATGACCCGGCACTTCCTCCGCGACGACGACCTCCTCCCCGCCGAGCAGGCCGAGATCCTCGACCTGGCCGAGGCCATGAAGAAGGACCCGTACGGCTACCGCCCCTTCGCGGGCCCGCAGACCGTCGCCGTCCTGTTCGACAAGCACTCCACCCGGACCCGTGTCTCCTTCGCCGCCGGCATCGGCGAGCTGGGCGGCCTGCCCCTGGTGATCGACGCCGGCTCCTCCCAGATGGGCCGCGGCGAGTCGATCGAGGACACCGCCAAGGTGCTGGAGCGCCAGGTCGGCGCGATCGTCTGGCGGACCTTCGGGCAGGAGAGGATCGAGGCCATGGCCTCCGCCTCCTCCGTCCCGGTGGTGAACGCGCTCACCGACGAGTTCCACCCCTGCCAGATCCTCGCCGACCTGCAGACCGTCCGGGAGAGTTTCGGCCGCACCGCCGGCCTCGCCCTGGCCTACTACGGCGACGGCGCCAACAACATGGCCCATTCCTACCTGCTCGGCGGGGCCACGGCCGGGATGGACGTGCGGATCTGCGCGCCCGAGGGCCACCGGCCCGACCCGGCGGTGCTCGCGCGGGCCGCCGGGATCGGCGAGGCGACCGGCGCCCGGGTCACCGTGACCGCCGACCCGCTGGAGGCCGCCGCCGGAGCCCACGTGGTCGCCACCGACACCTGGATCTCCATGGGCCAGGAGGAGGGCAAGGACGAGCGGATCGCCGCGCTCATGCCGTACCAGGTCGGCGCCGAGGTGATGGCCGCCGCCGCGGACGACGCGATCGTGCTGCACTGCCTGCCCGCCTACCGAGGCCTGGAGATCACGGCCGAGGTCCTCGACGGGCCCCGGAGCCGCGTGTGGGACCAGGCGGAGAACCGCCGGCACGCGCAGAAGGCCGTCCTGCACTGGCTGGTCGAGCAGAGCAGGCGACCCGCATGACCATCCCCATGACCAAGGTGGCCCGCCAGGCGCGCATCACCGAGCTGCTCCAGCGGCGGGCGGTGCGGTCCCAGCCGGAGCTCGCCAAGCTCCTCGCCGAGAGCGGGGTCGAGGTCACCCAGGCCACCCTCTCCCGCGACCTGGACGAGCTCGGCGCGCTGAAGCTGCGCGCCGAGGACGGCTCCCTGGTCTACGCCCTGCCGGGCGAGGGCGGCGGCCGGATCCCGCCGCACCGGCTGGGCAACGGCGGCGAGTCCCCGGTGGCCAGGCTCGGCCGCCTCGCCGAGGAGCTCCTCGTCGCCGCCGACGCGTCCGCCAACCTGGTGATCGTCCGCACCCCGCCGGGCGCCGCGCAGCTCCTCGCCTCCGCCATCGACCACGCCGGCTGGGAGTCCATCCTCGGCACCGTGGCCGGGGACGACACGATCCTCGTGATCAGCCGCGACCCGACGGGCGGGGCGTCGGTCGCCGAGGCCCTGCTGCGCCTCGCCGACCGGCGCGGTTAGCCCGCCTCCGGCGGGCCGCTCCGGTCACCCCGAACCACCCCGCAGACTTTCCCGAAAGAGAGCAACCATGACTGACCGGGTCGTACTCGCCTTCTCCGGCGGCCTCGACACCTCCGTCGCCATCCCGTTCCTCGCCGAGAAGACCGGCGCCGAGGTCATCGCCGTGGCCGTCGACGTCGGCCAGGGCGGCGAGGACATGGAGGTCATCCGCAAGCGGGCCATCGACTGCGGGGCCGTCGAGTCCGTCGTCGTCGACGCCCGCGAGGAGTTCGCCGCCGACTTCTGCGTGCCCGCCCTGCAGGCCAACGCCCTCTACATGGACCGCTACCCGCTGGTCTCCGCGCTCTCCCGGCCCCTGATCGTCAAGCACCTGGCCGCCGCGGCCAAGGAGTTCGGCGGCACGCACGTCTCGCACGGCTGCACCGGCAAGGGCAACGACCAGGTCCGCTTCGAGGCCGGCCTGGCCGCGCTCTTCCCCGAGCTGAAGGTCATCGCCCCCGCCCGCGACTACGCGTGGACCCGGGACAAGGCGATCGCCTACGCCGAGCAGAAGAACCTCCCGATCGAGACCACCAAGAAGAACCCGTACTCGATCGACCAGAACATCTGGGGCCGCGCCGTCGAGACCGGCTTCCTGGAGGACATCTGGAACGGCCCGACCGAGGACGTCTACTCCTACACCGCCGACCCCGCCGAGCCGCGCGAGGCCGACGAGGTGATCATCAGCTTCGTCGAGGGCGTCCCGGTGGCGCTCGACGGGCGTCACCTGACCCCGTTCCAGATCATCGCCGAGCTGAACCGGCGGGCGGGCGCCCAGGGCGTCGGCCGGCTCGACATGGTCGAGGACCGGCTCGTCGGCATCAAGTCCCGCGAGGTCTACGAGGCGCCCGGCGCGATCACGCTGATCACCGCGCACATGGAGCTGGAGAACGTCACCGTCGAGCGGGACCTGGCCCGGTTCAAGCGCTCGGTGGACCAGCGCTGGGGCGAGCTCGTCTACGACGGCCTGTGGTTCTCCCCGCTCAAGAAGGCCCTCGACACCTTCATCGCCGAGGCCCAGCGGCACGTCACCGGCGAGATCCGGATGACCCTGCACGGCGGCCGGGCCACCGTCACCGGCCGGCGCTCCGAGACCTCGCTGTACGACTTCAACCTCGCCACCTACGACACCGGCGACACCTTCGACCAGTCCCTCGCCAAGGGATTCGTCGAACTGTGGAGCCTTCCTTCGAAGATCGCGGCTGCTCGGGACGCCCGCCAGGTCTGATTGGGCTATGGTCGCGGATTGAACTGGGAGGGAGAAGACGGTGACTGATGGTGGCAAGCCGATGCGGCTCTGGGGCGGCCGGTTCGAGGGGGGGCCGGCCGACGCGCTGACCCGGCTCTCGGTGAGCGTGCACTTCGACTGGCGGCTGGTGCCGTACGACCTGCTCGCCTCGCGGGCGCACGCGCGGGTGCTGCACCGCGCGGGGCTGCTCACCGAGGAGGAGCTGGAGCGCATGATCGGCGCTCTGGACGACCTGGAGCGGGCCTGCAAGGCGGGTGAGTTCCGGCCGACCGTGGCGGACGAGGACGTGCACACCGCGCTGGAGCGCGGCCTGCTGGAGCGCCTCGGCACGCTCGGCGGCAAGCTGCGCGCCGGACGCAGCCGCAACGACCAGGTCGCCACCGACCTGCGGCTCTACCTCCGCGACCACGTCCGGCACATCGTCTCCCGGCTGGTCGAGCTGGAGACCGCACTGATGAGCCAGGCCGAGGAGCACGCCGAGACGGCGGCGCCCGGCATGACCCACCTGCAGCACGCGCAGCCGGTCTCCTTCGGCCACCAGCTGCTCGCGCACGTCCATGCCTTCGCCCGCGACATCGACCGGCTGCGCGACTGGGACCGCCGCGCGGCCGTCTCCCCGCTCGGCTCCGGCGCGCTGGCCGGCTCGTCGCTCCCGCTCGACCCGCAGGCGGTCGCCGCCGAGCTGGGCTTCGACTCGGCCGCGCCGAACTCGATGGACGCGGTCGCCGACCGCGACTTCGCCGCGGAGTTCCTGTTCTGCGCGGCGATGATCGGCACGCACCTGTCGCGGCTGGGCGAGGAGATCGTCCTGTGGGCCTCGCAGGAGTTCCGCTGGATCGAGATGGACGACGCCTACTCCACCGGCTCGTCGATCATGCCGCAGAAGAAGAACCCGGACGTCGCCGAGCTCGCCCGGGGCAAGAGCGGCCGCCTCATCGGCAACCTGATGTCGATGCTGACGACGCTCAAGGGCCTGCCGCTGACCTACAACCGGGACCTGCAGGAGGACAAGGAGCCGGTCTTCGACTCCGTCGACACCCTGCTGCTCGTCCTGCCCGCCATGGCCGGGCTGGTCGCCACCATGCGGGTCAACACCGCCAAGCTGGAGGCCTCGGCGCCCGACGGGTTCGCCCTCGCCACCGACCTGGCCGAACTGCTGGTCCGCAGGGGCGTGCCGTTCCGCGAGGCGCACGAGGCGGTCGGTCACCTGGTCGTCTGGTGCCAGGTGAACGACAAGGACCTCGACGAGCTCACCGACGAGGAGCTCGCCAAGGTCTCGCCGCACTTCACACCCGACTCGCGCGAGGTCCTGTCGGTGCCGGGCGCGCTGGCGGCCCGGAAGGCCCACGGCGGCACCGCCCCCGACCGGGTCCGCGACCAGCTCATCGCCCTGCGCGAGGCCGTCGACGCCCAGGCAGCATGGGCGATCGGAGACTGACCGCCCCCGGCGGGGCCGACGGGTCCGGCGATCACCCGCTCGCCGGAACCGCCGCCGGCGGGCCGGGCGGGTCCGGCGATCACCCGCTCGCCGGAACCGCCGCCGGCGGGCCGGGCGGGTCCGGTGCGCCCGCGCCCGATGCGTCCGAGGGGCATCCGCTCGCCCGGACCGCGCCGCTGGGCCGGAACTTCTTCGACCGGCCCGCGCACGAGGTCGCGCCCGACCTGCTGGGCCGGGTGCTCGTGCACGGGCCGGTCGCGCTGCGCCTGACCGAGGTGGAGGCGTACGGCCTGCCGGGACAGGACCCGGCGGCCCACACCTACCGCGGCCTGACCCCGCGCAACGCGGTGATGTTCGGCCCGCCCGGCCACCTGTACGTCTACTTCACGTACGGCATGCACTTCTGTGCCAATCTCGTCTGCCTCCCCGAGGGCGTGGGATCGGGCGTGCTGCTGCGGGCCGGCGAGGTGATCGCCGGGACCGGGGAGGCGCTCGCCCGCCGGGGCTCGGGTACGGCCCGGGCCGTCTCCGGACGCGACCTCGCCCGGGGGCCCGCCCGGCTGGCGGTGGCGCTCGGCTTCGGCCGCGGGCACAACGGGCTCGACGCCTGCTCCGCGGGGCCGCCGGGACCCTCCGGGAGGCTCGCCGTACTCGAAGGAGACCCGCCCGGACCCGGCCTGGTCCGGTCGGGGCCGCGCACCGGGGTGTCGTCGGGCAAGGAGACGCCCTGGCGCTTCTGGATCGACGGGGACGCGACCGTCTCGCCGTACCGGGTGCACGTCCCGCGCCGCCCGCGGGGCACCGCGGATCCGGCGGGGAACGGGACCCGGTGAGCCGTCCGCACCGTCCTGCCGCTCCGGGCCACCGCTCCGGGTCGCCGCTCCGAAGCCGCGGTGACGCGGCGGTTCCGAGTGGCGCAACGGTGCCGGGATCGGGCAGGCTGTAGGCGAAGCCGTGAATGACCCAACGAGCATGAAAGCAAGGATCGTGACCGACATTCTGGATGACCTCGCCTGGCGCGGCCTGATCGCGCAGTCCACCGACATCGACGCTCTGAGGGCGGCGATGGCCGAGGGTCCGATCACGGTCTATTGCGGCTTCGACCCCACCGCGCCCTCGCTCCACGTCGGCAACCTGGTCCCGCTGCTGACCCTGGCCAGGCTGCAGAAGGCGGGCCACCGGGCCATCGGCCTGGTGGGCGGTGCGACGGGCCTGATCGGCGACCCGAGCGGGCGCAGCACGGAGCGCTCGCTCAACTCCTCCGACGTCGTCGCCGAGTGGGTGGCGCGCATCCGGGTCCAGGTGGAGAGGTTCCTCGACTTCTCCGACGAGTCGCGCGGGATCCTCGTCAGCAACCTCGACTGGACCGCGGGCATGTCCGCCATCGACTTCCTGCGCGACGTCGGCAAGCACTTCCCGGTGAACCGCATGCTCGCCCGGGAGTCGGTGTCCGCGCGGCTGGGCGGTGAGGGACTCAGCTACACGGAGTTCAGCTACCAGATCCTGCAGGCCAACGACTACCTGGAGCTGTACCGCCGGCACGGCTGCGCGCTGCAGATCGGCGGCAGCGACCAGTGGGGAAACATCACCGCGGGCACCGACCTCGTCCGCCGGGTGACCGGCGGCCACGTGCACGCGCTGACGGTGCCGCTGATCACCAAGGCGGACGGCACCAAGTTCGGCAAGACCGCCGGCGGCGCCGTCTGGCTCAACCCCGAGATGACCTCGCCGTACGCGTTCTACCAGTTCTGGCTGAACGCCGACGACCGCGATGTGGTGAAGTTCCTCAAGATCTACAGTTTCAGGTCCCGCGAGGAGATCGAGGAGCTGGAGAAGGCCGCGGCCGAACGCCCGGCGGCCCGGGAGGCGCAGCGCGCGCTCGCCGAGGAGCTGACCACGCTGCTGCACGGGGCGGACGAGTGCGCCGCGGTGATCGCGGCGTCGGCGGCGCTGTTCGGCAGGGGCTCGCTGGAGGAGCTGCCTGCGCACACACTGGGAGCCGCCCTGGCCGAGGTGCCCCGCATGGAGGTGTCCGCGCTCGGGGTCCCGTTCGTCGACCTCCTGGCGGGGAGCGGGCTGGTGGAGTCCAAGTCCGCGGCCCGTCGTGCCGTCAAGGAAGGCGGTGCGTACCTCAACAACGTGAAGGTCGTCGACGAGGCCTACGTGCCGGCCTCCGCGGACCTGCTGCACGGGCGCTACCTGGTCCTGCGCCGCGGCAAGAGGTTCGGCGCCGTCGAGGTCGTCTGACCCCCGGCTCGCGCGGTGAACGCCCCGGCTCCGGCCGGGGCGTTCGTCGTCCGGAGGGTAACGTTCCGGTAGCGATGAGGGAAGGCTTCTCGCTTGTGCCCTCCTGACCTGCGGATTCAGAGCATCTCGTGGATTTGACGATGCCCCGGAGGCGACCTAAGGTTCTCAATGCCCCGAGAGCGGGCCGGACGCCGGATCGGCGGACGGGCCTCGGGGAGACCCCACCGAATGAACCTCGGCCTCTGGTCGTGTCCCGTCACCGAAAATCGGTTGATTGGACACGAACGGGATGTCGAGGTAAGTTAGAGGGGTTGCCCCGGAAACGGGGCGGTTCCGGTCGGACCGGGATCGGACGAATCGGGTCGGATTGACACGAAACGGACGATACGG
>NZ_BMQE01000081.1:0-14800 GCF_014647955.1 Planomonospora antibiotica | reverse complement strand
GGAGGGGGCCGAGCACGATCACGGCCCACTTTGGGGCTGGGGACCCCTTCGGGAGCGGATGCCGCAGCGGCAGGGTGGCGTTGAGTTCGTAGCGGTTGCGCCGGACTTCCCGGCTCACGGTGAGGTGCCCCGCGGCGGTGAGATCGGCAAGGATGCGCTGCGCGGCGCGCTCGGTGATCTGAACGCGGGCGGCCACGTCGCGGATCCGCACGCCGGGGTCACGGGCGATGCACAGCAACACATGGGCGTGGTTGGTCAGGAAGGTCCAGTCCACCACGCCCACCATCCTACGAAGCCCGATCTCGATGCCGTGAACCGAAGGTGGCGAACTCCGGTTCACGGCATCGAGCGATGTTCTGTCGAGGAACGCGACCGTCACCGTCCGTGTGCGGCCGACCTGACATCTGCCTGGATGAAGCCCTCGTCTGAGACCAGGTGCCCGTACAGACGTCAGGCGCCGGGACACCCGGGTCCGCGGCCGCGCGGGGCCGCCGTTTCGTGATCCGTTGTCATGGCCGGTTGCAGCATGGCCGTGGTTTTGTCGGTGAGAAGCGGCAGCGTTTGTCGGCCCGAGCCGGCAGCGCCCGCTCTCGACTCCCCGCCCTTGTCTCCGAGTTTCGACACCGGCCATGCATCGACCGGGAGCGGGAGGTTCACGAGTGGCTCCGGCCGGGGATGAAGCCCGGGGCCGAAAAGACCGCTTCCCGAAGCGGGGATGATCGTTTCCCGCACCGCGGCGCAGCCACGGCGGTCTCCAGCAGAGGATCCGGGACGATCCCCCCGCGATTCGACGGCAGAGGACGGGGCGCTGTTCCCTCCAGGGCGGGCGGCTCACTGATCCCGGTGGAGGCGTGCCCGTTGCTCCGCGGCGTCGAGTGCGGGCGCGAGCGGTGCGAGCGTGGTGCGCAGCAGGTCCGGTAGCGAGCCGGACGGCACGACGAGCCCTCCGGCGGTGAAGGACGCGGCTGCGGTCTGCAGCCATTGTTCGAGCGCGACGCGGACCGCGGCGGCCACGCTCGCCGCGAGCACGCGGGCGGTGTGCGGTTCGGTGTCACCGAGGCGTCCGGCGATCGCGTCGGTGAGGGGATGTTCGATGGCGCCGGTGGTGTCGGCGAACGCCTCGCGCAGCGCGGGACGGGTGGTGATCAGCAGCAGCGCGTCGCGACCGGGTTCGCCCGGAGCGGTGTACTGATCCACGATCGCCTCGATGACGGCGTCGGCGAGGCCGACGCCGGTGGGCCGGTCGGCCACCGCCGCTGCGACCCGCGCTTCCCGTTCGGCGGTGACGGCGGCGACGATCGCCTGCTCCCGGCTGGAGAAGTAGTTGTTGTACGTCCTCGGTGAGACGCCGGCGGCCTCGGCGATGTCGTCGACGCGCACGTTGTCCGGTCCGCGCTCAAGGGCCAGCCGCAGCGCCGCCGCGCTCAACGCCTCCCGGGTGGCCTGCTTCTTCTGCTCCCGCAGCCCGGCTCGTCTCGTCATCACCGTCTCAGCATCCCAGCTCTGATGCGTGCACGCAAACTTGCGTGTACGCATTTTTCTACCTAGTCTGGCGCCCTGTCCCGACCGAAGGACCAGAAGAACCGGCCTGCGCCCGCTCCGACCCGACCAGCCCCCGCAGCGTCGAAGCCCCCGACCACCGTCATCTCCCGGGAACCGAAGGCAGCCGAGCACCACCGCGGCTGACCGCATCACCCCGACACCGGGATCCGCCGTGAGCCGGACCCGCACCACCCGCCGGCCGGGCGCTTCGGCACCTCATCCGTCCTGACTTTCTCCCTGCGAACGAAGGAGCGACATGACCACCGACGTCGTCATCGCCGGCGGTGGCCCGAACGGGCTGATGCTGGCCTGCGAACTGAGCCTGACAGGAGCCCGGCCGCTCGTGCTGGAGCGGCTGCCCGCGCCCAGCCGGGAACCGAAGGCCAACGGACTGCTCGGCCAGGTCGTGAGGATGCTCGACCACCGCGGGCTGCACGAACGCCTCAGCGGCAGCCCGCAACCGCCGCAGCCGAACTCCGCGTACTTCATGTTCGGCGCGATGGGCCTGGACCTGAGCCTGCTGGAGGACAGCCCCGTCTACACCCTGCCGGTGCCGCAGCACCGCATCGTGCAAGTCCTGCAGGAGCGAGCGGTCGAACTGGGCGTGGAGATCCGGTGGGGACACGAGGTCATCGGCCTGTCACAGGACGACGACGCCGTCACCGTCGACATCACGGGCCCGGACGGGGAGTACCGCCTGCGAACCCGCCACCTGATCGGCGCCGACGGAGCCCACAGCACCACGCGCAAGCTCTCCGGCATCGCATTCCCCGGCATCACCTACGACCGCATGACCGTCCGCTCGGCGCACGCGACCGTCCCCGCGGACCGGGTCGACCCCGCAACCGGCGCGCTGAACGTGCCCGGCCACGGCACCGTCATGCCGTTCCTGCCCCACCGCACCGAGCACGGAGGCTTCTCCTACGCGCCGATGCCCGGCCACCCACCGCTGATCAGCACCACCGAGTGGGACCAGCCCGCGACCGACGCCACGATGAGCCTGGAGGAGCTGCGAGCGAGCATCCGCCGCGTGCTCGGCGCCGACGTGCCACTCGGGCCGCCCGACGGTCAAGGACCGCACGTACTGCGCCGGCTGACCGGAGGCAACACCCGCATCGCCGAACGGTTCACCGACGGCCGGGTGTTCCTGATCGGTGACGCCGCCCACGTGTACGCCGCCACCGGGGGCGGCCCCGGGCTCAACCTCGGCCTGCAGGACGCGATCAACCTCGGCTGGAAACTCGCCGCCGAGATCCGGGGAAGCGCCCCGCCCGGACTGCTGGACACCTACGAGACGGAGCGGCGATCGGCCGCGCACCGCATGGTGCTCAGCGCCCAGGCGCAGTCGGCGCTGATCGCCCCCGGCGGCGACGTCACCGGCCTGCGCGAGCTGTTCACCGAACTGCTCCGCGACCCGGACACGGTGCGCCGCCTGGCCGAACTCACCGCGGGCGCCGACGTCCGCTACGACATGGGCGAACCTGAACCGCACCCGCTGACCGGCCGATTCGTCCCGGACCTGGAACTGCACACCGCGGCCGGGCCGGTCCGGCTGGCCGAGCTGACTAGAACCCCGCCGTCGGCCGAGCGGCAGCACGCAGTGCCGCTCCTGCGGCCTTCGTCAGGGATCTTGTGACGCCGGGGTCCGCGACAGCATCGCCTGACCACTTCGACGATCACGGCGGATACGAGACCCCGTCCGCTCCAGCTGACCGAACGGAGTCTCGTCAATCCTCTTCCGACCGCCTCAAGGACTGGGCGTACGTCATTTCACCGCTTCGGATGCTGTCGCTTCTCGTCAACATCGCACGGCTAGGAAGATCGCGACGTGCTGCCAGAACTCGGCGACATCTGCTGTTGCTTCTCACTGACATAGCCATGGCCGGCTGCGGCGGGCGGCATGCGATCGCCGTCGCTTCCGGCCGCAGCCTCGGCGGTGCCGGCGGCGCGGGTGGCGACCAGGCTCCAGGCGATCGAGACGCCGATGGTGACCACGATGACGCCCAGCGTCAGCGGGATCGGCAGCTTGCCGACCGGCGTCTCCGACAAGATCAGCTTGACGCCGGCGAAGGCCAGCAGGACGGCCAGGCCGTAGTGCAGGTGCACGAACCGGCGCAGCAGCCCGGCCAGGCAGAAGTACAGGCTGCGCAGCCCGAGGATCGCGAAGGCGTTGGCCGTCCAGACGATGAAGGTGCTGGTGGTGATCGCCAGGATCGCGGCGACCGAGTCGATCGCGAAGATGAGGTCGGTCGCCTCGACGGCGATGAGCACGACGAACAGCAGCGTGGCCACCCGCCCGCGGCCGGTACGGGTGAAGAACCGGGCGCCGTGGTAGCGGGGGTCGGTGGGGATCACCCGGCGTACCAGGCGCACCACGGGGTTGCGGTCGGGTGGGGGCTGCTCGCCGTGCCGGAAGGCCAGCTTGTAGCCGGTGTAGACCAGGAACGCGCCGAACAGGTAGGCGGTCCAGAAGAACGTCTCCAGCAGTTCCACGCCGACGAAGATGAACGCCAGCCGGAAGACCAGCGCCCCGATGACGCCCCAGAACAGCACCTTGTGCTGGAGCGCGGGGGGTACCGCGAAGGCGGTGAAGATCAGCGCGAAGACGAACACGTTGTCGATCGACAACGCCTTCTCGATCAGGTAGCCGGCGAAGTAGGTGCCCGCCGCCTCTCCGCCCTGCCACCACCACAGGACCGCTCCGAACAGCAGGCCTGCGGTGATCCAGAGACCGGACCAGACGGCGGCCTCGCGGAAACCGATGACGTGGTTGTCGCGGTGCAGGAACAAGTCGATGGCCAGCATCGCGGCCACCCCCAGCATCACCGCGGCCCAAGCCCACCAGGCGACGGACACGGGAGACCTCCTCGACCCGGCCGCCCGCACGGGCGGCACCGGCTGGTCGACGGTCTCCCCGGGCCGCCACGACGGGCGGCTGCATCACCGGAGCCCGGATCCGCCGGGCCCGTCCTGACGGCGATGCGTCGAGCGCTGGGTACTCCCCCTCGAACTACGAATCAGTATTCATGAAACAAAAGACGTATGTCAAGTGACGCGTACCTCCTCACCTGCACGATGACGGATGTGACGGCTCACCGGCCGGTCGGCCGGCGGCCGCGAGATCGTCTCAGGGGACCGGGGCAGGCGTGGTCGCCGCCTCGCCTCCGGTCCCCCGGTGGGTGGTGCCGGGATGTCTCGACCCGTCTCTCGGTGCCGGGGCTCACCAACGGTTCCGGTCATGCGTTCGGTTCCCGCGGTCACCGCGACGGGACGACGATCACCGGGCAGGCCGCGTGGTGCAGCAGGGAGTGGCTGACCGAGCCGAGCAGCAGACCGGTCAGGTCGCCGCGCCCACGCGATCCCACGATGAGCACGTCCGCCGTGGCGGAGGCGTCCTTGAGCACGTCCACCGGGTGCCCGTGCTCGGCCTGCTCGACGACCTTGACATCCGGGTAGCGGCCGCGCAGTCCGGCCAGTGCCTCGGCCAGCACGCGTTGCTCCTCGCCTTCGAGCTGCGCCGCGGGCTCCAGCAGCCGGGGTGCGCCCTCGATGACGGGCCCGCTCCAGGCGTGGACCGCGCGCAGCTCCGTCCCTCGCGCGCAGGCCTCGGTGAAAGCGAACGCCACCGCGTCCGCACCGGCGGCGGAACCGTCCACGCCGACCACGATCTGCCCGTTCGGCTCCGCCGGCGGGGTGCGCACCACGGCCACCGGGCAGGCGGTGTGCCCGGCCACGCCCAGCGCGACCGAGCCGAGCAGCATCCCGCGGAAACCGCCCAGGCCGTGGCTGCCGACCACCAGCAGCTCCGCTTCCCGAGCGGCCTCGATCAGGCTGAGCCGCGGGTCACCGGCCAGCAGCCGGGACTCGACCTCGACCGGCCGGCCCTCTTGGCGGGCCCGCTCGACCCCCTGCTCCAGCATGTCGGCGGCGCCGCCGCGCATCCACCGGCCCACGTCCGCGTAGCGGGCGTCCTCGGGCATCTCGGATGCCCACGTCGGCATCACGTGCACGACGCGCAGCGCGGTACGCCTCAGTTCGGCCTCCCGGACCGCCCAGCCCACCGCGTCCAGACCGGCCTGCGACCCGTCCACTCCCACCAGGATCATGACGCCCTCCCTCTCCCGTGATCCATTACAGTCCTCGCCGGTGCGGGCGGGCACGGGCCGAAGGTCCTTTCCCCGCGGGACCTCCGCCCGCCGTGCACGCGGCCGGCGGGTTCACCGGTCGCCTTGCCCGGAGGGCGTGGCCGGGCGCGCGGCCGCGTCGCGGTCGCAGAGCAGCCGCACCGCGGTGACCTTGTACTCGGGGCAGGAGGTGACGGTGTCGGCGTGGCCGGAGGTGAGGGTGTTGACCCCGCTGGCGGGGAAGTGGAAGGCGCAGAACACCTGCCCGGGCGCGGTCTCCTCGCAGATGCGGGCGGTCAGGCGGGCCCGGCCGTGGCGGCTCTCCACCGTGACCGGGTCGCCGTCGCGCAGGCCGTACCGGGCGGCGTCGGCCGGATGCAGGTCGAGCCGGTCGACGGCCTCCAGCCGCAGGTTGCCGGTGCGCCGGGTCATGTTCCCGGAGTTGTAGTGCGCCCAGCGCCGTCCGGTGACCAGGACCAGCGGGTAGTCCTCGTCCGGTTCCTCACCCGGCGGCAGGTAGGGGCAGGCGGCCAGATGGGCCCGGCCGTCGGCGGTGGCGAAGCGTTCGGTGTAGAGCCGGGCCTCTCCCGGGCGCGCGGGGTCCGGTACCGGCCAGCAGAGCGCGCCCTCGCGGTCCAGCCGCTCATGGGAGACCCCGGCGAACAGCGGGGCGAGGCGCGCGCACTCGGCCAGCGCCGCAGCAGGAGTCGGACAGCCGAGGTCGGCGCCGAGGGCCGCGGCGAGGGCGTGGACGATCGCGAAATCGGACCGGGCCTGCCCCGGCGGGGCGAGGGCGGGGCGCACCCGCTGGAAACGGCGGTCGAAGTTGACGAACGTGCCGTCCTTCTCCAGCCAGGAGGCGGCCGGCAGCACGACGTCGGCGCGGCGCGCGGTCGGCGACAGGAACAGCTCGTGGCAGATGACCAGCGGGCAGGTCTCCAGTGCCTGGGCGACGCGGGTGGCGTCGGGGTCGGTGGTGCACACGTCCTCACCGATGATCCACAAGGCTCGCAGGTCGCCTGCGCGGGCGGCGGCGAACATGTCGGGGATGCGCAGGCCCGGCCGGGCGGGGATCTCGGCGGCCTCGCACCCCCAGACGCGGGCGGCCCGCTGCCGGGCGGCCGGGTCGGTCACCTTCTGGTAGCCGGGTAGCAGGTCGGGCAGCGCGCCCATGTCGGAGGCGCCCTGGACGTTGTTCTGGCCGCGCAGCGGGTTGACGCCGTAGCCGCGGCCGGTGCCGACCGCGCCGCGCAGGATCGCCAGGTTGGCCAGGGCGCGCACCCCGTCGGTGCCGTGCAGGTGCTCGGTGACGCCCAGCCCGTAGACGATCGCGGGCCGCTTCGCGCGGCCGTACAGGCGGGCGGCCGCCACCAGGTCGACGGCCGGGACGCCGGTGATCGCCTCCACCCGCTCCGGCGGGTAGTTCTCAAGCAGTTCGGCCAGTTCCGGCAGGCCGGTGGCGCGCTCGCGCAGGAACTCCTCGTCGATCAGGTCTTCGGTGAGCAGGACGCGGGCCAGGCCGTGGAAGAGGGCGACGTTGGTGCCGGGCCGGGGCCGCAGGTGCACGTCGGCGTGGCCGGCCAGCCCGACCGCGCGCGGGTCGGCGACGACCAGGCGGGCGCCGCGCAGGACGCGCTGGAGCAGGCGGGCACCGATGACCGGGTGGGCCTCGACGGGGTTGGCGCCGGCCACCAGCAGGCAGTCGGCCCGCTCGACGTCGTCGAAGGAGTCGGTGCCGCCGGACAGGCCGAACGCCGCACTCAGCCCGGCGGCCGACGGGGCGTGGCACAGCCGCGAGCAGTTGTCGACGCTGTTGGTGCCGATCACGGTCCGCATGAACTTCTGGATCAGGTAGTTCTCCTCGTTGGTGGCGCGGGCCGAGGAGATCGCCGCCACCGCTTCGGGGCCGCCGGCGGCGACGGCCGCGCGCAGGCCGCGGGCGGCGTACTCGAGGGCCTCGTCCCAGTCCACCGGCTCCAGGTGGCCGTCGCGGCGCAGCAGCGGCCGGGTGAGCCGTTCGGGTGAGGTGCGGAAGGCGTGGGCGAAGCGGCCTTTGACGCAGGCGTGGCCCCGGTTGACGGGTCCGTCGCGGGCGGGCAGGACCGCCACGGTCTCCTCGCCTCGGGTGAGCACCTCCAGGGTGCAGCCGACGCCGCAGTAGCCGCAGGTGGTGCGGGTGGTGGTGGTCGGCGGGCGCGGACCGGGCGGCAGGCCGGGTTCGCTGAGCGCGCCGGTGGGGCAGGCATCGACGCAGCCGCCGCAGGCGACGCAGTCGGAGTCGATCCAGGCGCCGCCGGTGCCGGGCGCGACCACGGTGCCCGAGCCCCGGCCGGTCAGGGTGAGGGCGAAGGTGCCCTGCACCTCGGCGCACATGCGCACGCACCGGCCGCAGGCGATGCACAGGTCCCGGTCGAGGTGGACGTAGGGGTGGCTGTCGTCGCGGCCCCGCCCGCCGCTCCCGCGCGCGGCCTCCGGCGTGATGTCCAGCGCGTGGCAGATGCGGGCCAGCTCGGAGCCGTCCGCGCCGCCGTCGAGGGCGTAGGACGGCAGGACCGAGACGATCAGCTCCACGGCGTCGCGGCGCAGCGCCTCCAGCGCGGGGGTGGCGGTCTCGATGCGGGCGCCGTCGGCGGCCGGGGTCACGCACGCGGCGACGATCTTGCCGTCGGTGCTGACCAGGCAGGTACGGCAGGAGCCCGCCGGGGTGAGGCGGTCGTCGTGGCAGAGCGCGGGCAGCTCGACGCCGGCGGCGCGCACGACGGCCAGCAGCGTGGCGTCCTCGGCGGCCCGGACGGGAACGCCGTCGACCTCAGCCAGCACCGTCCCGGCGTCTTCCCCACCGGTCCGCTGGAGACCCGGGTGATCCGCGGAACGACTCCCGGCCGGCCGGTGGGCGTCCGGGGTGTTCTCCGGCTTCGGGCGGGTCACCGGTCCCACCCCGCGAGGCGGTCGCCGTAGGCGCGGACCAGGCTGCGCACCGCGGCGGGCACCCGGCGTCCGAAGGCGCACAGGCTCGCCTCACCCATCACCCGCAGCAGCCGCGCGTACTCCGCCGCGTCATCGTCGTCCGGCCCGCCGGAACCGGCCGCCCGCACGATCTCCAGGCCGCGGCGGGAGCCGACCCGGCAGGGCGAGCAGGCTCCGCAGCTCTCGGCGGCGGCGAACTCCCACACGTGCCGCAGCACCTCTTCCGGTCGCGCGCGCCGGTCGAAGGCGACCAGACCGGCGTGGCCGAGGGCGGCACCGCACCTGGCCAGCGCGGCCTCGGTCAGCGGCACGTCCAGCCGGTCGGCGGCCAGGAACCCGCCCAGCGGCCCGCCGACCTGCACGACGTCGAACTCGGTGCCCTCCTTCGGACCGCCGCCCAGTTCGGTGACGATCCGCAGCACCGGCGTGCCCAGCTCCACTTCGTAGCAGCCAGGCCGGGCGAAGCGCTCCGACAGGCACACCAGTTTCGTACCGGTCTCTTCGGAACTACCGCGGCGGGCGTAGGCGGGCCCGCCGCGCCGTACGATCCAGGGTACGGCGGCCAGCGTCTCGACGTTGTTGACCACGGTCGGAGCGCCCCACAGGCCCTCCCGCGTCGGGTACGGGGGCCGGGGCCGCGCGCAGCCGCGCCCGCCCTCCAGGCCGGCGATGAGCGCGGTCTCCTCCCCGGCGACGTAGGAGCCGGCGCCCTCGACGACCTCGACGTCCACCTCTGCGCCGCTGCCGTGGACGGCCCGGCCCAGGTGCCCGTCGGCGTAGGCGTCCTGCAACGCGGCGCGCATCCGCTCCAGTGCCCGCGGGTACTCCGAGCGGACCAGCACCACGCCCCGGCGCGCTTGGCAGGCGAAGCAGGCCAGCGCCAGTCCTTCCAGCACGCGCGCCGGATCGGCCTCCATCAGCAGCCGGTCGGCGTAGGAGCCGGGGTCGCCCTCGTCGCCGTTGGCGATGACCACGGTGTCGGGTGAGGTGTCGGGTGAGCGGCCCGCGGCGGCCCATTTGGCGGCCACCGGGAACCCCGCTCCCCCGCGCCCGCGCAGGCCCGAGGCCGCCACCTCGGCGCGGACCTGCTCCGGGGTGCGGGTGGCCACGGTCTCGGGCCAGACCCGCCACGGGCCGCAGGCGCCGGTGATCCCGGCGAGCACGACCGGGTCGCCGGTGGCGTCGGCGGCCGGGATCTGGGGCGCTCGCGGCGCCGCGCGGCCGGACAGCTGGTCGGCGACGTCCGGGCCGGTACGGGGGGCGTCGCCGTCCAGGCAGGCCGGTCCGGCGTAGCAGTAGCCGAGGCAGCGCACGGCCTGCAGGGATACCTCACCGTCGGCTCGGACGGCGCCGGCGGTGACGCCGAGCGCCTGCTCGACCTCGGGCAGGTGGCCGCCCAGGCGGGCGGCGAAGCAGGCCGCTGCGGTGCAGACCCGCACGTGGCGGCGGCCGCGGCCGGCGGCCAGGTCGGCGTAGAAGGTGGCCGGTCCGAGCCCGGCGGCCGCGGGCAGGCCCCGTTGTGCAGCGACTGCGGGCGCCCATGCCTGCGGGCGCGCGGGTGAGGCGGCCGCGGCGTCGGCCAGGGATGCGATCAGCCGGACGCCCGGGCGTCCGCGCCGGTCGGCCAGTGCGCGGAAGGCGTCGAAGCGGTCGGCCAGGTCCATGGTCGTATACCTTCCCGGCCACCTGGCCGGCGTCGTCCCCCCTGGCTCAACACCGCGGACGGATTCGGTCAAATCACCTGGCGGGAGGACGTGTCAGTTGGAGGCGCCGTTCGGGCCCGCCGTGACGGATGACGAATCGTAGACCTCGTCGCCGCTGCGGCTGCTGGGCTCGTCGTCGCCGTCACCGCCGTTCCCCGTACCGGAAGCAGGCGCAGCACCGTTCCCCGTACCGGAAGCAGGACCGCCGTCGTCGCAGAGTTTGCGGAGCGGGCTCTTGCCGTGACAGGAGACGCCGTCCCCTGCCGTCGCCGTGGAGGGGATCTGAAGCGCCAACGCCGTCACGGCGACCCCGAGGAGGGTGATACGCGACATCCTGCCCATGGGACTTCCTTCTCTCGTTCTGGTTCTGCCGGACCGGAGCCCGGATCGCATCCAGCGTTCGACCCGGCCAGTCGCGGACGGGACGGGGGCAGAGAGCCGATACCCATCCACTGAATCCACAAAAACACCGAGAGTGACAACATAGGCACCGATGGGAGGACTTAATTACCTGTCGTAACCAGGCGCTTCTGTCTTCGCTCAGCGGCACCCGGCAGGAGAAGATCACACCCGCGCCTGTCGGACGACCGCGACGGGGCAGCGGGCGTGATGGAGCACCTGCCGGCTGACCGATCCCAGGAGCAGCGAGCCGACGGCTCCCAGCCCGCGTGATCCGACCACCAGCAGGGCGGCCCGCTCGGAGGCGTCGACGAGAGCGGCCGCCGGTGGAGCACACGTCATGTCCTGCGTGACCGTCACCGCGGGGAACTCCTCCTTCCAAGCGGCGAGCCGATCGGTGACGGCGCACCGTACCTCGTCTTCGGCGCGGCCGGTCCCCGGCTCGAAACCCGGCGATGGCGTCCACCGGGCGTGCACGGCGCGCAGCGGGCAGCCGCGCAGCCTGGCCTGCTCGAATGCGAACGCCAGAGCGGGCCCGCACTCGTCGGAGTCGTCGATACCCACGACGATCCCGCCGTGCGGGTCTGCGGTCGGTGGCCGGACGACCACCACGGCGCCGTCCACATGACCCGCCACGCAGACGGGTACCGAGCCCAGCAGCGCTCCGGTCACAGCGCCCACGCCGTGGCTGCCCACCACCAGCTCGGCCGCGGCCGCCGCCTCATCACGCAGGGCCACGGCGGGGGTCCCTTCGATCAGTTCGGTCGTCACGACGGCATCTGGCCTGCGGTCGGCCGCCGCCCTGGCCGCTTCGGCGAGCATCCCCTCACCCGCGCGCGCCGCGGAGTCTGCCGTGCCGGAGGCGGAAAGCCCCGAGACTCCATACGGTCGGCGATCCACGGCGTGAACGATGCGCAGGGGCGCCCTCCGGCGGACGGCGTCGTCGACCGCCCAGCGCACGGCCTCCCCTGCGACGGCCGAACCGTCCGTTCCCGCGACGATCACCCTCCTCATGGGTCCCCCCTTTCCTCCATGGCACTGCACCACGGGTAGGTATGGCAAGGACGGCGTTCACTGGGCCGAGGCGGTCGGCGGTCCGGCCGGATGCACCAGCCCGCCCGCACGGGTCCGAGCCCGTTGCCCGGCGGGAAGAAACGGCTTCCTCCTACGGTGCCGGAGGGAAGGGAGGCGCCCATGACGTCGGTCGCGCACGGACGGGGTGCGCGCGTTCCTTGCCTCCCGCGGTATCGCCCCCGCCGCCGGGGAGGTGGACCTGCTGGCCTCGCGCAAGGACGCGTGCTTCCTGACCGAGATCCGCGAGCACGGCGTGGCGCCGTTCCCCTCCACCGCCGCTCTGGCGCGCGAGCTGCGCGGCCGGGGCGTGCGCACGGCCGCGGGCGCCGACCTGGTCGTGGCGGATCTGTCCGAGCTGCGACTGCGCGGGAGGCACGATGGATCCGTGGCTGCTGACCTATGACGGCGTCGATCCCGCGCTGGAGGGGCTCCGGGAGGCGCTGACGACGCTCGGCAACGGGTACCTCGCCACCCGGGGCGCCGCCTGCGAGGCGCACGCCGACGGGGTCCGCTACCCGGGCACCTACCTGGCGGGCTGCTACAACCGGTTGACCTCGCAGGTGGCGGGCCGCTCGGTGGACAACGAGGACCTCGTCAACGCACCGAACTGGCTGCCGCTGACCTTCCGCGCCGACGGCGGCGACTGGTTCGCCCCCGGCAGCGCCGAGATCCTGGCCTGCCACCGGCGGCTCGACCTGCGGCGGGGAGTGTTGACGTGGATGCTACGGGTGCGCGACGGCGCCGGGCGGACCACGGGCGTGCAGCAGCACCGGCTGGTCTCGATGGACGACCCGCACCTGGCCGCCCTGGCCGTCACGATCACGCCGGAGGACTGGAGCGGGCTACTGGAGGTCCGCTCCGCACTCGACTCCCGCGTCGTCAACGCGGGGGTCGCCCGCTACCGGGGCCTCGCCAACCGGCATCTGATCCCGATCACCGCGCACGCCTGCGGTGACGTGATCGAGGTGCTGGCGCGCACCGCCGCATCCCGGGTGGAGATCGCACTCGCCGCGCGGACCGTCGTGGCGGGCGGGCGGCGCCGTACGCACGCCGAACAGGGCTGGGTCGCCGACGACCATGCGGTCCGGGCGCGGGCCGGCGACGGGATCCGGGTGGAGAAGGTCGTGGCCGTGTACACCTCCCGGGACCGGGCGATCGCTTCGGCCTCGGACGCCGCCCGCACCGCCGCGATCCGGGCCGAAGGCTTCGACGCCCTCCTGGAGCGGCACACGCGGGCCTGGGAGCGCCTGTGGTCACGGGCGCAGGTCACCAGCGAGGACACCGAGGTGCAGCAGACCCTCAACCTGTACGCCTTCCACCTGCTGCAGACACTCTCCCCGCACGTGGCCGAACTCGACGCCGGGCTGCCCGCCCGGGGCCTGCATGGCGAGGCCTACCGGGGGCACGTGTTCTGGGACGAATTGTTCGTCTTCCCCTACCTGGCGCCGCGCTTCCCGCAGATCACCGAGGCGCTGCTGCGCTACCGGTGGCGCCGCCTGCCCGAGGCGCGTTGGGCCGCCCGGGCCGCCGGTCACGCGGGAGCGATGTTCCCCTGGCAGAGCGGCAGCGACGGCCGCGAGGAGACCCCGACCCTGCACTTCAACCCCCGCTCGGGCCGCTGGCTGGCCGACAACTCGCACCTGCAGCGCCACGTCGGGCTCGCTGTCGCCTTCAACGTCTGGCAGCACCACGTGGCGGCGAAGGATCCTCGGTTTTTGGCGGGCTTCGGCGGAGAGCTGCTGCTGGAGATCGCCCGCTGCTTCGCCTCACTGGCCGTCCGGGAGGGCGACCGGTACGCCATCCGCGGCGTGATGGGGCCGGATGAGTACCACGACGGCTACGTCGGCCGGGCCGAGCCGGGCGTGGACAACAACGCCTACACCAACGTCATGACGGCGTGGCTGATGCGCCGCGTCCTGGAGACGGTGGACCTGGTCGGTGCCGACCGGGCGAGCACGCGGGAGCGGGAGCGTTTCGCCGACATGGCCGAGCGGATGCGGGTGGACTTCCACGACGGGGTCATCAGCCAGTTCGAGGGCTACGGGGACCTGGCCGAGCTGGACTGGGACGGCTACCGGCGCGCCTACGGCGACATCCGGCGGCTGGACCGGATCCTGGAGGCCGAGGGCGACACCCCCAACCGCTACAAGGCCTCCAAACAGGCCGACGTGCTCATGCTGTTCCACCTGCTCGGCGAGGACGGCGTCGCGAAGATCCTGACCGGGCTCGGCTACGCCTGGGACGCCGGGGCCGCGGCGCGGACGGTGGACTACTACCTGGCCCGCACCTGCCACGGATCCACGCTGAGCGCGGTCGTCCACGCCGGGGTGCTGGCCCGCGTCAGGCCCGGCGCCTCCGAGCCGTTCCTGGTGGAGGCGCTCAACAGCGACGTGCGCGACGTCCAGGGCGGCACCACGGCCGAAGGGATCCACCTGGGAGCGATGGCGGGCGTGCTGAGCCTGTTCACCCCGCCCGCCCGCCCGGACGGGCCGTGACCGACCGGGCGGGCCAGGAGTACGGCATGGCCGAGGTCGGCGGGCAGCAGGAACCGGTCGCCGAGGACGCCGCCTTCGACCTGGTGGTCACCGTCGCGCTGGACTCCACGCCGGCCACCGTGGTGCTCTCGTCCGGCGTCGCGCTCACCGAGGCGGGCTCGCGCCGGCCCCGCTGGTGGGCGCTGCAGTTCGCCGTTGCCTGGCCGGCGACCCGCTCTGCGGGTGCGGAGGCTGATCGAGTCCGGGCCGACCGTGGTGCTGCGCGATGGGTGCCTGTCTCCTCCGGCACCGCCCCTCCAGCCCGCGGATGGCCAACGCCCAGGCGGCGAGTCCGCAGGCGGCACAGTCACCCGTCCTGACGTGCGGGTAGACCCGCTTGACGGAACCGTTCCGCCCGTCAGGCGGTAATCCGACCGGCTGGCGGGTACCGGCCCTTCAGAGGGCTTTACGTGAGCCGAAGTCTTTGATGTCACAGTGTGATCGATTGGATTTGTAT
>NZ_BMQE01000080.1:0-15518 GCF_014647955.1 Planomonospora antibiotica | reverse complement strand
ATCCTGTCCCCCGACCACGCGATCGGGTTCTCCCAGGGGTCGATGATGGCCCCGGACGGCCGGTGCAAGACCTTCGACGCCCGCGCCGACGGCTACGTCCGCAGCGAGGGCGTGGGCATCGTCGTGCTGAAGACCCTGTCGCGGGCGCTGGCCGACGGCGACCGTATCCACGCGCTGATCCGCGGTGGCGCCGCGAGCAACGACGGGCACGGCGAGAGCTTCATGGCGCCGCAGGCGGCCGGGCAGGCGGCGGGGCTGGAGGCGGCCTACCGCGACGCCGGGGTGGACCCGCTCAGCGTCGCCTACGTGGAGGCCCACGGGACCGGGACCAGTGCGGGCGACCCCGTCGAGATCGCCGCGCTGGACGCGGTCCTGGGCCGCGGTCGTCCGGTCGGCCGGCCGCTCCTGGTGGGTTCGGTGAAGACCAACCTCGGCCACACCGAGGGCGCGGCCGGCGTCACCGGCCTGATCAAGGCCGTGCTGTGCGTCAAGTACGGCCGGCTGCCCGCGAGCCTCAACTTCTCCACCCCCAGCCCCGCGATCCCGTGGGACCGGACGGCCGTGCGGGTCTGCGACCGGGACCAGCCGTGGCCGGAGCAGGACGGGCCCCGCAGGGCCGGGGTGAGCAGCTTCGGCATCACCGGCACCAACGTGCACATCGTGGTCGAGGAGCCGCCCGCCGCGCGGCAGGCGCCCGCCGCCGGGGACGGCGACGGAGACAGCGGCCGCCCGGTCGTGCTGCCGCTGTCGGCGCGTACTCCCGGGGCGTTGACCGCGCTGGCCGAACGCTACCGCGACCTGCTGCGCACCGGCTCCGTGCCGCTGGAGCAGGTCGCCGCCGCGGCGGGCGTGCGGCGCACCCACCACGACCTCCGGCTCGCGGTGGTCGCGGACACCCGCGAGGAGGCCGCCGCCAGGCTGGACGCCTTCGCCGCCGGCGGTTCCCCGGACGGCGTGCACAGCGGCGAATCCGAGACCTGGCGGACCGGGGAACGGCGCCGGACCGCCTGGGTGTTCCCCGGGCAGGGCGGGCAGTGGGCCGGCATGGGCCGTGACCTGCTCGCCGCGGAACCGGTCTTCGCCGCGGCGGTCGCCGACTGCGAGCAGGCCATGCGCCGCTACGCCGACTGGTCGCTGACCGGCGAGCTCACCGCGGACCCGCAGACCTCCCGGCTGGCGCAGGCCGACGTGGCCCAGCCAGTGATCTTCGCGGTGCAGGTGGCGCTCGCCCGCCTCTGGCGTTCCTGGGGGTTCGAGCCCGACGCGGTGATCGGGCACTCGATGGGCGAGGTGGCCGCCGCTCACGTGGCCGGGGTGCTCGGGCTCGACGACGCCGCCCGGATCATCTGCGGCCGCAGCAGGCTCGCCCGCACCGCCGCCGGCGGACGCGGCGCCATGGCCGCCGTCGAGCTCCCGTTCCAGCGCGCCCAGGAGCGGGTGGCCGGGTACCACGGCAAGGTGGTCGTGGGCGTGAGCAACAGCCCCACCTCGTGCGTGCTCGCCGGTGAGCCGCAGGAGATCGACGCCGTCCTGCGCGATCTGGAGGCCGACGGCGTCTTCGGGCGGCGGGTGCAGGTGGACTTCGCCTCCCACAGCCCGCAGATGGACCCGCTGCGCGAACCTCTCCTGGCCCTTCTCGCCCCCCTGCGCCCCGAGGAGGGCGACATCCCGCTGTGCTCCACGGTCACCGGCGGCTTCCTGCCGGGGACGGGCATGGACGCGGCGTACTGGGTGGACAACCTGCGTGAACCGGTGCTGTTCGCCGACGCCGTCCAGCATCTGGCCGAGGCCGGGTTCGACACCTTCGTCGAGTTCAGCCCTCATCCCCTGCTGGCCAGGGCGGTGCGGCAGAACCTGCGCCACACCGGCCGGGACGGGGTCGTGGTCACCGCCCTCACCCGTGAGACGCCCGGCCGCACCGCCCTGCTGGAGGCCGCCGCCGAGCTGTACGCCACCGGCCGCGGAGTGGACTTCGCCCGGATCCAGCCGTACGGCCCGCACCACGTCGCCCTGCCGGGCTACCCCTGGCAGCACCGGCGCCACTGGAGGGACTTCGGCCCGGCCAAGGCCCGGCGGGGACGGGCCGGACACGACGGCACCGGCCACCCGATCATCGGCACGCCGCTGCGACTGGCACCCGACGACCACCTGGCGTGGGATCTCAGCCTCGATCTCGACCGGCTGCCCTACCTGAGCGACCACCGCGTGCACCGGATGCCGATGCTGTCCGGCACGGCCTATCACGAGCTCGCTCTCGCGGCCGGCCAGGAGGCCTACCCCGACCGGCCCTTCGAGGTGGCGGATCTGCTCCTGGAGCACGCCCTGTTCCTGGACTCCGACGTCCCCCGGCGCCTGCAGACCCGCCTGGACGCGGCCGCGGAGGACGGGAGCCGCCGCTGGACGTGCTTCGCCGCCGAGACCGCCTCCTCCCCCGGCGGGCCCGTGGAATGGATCAGGCTCGCCACCGCGCTGCTGCGCCCGTGCCCGCCCGGCCCGCAGGACGAGGAGGTGAGCGTTCCGGACCCCGCCGACCACCCCGAGACGGTCGACGTGGACGGGCACTACGCGGCCCTGCGTGAGCGCGGCATCGAGCAGACCGGCCCCTTCGCGGGCGTGTCCGCCCTCCACCGGGCCGATGGAGCCGTCGTCGCCGAGCTGGCCGTACACGACGACATCGCCGCGGACCTCGGCCGCTACGTCTTCCATCCGGCGCTGCTGGACTCGGCCCTGCAGCCGGTGATGACCCTGCTCGACGCCGCCGACGCCGCGCAGGACACCTACCTGCCGGTGCGCACCGCGCGCTGCCGCGTGCACGCCCGTCCGCGGGCGGACCTCCGCCTGTGGTCGCGCGCGATGCGCACCTCCGCGCCGCTGGAGGAGGACCTGGTCGAGTTCGACGTCCTGATCGGTGACGAGACCGGTCGGCCGCTCGCGACCATCGAGGGGTTCCAGCTCAGGAGACTGGCCGCGGACGCTCCGGAGATGGCCGAGCAGAGGGCGCGGCAGCTGCTCTACGGCATCGAGTGGACGGAGCTGGAACCGCTCACCCCTCCGGCGGCGAAGCAGGCCGGCTGGCTCGTCGTCACCGGCGGTTCACCCCTCGGGGCGCAGTTGTGCGCCGCTCTCGCCGCGGCCGGGGACCGGAGCGTCCTGGTCCAGCCGGGCGACGGCTACCGGCGGCTCGGCCCGGACCGCTACGAGCTGGATCCCGCGTCGGAGGACGACTGGAAGAGGCTCGTCAAGCAGCAGGCGGCGAGCGGCCTCTGGCCGCCGAAGGCGGTCGTGCACCTGACCGCCGGGCGGGAGGCCGGGACCCTGGAAGGCTGCTTCGACGTGCTGGGCCTGGTCAAGGCCATGGCCTCCCTCGACCAGCAGCCCGTCCCGCGCCTCTGGCTGGTCACCACCGCCGCGCAGTCCCCGGACGGGGCCGGCGACATCGACCCCGAGCAGACGGCCGTCTGGGGAATCGGCCGCGTGATCCCCTACGAGCATCCCGAGCTGCGCTGCTCGATGATCGACATCCCCTCGGACCCGGACCCCGCCGTGCTCTGCGCCCTGCACGCCGAGATCGGCTCCGACGGGGCCGAGACCGAGATCGCCCTGCGAGGCCGCCGCAGGTACGCCGCCCGGCTGCGGCGCCGCCCGCTGCCGGCCGCGCGACCGCTCTCCGTCCGCTCCGACGCGACCTACCTCGTCGCCGGCGGTTTCGGCGGAGTGGGGCTGATCACCGCCGAATGGCTCATCCGGCACGGCGCCCGCCACCTCGTCCTCGTGGGCCGGAGCGGCGTGCCGTCCGAGGCCGAGGCGCGGATCGCTGCGATGACGGACCGCGGCGTGCAGGTCCACCCCGCCGCGGTGGACATCACCTGCCGGGCGCAACTGGCCGGCCTCCTCGACGAGATCGCCTGGAGCATGCCGCCCCTGCGCGGGATCGTCAACTCCGCCGTCGTCCTCGACGATGGGACGCTGACGCAGCTCGACCGCGCCCGTTTCTCCGCCCCCATGCCCCCCAAGGTCGACGGGTCCCGCAACTTGCACGAGCTCACCCGCGACCTGCCCCTGGACTTCTTCCTCCTCTACTCCTCCGCGGCCTCGTTGATCGGTTCGCCGGGCCAGGGCAACTACTCCGTCGCCAACGCCTACCTCGACGGGCTGGCAGGGCACCGGCGGGCGAACGGCCTGCCGGCCCTCAGCGTCAACTGGGGGCAGTGGACCGGCACGGGCCAGGTCGCCAAAGCCGGTAAGGACCTCCGCCTGACCGAGCGCGGCTTCGCCGGCTTCACCCCCGCGGACGCCCTGGTGGTCCTCGACCGCCTGCTCGCGGACCCGCCCGCCCAGGCGGGCGTCATGTCCTTCGACCCCGTCAGGTGGACGCACTACTTCCCCGCGCTGCGCTCCTCCTCCCTGTTCCGCGAACTCGTGGAGGACTCCGCGCAGGACGCCGCCGAGTCCCGGCTGACCCGGGACATGCTCGCCGGGCAGGACGCCGCCGCCGCGGCCCGCCTCGTCGCGGCCTACCTGTGCGCCCAGGTCGCCGCCGTCGTCCAGCTCCCCAGGGAGAAGGTCGACCCGGCGCAGCGCCTGCACCGGTTGGGCATCGACTCCCTGATGGGCGTCCAGTTGCGCAACCGCCTCACGCTCGACCTCGGCGTCACCCTGCCCACCGCGGTGTTCCTGCAGGGCCGCTCGATCGGCGACCTGGCGGCGGTGGTCCTCGACCACATCGAGGCGTCCCCCGCCCCTCCCGGGAACCTCTGAACCGTGCGGGAGGCCGGCCTCCCGTTCGACGGCCCTCGCACGACATCGACTTCCCGGGAACGGCCCGGGGAAAGGCGGCAGCGTCATGAGTGAACTCGCAGGCAAGGTCGCGCTGGTCACCGGCGGATCGCGCGGCATCGGCGCGGCGACGGCCCGTGCGCTCGCCGGGAACGGCGCGGACGTGGCCATCAGCTTCACGACTTCGGCGGGCAGAGCCGAGGAGGTCGTCGGCGAGCTCCAGGCCGGGGGCGTGCGCGCGGCGGCGTTCAAGGCCGACCAGGCCGACCCCGGTCAGGTGCGGGGGCTGGTCGGCGCGGTCGTGGAACGCTTCGGCCGGCTGGACATCCTGGTGAACAACGCCGCCGTCTTCGTCCTCGGCCCGGCCGACGGACCCGACGGCGACGCCGCGTTCGCCCGCCAGGAGGCGGTCAACTACGGCGGTGTGGTCTCGACCATCCGCGCCGCGGCCAGGGTGATGGAGGACGGCGGCCGGATCATCACGGTCGGCTCCGTGGTCAGCGTGCACGCCGGGTGGCCCGGTGTGGCGGACTACGCCACGACCAAGGGCGCCGCGGCCGGCTACACCAGGGCGGTGGCGCGGGACCTGGCGGCCAGAGGCATCACCGCCAACGTCGTCCAGGTCGGCTGCGCCGACACCGACATGAACCCCGCCGACGGCGTGTACGCGCCCGGCTTCCTTCCGGGCATCGCCCTGGGCCGCTACGCCCGGCCCGAGGAGATCGCGGCCCCGATCGCCTTCCTCGCCGGTCCCTCCGCGTCCTACATCACCGGGGCCGTCCTCAACGTCGACGGCGGCTATCTCGCGTAGGCGGGACCGCCACGGCGCGGCGAAGGCGCCGACGGCTCCGCCGGCCGGGGCCCGCGGGACCGTCGCGGCTCCGCAGGAGGGCGGACCGGAGGGGGCGGGCGGCCTGCCCGAGCCGACCGGGTCAGCGGGGATCGCACCTGAACGGCGTCTTCAACCCTCCCCTGTGGCTCGCCAGGCCGTCCTCGTCCGCAATGGCCCGCCCCGGAAAGCGACCGCTCGGGGCGGGAAGCGCCCCCGCCGCGGCCGAGGCGCGCTCACGCCACCAGGTGAGGCCGTTCCGGTCCGCCAGGCGGGTCAGGGCGGCGAGGTGCCGGAAGGCGGCGTCGTGGTCGCCCACGGCGGAGGCGAGCCCGGCCAGGAACCAGTCGACGGGCCCCAGCGTGACCACTGCGGAGCTCACCGCGATGTAACCGCCGTAGGGCAGCAGTTCGGCGTAGCTCGCCCGGCAGGCCTCGACGTCGCCGACGGCCGTCTGGGCCGCGCCCTGCAGGCAGGTCATGGTCAGCCACGACCAGTCCGGCACCCGCGGGGGCCAGCCGGCGGAGACCAGCTCGCGCGCCTCGCCCACCCGGCCCTGCTCGCACAGCCACAGGACCCGCATGTCGTGGTCCATGGAGGGGTGGATTCCGGCGATCGCGTCGATGAGCGGTTCGGCCTCCGCCAGGGTGCCCCGGTGATAGTTCAGGATGAGGCGTCCGGTGGTCACCACCGCGCCCGTGTGCCACATGCCGATCCGCTCACCCAGGCGTTCGGCCTCGTCGTACCGGGCCGCGGCGTCGTCGAACCGGCCGTCCAGGACGAGCCTGTTGGCACGCCACAGGGTGTGCTGGAAGCGGGGCCAGGGCAGCGGCAGCCTTTCCAGGAGGGCCTCGCAGCGCTCGGCGGCCCGGTCGGCGCCCGCCAGGTCGAACATCTCCAGCCGGTGATGACTGAAGATCATCTTTGCGAGCAGCTCGAACCCCGGCTCCTCGGCGCGCACGGCCGTCTGGAGCATCTCGGCGGCGATCTCCAGCGGTTCGGGGACGTGGGCCGGGAACGCCGGGAGCGACAGGTAGCGCGCGTTGAGCATGCGCACCAGCAGGCGGGGGTCGCCCAGCCGGCGGGCCATGTCGACCGCCTGGGACGACAGGGCGTCGCGGCGCGGGTCGTCCGTCCCGTCGTACAGTTCCTGGGCCAGCCCGCCGAGCAGGCGGGCCCGCTCGGGACTGTCGGTGTCGGGCAGCTCGCGCAGCACCGACTCGAAGCGGTGCACGAGCCGCAGGTCCACCGCCTCGTAGGGGTCACGCAGCGTCCAGATCGCGGGGGCGTCCAGCGCGGTGAGCGCCCGGGCGGTCCGCTCGGGACCGGCTCCGGCGCGGTCGGCGGCGCGTACGGCCTGCCCTCGCGCCTGCCGCGCGCCGATCGCGTCCCCCGACTCCAGCAGGGCCCGGACCTGCTTCAGCAGCAGCTCCAGGTGGTCGCTCGCGTCACCGGCGGAGGCGCCGTGCGCGTCGATCGCCCGGCCCCACCACATGGCCGCCTCCTCGTAGGCCAGACGCAGGCCCGCCTGCTCGGCCGCGGCGCGGGCCCAGCGCACCGCCTCGCCGTACGCCGCGGGGCCGGCCTCGACGGCGTGGTGGGCGATGACGGCCACGTCGGTCCCGGGCCGATTGGACAGGGCGGCCATCACGCCACGGTGGATCCCCGCCTTGCGGAGCGGCGGAAGGTCGCGTACGAGGGTCTCGCGGACCAGGTCGTGGGCGAAGGCCATCCGGCCGGCGCGGGGGACGATCAGCCCGGCCTGCGCCGCCCGGTCCAGCTGGTCGTAGGCCTCGCCTCCGCCGATTTCGGCGACGACCGCGGGATCGAAGTCCCGGCCGATCACCGCGGCGACTCCGAGTGTCTCGCCGATCCCGGAGGGGAGCGAGCCGAGCCGCTGGCGGACCACTTTCGCGACCCCGTCGGGCACCGCGTCGAGCGGGCGCCCCTCGACGAGCAGGCGCACGCTCTCCCGGACGAAGAACGGGTTGCCGCCGGTGCGGTCGGTCAGCCGCCTGGCGGTGGGTTCGTCCACCTCCGCCCGCATGTCCGCCGCGATGGCCCGCACGGCATCCGCGCCGAGACCGGGGAGATCGATGCGGTGCAGGTCGTAGCGGACGAGGCGGGCCAGCAGGTCGTCCACGGAGAGGCCGGACACCCCCTCCGGGGCGGGGGCGTGCGCCGCGTCCCGGAACGCGGTGACGATCTTGAGGGGGGCGTTCCCCACCAGCCCGCCGGCCAGCATGATCACGTCTTTGAGCAGTTCGAGCGAGGCCGGATCGGCCCAGTGCAGGTCGTCCAGGACGACGACCAGGGGCTGGCTCCTCGCGGCCGCGGCCAGCCATTCGACGACGGCCTGGTTCCGGCGGAGCAGGGCCGCGCCGGCCGAGCCCGAGGGCTTCTCGTCGTCGAGCAGGCCGGCCAGCGCCGATCTGTCGGGCGGCTGGCGGTGCTGAGCGAGCGTGCCCAGCACCTGGAGCCAGGGCCAGAGCGGGGGCGCCCCCTGGACGTCGTGGCAGCCTCCCCAGAGCACGAGGTAACCGAAGTCCGCGCAGTGGTCGCGGAACGCCTCCAGCAGGAAGGTCTTGCCGATGCCCGGTTCACCGGTCACCGCGGCGACGGCCGCACCGCCCTTGTCGAGCAGTGACTGCAGTTTCGCGAACTGCCGCTCCCTGCCGAGGACGGCCCGTCGCGGCGCGGACGGCGCCGCCGACAGCAGCACCGCGGTGGCGCGCACGGGGCCCAGCGACTCGACCTGCCGGAGGATGTCCTCCTCCAGGGCCCGCAGTTCGGGGCCGGGATCGAGGCCGAGCTGATCGGCGAGCATCGTCCCGGCACGGCGGAGCACGGCCAGGGCGTCGGCCTGGCGCCCGGTGTGGTACAGCGCCAGGGCGAGCAGACACCACAGCCGCTCGCGCAGCGGGTGCTCGAGCGTCTCCGCCTCCAGCTCGTTGATCACGAGCTGCGGACGGCCGAGGTTCAGCAGGGCCTGGGCACGCCGTTCGACGGCGACCAGACGCAGTTCGCCGAGCCGGTTGACCTCTGTGACGGCCCATGCCTTGTCGGCGAACTCCCCGTACGGCACGCCGCGCCAGAGCCGTAACGCCCTGTCCAGCGACACGAGCGCCTCGTCAGGCGAGTGGAACTCCGAGCGGTTGATCAGCTCGGCGAAGTCGAGCGCGTCGACATCCGTGGTGGCGAGCAGATAACCGGGCGGCCGTCCGACGAGTATCTGCGGCGGAGCGTTGCGGGCGCGTTCCGGCTCGATGACCCGACGCAGGTTGGACACATACGACTGCAACGACGACAACGCGCTCGCCGGAGGCGACCCGTCGTACAGGTCCTCGATGAGCGTGTCCGTGGAGACCACGCTCCCCTGCGCCACCAGAAGCCGGGCCAGCACCGCGCGTTGACGAGGCCCGCGCAGTTCAGCGAGGGCTCCGTCGCCGCTGTACGCCTCCACCGAGCCGAGAACCCGAAACCTCACGCGCACCCCCGATGGACCGCGGCCTGCCGGCTCCGTGCCCCGCCGCGTTTTGCCATATGGAACGCAAGTCTAGGCACCGCGTTCACGGAAGATCTGCTCCAGACGCGGCACATCTGCAAGTGATCTTTTTCACAACCGTTCCGCCACCGGGGACCCGGCCGGACGCGGGCGGGGGACGTGTCCGGCGCCCGCCGGAGGCGCGCGGCGCACCTCCTCCGCCGGCGTCCCGCCCTGTGCGGGCGCCCTGCCTGCCGCGGCGTGCGGCCTTGGACGCCGCTCGAGCCCTTGGAAGCCGTTTGAGACGGCTTGTCGCCGCCGCATCTGGAGGTCTGCTCCGGCCACATGCCGACCACAGGTCGTCTCAATACCCTCGATCGGAGCCGGGACCGCCGCCGAGGGCGCTCGGCGCCGATCAGCGGCCGATCAGCGGCCGATCCGCGACGAGCCGTGGACGGTCCTGGCACCGATCGCCGCCTCCCCCGCTTCCGGCGGCGTTCTCCGACGGGAGCGGCGGTCGGATCCGCAGTCCGTACAGGTTCACCGGCCGACCGGGTCGAAGACGCACGCTGAGAGGTTTCCGATGACGAACGAAGAGAACGGCATCGAAGTCCGGTGGCTGCCCTGGGCTGAAGGCGGCGAGGAGATCCTCGCGCTCCGGCGGCACGCTTTCACGACCGAGCAGGGCTGGGCAGAGGACATGGTGCGCCACGAGAAGGATCCGGAGGGCCTTCACCTCTGCGCCGTTTCCCGCGGAGCGATCGTGGCCGTTATGTCGGCGTACCTCTACGAGCCCGGCGCCCCAGAACTGGCGGACCTGAGGCTCCCGGAGAAAGACGGCCTCTCGGTCCGGATGGGCAAGCGGGTGGAGGCTCCGGGCTATCGCGGCCGCTATATCAGCAAGCGGCTGGGCATGGCAGCCATGCGCCAGATCTACGAGTCGCTCCGGCCGGCCAGGTTCTTCCTCGTCCTGCAGGGGCTCCATCGCGACCTCACCGACCGGTACACCAGGACCGGGTTCGTGAAACACACCGAGCTCACCTCCGGCGACGAGGCGACGACGGTGATGAAGGTGGAGGGCGGCGAAGCCTTGGCGCGGTTGTACTCGGAGCACCGGGCACTGGTCGGCGCGTCCGTGCCGGGCGAAGGCCCGATGGCGGTTCCCTCGCTCGTCCGCTTCCTCGTGGAGGACGGCAGGGCCCACCTCCTGGCGGTGGAATCCCTCGAAGCCGAGAACCTCTACCTGGAGTCGTCGGTCATCGAGTCCGAGATGCCGCGGCTGATCGCGCAGGGCCGGCTGATGCTCACCGAGCAGCGCGCGCGCCTGGCTGCGACGCCGTTTCCTCCCCCGCCCGCCTCGCTGCTGGACATCGGTACGGGGCCAGGAGGATATCTGCACGCACTCGCTGCGGAAGACTGCTTCTCCGGTTACCGCATACGCGGTGTCGAACCCGCGCCCTCCCTGCTGTCCATGGCCCGGGCGAGCTTCCCGGAGACGGCGGTCCGGCGAGGCAGCGCGTACGCCACCGGTGAGGAGGATTCGTCCCACGACGTCGTGACGGCGAGTTTCCTGTTCGTCCACCTCCGCAACCCGGATCTGGCCCTGCTGGAGATGCGCCGCGTGCTGCGCCCCGGAGGGCTCCTGTACGTGGTCGACGTCAACGACGGCACCTTCCGGGGACCCGGGGAGGTCCGCCGCCTAGTCGATGCCTACGGCCACGCCTACCCGGGGGACCGGAAGATCCTGGCCGACCTTCCCCGACGTGCAGGGGAGTTCGGTTTCGAGCTCATCCGGAGCTTCGCCACGACGGTGCGCAACACGGGGGGCGCCGCCCCCGCCTTCGGCCCGGACGAGATCTGCATCGGCAGGGAGGACGCCTGGCTGCTCCTCTCCTTCATGTTCTCGGAGAAGCGCCTGGAAGAAGCGGCCAGGGCGGCGCAGGAGCACTACTTCTCCGGGAACCACGAGATGAGCGTGGACATCGAGACGCAGGTCTACCGGATCGAGAAGTGAGGGCGCCGGGCGGCGCTTCCGCGGGCGCACGGCACCGGAGAACACCGCTCCTGACCGTCGATCGACCGTTCACCGCGCCGACAAGCCCGCTCGGCGCGTGGTGACCTCAACGAAACGATCACGTGGTTACCCTGCCGGTCAATCCGACCAGCCGGTTCACGGCCGGCTGGTTCCCCTCCGGTACGAGGAGACCATGTTGACCGCACCCGATCAGGATCGGAGCGACCGCAGCCCGTGGAACTGGCTGCTGCTCGTCCCGATCGTCCTGCCCCTGCTGCCCTTCCTGTTCAACTCGGACGAGCCCCGGCTGCTCGGCTTCCCGATGTTCTACTGGCTCCAGCTCGCCTTCATCGCGGTCGGCGTCACCTGCACCACGGTCGTCTACCAGATGACCAAGCGGGGGCGGTGACGTCGTGCGGGAGCACCTGACCGAGATCATCATATTCACCGTCCTGTTCCTGGTCGTCAGCGGCATGGGGTTCGTCGCCTCGCGCTGGCGCCGGCCCAAGGACCTGGCCAGCCTCGACGAGTGGGGCCTGGGCGGCCGGAGCTTCGGCTCCTGGGTCACCTGGTTCCTGGTCGGCGGCGACCTCTACACCGCCTACACCTTCGTGGCCGTGCCCGCCCTGCTGTGGGGCGCGGGCGCGATGGGCTTCTTCGCCGTGCCGTACACCGTCGTCATCTACCCCATGGTGTTCCTGGTGCTGATCCGGCTCTGGTCGGTCTCGCACATCCACGGCTTCGTGACCCCGGCCGACTTCGTCCGGGCCCGCTTCGGCTCCCCCACCCTCGCCCTGCTGATCGCGATCACCGGCATCGTCGCGACCATGCCGTACATCGCGCTGCAGCTCGTCGGCATCGAGGCCGTGCTGAAGTCGATGGGCGTGACCGGGCACCTGCCGATCATCATCGCGTTCGCGATCCTGGCCGCCTACACCTACCAGTCGGGCCTGCGCGCCCCGGCGCTGATCGCCTTCGTCAAGGACACGCTGATCTACATCGTGATCCTGGCCGCGGTCATCGTCATCCCGGCCAAGCTGGGCGGCTGGGATGCGATCTTCGACGCGGCCCAGGCGAAGTTCGCCGCGACCCCCGCGCCGGGCGACGGCATCGTGCTCAACGCCGGCAACCAGCTGCAGTACGTCACGCTGGCCTTCGGCTCGGCGCTGGCGCTCTTCCTCTACCCGCACAGCATCACCGGCGTGCTGGCCTCGAAGAACCGCAACGTGATCAAGCGGAACATGTCGGCGCTGCCCGCCTACAGCCTGCTGCTCGGACTGATCGCGCTGCTCGGCTTCATGGCCATCGCGGCCGGGACCACGCCGATCGGCAAGGACAACAACACGATCGTGCCGCGATTGTTCGACCAGATGTTCCCCGACTGGTTCACCGGGGTGGCCTACGCCGCGGTCGGCATCGGCGCCCTGGTCCCCGCCGCCATCATGTCGATCGCCGCGGCGAACCTGTTCACCCGCAACATCTACAAGGAGTACGTCAAGCCGACCGCGAGCGACGCCGACGAGGCCCGCGTCTCCAAGATCACCTCACTGCTGGTCAAGGTCGGCGCGGTGGCCTGCATCCTCTTCCTGGACACCGGCTTCTCCATCGACCTGCAGCTCATCGGCGGCGTCATCATCCTGCAGACGCTCCCGGCCGTGGCGCTGGGCCTCTACACCCGCTGGTTCCACCGTACCGGCCTGATCGCCGGCTGGGTCGCGGGCATGGGCGCGGGCATGCTCCTGCTCTACAACATCGGCAACCCGGCCACCGGCAAGCTGCACTTCGCCGGATCGGCGTTCCCGCTGGACAAGCTCGGCCTGGACACCAAGATGACCGTCTACGCGGGCATCCTCGCCCTGGCCGTCAACCTGGCCGTCGCGGCCCTCGGCACGGTCGTCGCGCGCGCCGCCGGGCTCGCCGACGGCGAGGACGCCACCCACCCCGACCACTACCTCGCCGACGAGGGAGACCCCCGCATCAAGGACCTGGACCTCACCTCCCACTGAGTCCCGGTACGGCCCGCGCCCGGCTGCGGTATCCGTCTCACCGGGACGGATGCGAACCCGTGTCAGCCGGGTGCGGTGCCGGGACGCCCCCGTCCGCCGTCATCCGGGTGACGAGCAGGCGCCAGACGACGAGCTGCAGCAGAGCGAGGGCCAGCGCGAAGGGCATCAGGGTCCACACCCCGACGCCCTGCGCGACGGCGCCCGCCAGCCAGGGGAGCGCGGAGCCGCCGATGACCGACACGCCGTTCATGACGCCGATGGCCGTGGGCACCAGCCGGGGCGTGGTGAGCCTCGGCACCACCACCATCGCCGTCGGGAAGAGCGGTCCGAGGAAGAACCCGAGCAGGGCGAAACCGGCGGCGGCCACCGCCGTCACCGGCGCCAGCCAGATCAGCGCGGCACTGGCCGTGACCCCGAACAGGCACACGAACGCCATGCCGGTCGCCGTCAGCCCCAGCCTGGCGGCGACCGGGCTGATCAGGAACCGGCCCAGGGTCAGCCCGAGCCAGTAGCCGCTGACGGTGTATCCGGCCACCAGGCCCGGCTGCCCGTACTCCTCGACCATGAAACTGAAGCCCCAGTTGCCCACGCCGATCTCCAGACCGACGTAGACGGCGAGGAACACGGAGGCCAGCACCACTCCGGGCGTCCTGAGGGCGGCGGCCAGCAGGCCTTTGCCCGCCTTCTCCGAGGCGGGGGCGGGGCCGGCGGGATCAGGCGCACCGGACGGCGGCGACGCCGGATCCGTACGGCGCCCGGCCCCCGTCCCGGTGGCGCCGCTTCCGGGATAGGCCACCAGGAAGCCCGCCGTCAACGGCAGGCACAGTACGGCCAGCACCAGCCAGACGGCCGTCCAGGGCAGGGAACCCAGCATCCAGGCGGCCAGCAGCGGGCCGAGCAACGCGCCGACGCCGAAGAACGCGTGCAGGTGGTTGAGCAGGGTCGTGGCCGACGGCAGCCGGGTGAGGTAGGCGTTGAGCACGGACTCCAGCACACCGGTGCCGTACCCGGCCACCACCTGCACCGCCACGAGCGCGGCGAACGGCGGGCGGATCGCCGTGTACAGCCCGGCCAGCACGAACGCGCCACCGCCGACGACGAGCGCGGCGCGGGTGCCGAGCCGGTCGACCAGCGACCCGGCGGTGGCTCCGGCGAGCATGAACCCCGCGGAGAAGGTGAAGAAGGTGAGTCCGACGGTGGCCTTGTCCACGCCGTAGTCGTCGATCTGCGCGGGCAGCAGCACGCCTCCCACCCCGGCGCTCATCCCGACCAGCACAAAGGCCGCGTACGCCAAGGCGACCGAGACCCGCCACCGAGCATGCAAGACGGACAACGTCACTCCCAAGGGAACAGGGGCAGGTATCGGCGAACGGGATCGGGCGGCTGCGGCATGTCCTGGTCGCGGCCTGCGTCTGTACCGGTCCACCCGGTCCACCCGGTCCACAAGCCTGGTTGATCGCCCGCATGTTTGTAAAGAGGTGCACCGGAACACCCGGGGCCGCTCCCGGAACGGCAGGAAGGCCGCCCTCGGACGGCGAACCGACCGGTGACCGGCGAGGCGGCCCGCGTTCGGGGCGGGCTGCTCGACTCGGGGCCGTGCGGCGGCTGCCGGCGACTGCTGTACGGAGGCTTTTCATCCTGACGGCTGGGGGACGGCAAGAGATCCGCGGTCGGACACGGTGCACCCGTTACCGTTGCCGAATGCACACCATCGAGCTGACCTGTGACGACGTGCTCGACTCGGCGGTGCGCGCGGCCTGGGAGCGGCTGGCGGCAGAGGGGCTGCCCAGCCAGGCGCGGCACCCGCACCCGACCAACCGCCCCCACCTGACGCTGGCGGTCTGCGAACGGCTGCCGCCCGACGCGCCGACCGCGTTCGCCGAGTCCTTCGATGACCTGCCGGTGCCGGTCAGGCTGGGGCCGCTGCTGCTGTTCACCGGCCGGGCGCGGGTGCTGGCCTGGGGCGTGGTGCCGGAAGCCCGGCTGCTGGCCGTACACGCGAGGGTCTGGCGGGTGCTGGGCGGCTCCTGCGGCGGCAACCCGCTGCACGCGCCGGGACGGTGGCTCCCGCACGTGACGCTCGCCCGCAACCTGGACGCCGCGACCCGGGCGCAGGCGGTCACGGTGCTCGACGGACTGGCCGAGGCCACCGGGGCGTTCTCCGGCGCGCGCAGCTACGACGGCGCGCGCCGCACGACAATCCCCCTGGCGGGGCAGGGCTGACCCGGTCTGTCACCGCCGCCGGACCGGAAAGAACTCACGGAATAGCTGGCAGCGGCCACCGGTCGGCGCGGACCACACCCCCGCAAAAACAGAAAGGGCCGCCCCGAAGGGCGGCCCTCACACACAAAAATTGTCCGGCGGCGACCTACTCTCCCACACCCTCCCGAGTGCAGTACCATCGGCGCT
>NZ_BMQE01000079.1:0-15641 GCF_014647955.1 Planomonospora antibiotica | reverse complement strand
CTCGACCTGCAGAAACAGCCAAGTCGACAGCAGGGATCACGGCTTAACTACGCGGCCTTGCGTCTTGCACTGGCACCGCGATCTGATGAGACGGCGGCACGCCCGCATCAGTAAGCCCAGGCGGCCGGGGCGCCCGCCCACGGTCCGCTCCATCCGAGCGCTCATCCTGCGCCTGGTCCGGGAGAACCCCTCCTGGGGATACCGGCGCATCCACGGCGAGCTGGCCGTGCTCGGCATCACGGTCGCACCCTCCACCGTGTGGGAGATCCTCAACCAGGAAGGCATAGATCCGTCCCCTGAACGAGCGTCTGTCACCTGGGCCGACTTCCTGCGCTCCCAAGCCGAGGCGCTGCTGGCCTGCGACTTCATTGAGACCGTCACCCTCACGGGGCAGCGCCAGTACATCCTGGCCGTCATCGAGCACGCCAGCCGGCGCGTCCGCGTGCTGGGCACCACCGCCCATCCGACCGCGGCCTGGGTCGTCCAGGCGATGAAGAACCTCGTGATGGACCTGGAAGAGGCCGGTTGCCGGGCGCGCTATCTGATCCGGGACCGGGACGGGAAGTTCCTCGCCCTCATGGACGAGATCTTGGCCGAGGCCGGGATCCGGACCGTGCTCACCGGTGTCCGAGTCCCGCGGATGAACGCGGTCATGGAGCGGTGGGTGCAGTCATGCCGCCGCGAGCTGCTCGATCGCTGCCTGGTATGGAACGAACGCCATCTACGGCACGCGCTACGGGAGTACGAACACTTCTACAACCGGCACCGGGCCCATCAGGCCCTGGAACAAGCGGCCCCGCTACGCGCCGTCCCGGACCCGATCACGGATCCGACGCGCATCGCCGAGCTGAGCGTACGCAGACGGGACCGGCTCGGCGGAGTCCTCCACGAATACTCACATGCCGCTTGAACTGCACGGATGTAATTTTCGGCAGGCGCAGGTCAAGATCCTCGCCCCCGTCCAGCCGGTGCCCCCGCCCCCGGTGCCCGGCCTGCCGATCACCCCGGTCGAGTTCGACGGCATGACCGTCACCCCGTACGTCAACCAGTCCACCGGCCGCCTGGCCTACTCCATCCGCGCCACGTCCATGCGGGCTCCCCGCACCGCCGCCCCGGCCAAGCACGCCCCGGCCGGCAAGGACATCGCGGCCTGACAACGAAAGCGGGGCCGCTGGAACTGGCATTCCGGCGGCCCCTGGTCTCCCCAGATGCGATTCAAGAGAGGACTGAAGTCTAATGTTCAAGAAACTGCCCGGTGACCAGGTCACCGGCCTCGTTACGACCACTCCCGATACCGCCGTGGTGTTCCGTCCGGCCGTCGTGCGGACCCCGGTGATCATCACCATCGTCATCTTCGTCTGGCGGGCGCTCGCCGGTCTCGTCCGCATGGTCTGGCGGCATCCGATCGCCACCGCCGTCCTCGCCGTCCCGGCCGCGGTGACCTGGCTGTACGGCTGGCGCGTCGCCCTGCTCGTCGTCTGGCTTCCGGTCTCGGTGCTCCTGCCGTGGGCGCTGTTCGACCGGGCGACCTTCAACGCCTGGATCGGCTGGCGGCTGCTGGCCTTCTGGCGGCTGGCCTGGGTGTATCGGCGGCACTGGCACGCGGTCATGACCATCTCGGGCCTGGCGCGGCATGCGGGCGGCCGAGACTACGTGCCCCACCTGGTGGCCGTGCGCTGCACCTCCTGGGCCGACCTGGTCACGGTCGACATGCTCACCGGCCAAGCGGTCAAAGACTGGGCCGACCGCATCGAGCACCTGGCGCACGGCTTCGGCGCGACCTCCTGCCGGGTCTCGGTGGCTCGTGCGGGACGGCTGCTGCTGACCTTCCCCCGCCGCGACCCGCTCGCCGTCCCCCTACCAGCGTTACCGCTGCCGGAGACGGTGTCGATCGGACCGGTCGAGATCGGCATCCGCGAGGACGGACGGCCCTGGCGGCTCAAGGTCCACGGCACCCACGTCCTGGCCGCCGGGGCGACCGGGGCCGGGAAGGGCTCCATCCTGTGGTCGGTCATCCGCGCCCTGATCCCGGCCGTGTGGACCGGCGTCGCCGAGCTGTGGGGGCTGGATCCCAAGCTCATGGAGCTGTCCTTCGGCCGGCCCCTGTTCACCCGCTACGCCGCGTCCCCGGCCGACTGCGCCGATCTGCTGGATGAGGCGGTGGAGCGCATGCAAAAGCGCGCCGAGAAGTTCGCCGGCGTCCAGCGCGACCACGTCCCCACCGTGGAGGACCCGTTCGTCCTGGTGATCGTGGACGAGGTCGCGTTCCTGACCGCCTACCAGTCCGATCGGGCCTTGAAGCAGCGCATCTCCGCCGCGCTGGCGACGCTCACCACGCAGGGGCGGGCGGTCGGCTTCGGCGTCCTGGCCGCGCTCCAGGACCCGCGCAAGGACGTGCTGACGATCCGCAACCTGTTCCCCGACAAGATCGCTCTCCGCCTCGATGAGTCCGAGCAGGTGGACATGGTGCTCGGGGACGGTGCCCGCGACCGGGGCGCGCTGGCCGATCACATCTCCTCCGTCCCGCAGGAGGGTGCCGGGGTGGCGTATGTGCGGCTGGAAGCCTCGCCCGACCCGATCCGGGTCCGCGCGGCCTACGTCTCCGATGCCGACATCCGCGACATGGTCGCCCTGTTCCAGATGGAGGAGGCCGCCTGATGAAGATCACCATTCAGGGTGACTCCGCCGACCTCGACGCTCTGGCGCTGCGCCTGCGTGATCGTGACGGCCGGCCCGCCCGTGTCGAGCTGACGTTCTGCTTCGACCTCGTCAACGTCCGGCTGCGCCGTGACCCCTACAGCTCCGCCTACCGGCTATGCGCCGACCTGATCGACCGGAAGGAGGCCATGTGACCGACACCTCCACCCCCGTCCCTTCGATCCCTTCGACCGTCGAGTCCGCCGCTGCGGTGGACGCCTCCCATCCCCGGCTCGCCCGCACCGTTCGTGACCGGCTGCCCGTCGCCCTGGACGTGGCGATCGAGGTGGCCAAGCTCAACGGTGTGTGCATCCGCCCGATCGAACTGCGGCGGCTCGACGTCCTCACCGGCCAGGAAGAACCCTTCGACGTCCCCTGCGGCGCCACGCAGGAGGCCAAGTGCCCGCCGTGCGCCAAGCGCAACCGCTACCTGCGCATGGCCCAATGCCGGGAAGGCTGGCACCTCGACCACGAGCCGATCAGCGAGCCGGACCCCTCCACCGAAGAGCAGCGCTGGCTGATCGAGTTCCGCGCCGACGTGCAGGCCAAGCGCGATGCGGCCGAACGCGACGGGCATACCGAGGAGGTCGCCGACTGGGAGCAGGCGATCAGCGCCATCGACGCCGAGATCAACCAGGCGGGCATGCGCGGCAGCCTCTCCGGCCGGACGGTCCCCAAGCGCTCCCGCTCCACCCGCAGGCGGCAGGACGCCCCGGACCTGCCCAAGCGGGCCATGAGCCCCACCACGCTCGGCCGGGCCTTCACCGGCACCGATGGGAGGGTCTACCGGCCGTCGATGTTCATCACGCTCACCCTGCCGTCCTACGGACGCATCCGGGCGGGCCAAGGCGTGCCGGTCGACCCGAGCACCTACGACTACCGGCGGGCGGCCCGGGATGCGCTGCACTTCTCCAAGCTGGTCGACCGGTTCGTGCAGAACCTCCGCCGGGTGGCGGGCTATGACGTGCAGTACTTCGCCACCGTCGAGCCTCAGAAGCGGCTCGCACCGCATCTGCACATGGCGATCCGGGGCACCCTGCCCCGCGCGGAGATCAAGGCCATCGCCGCCGCGACCTACCACCAGGTGTGGTGGCCGGCCGTCGATGAAGTCCGCTTCGCAGGCGACCACCTACCGGTGTGGAGCTCGCGCGCCGATCTCCCCGACGACGGCACCGCCTACCCGGACGGGCAGGACGGCGACTACCTCGACCCTGAGACCGGGAGGTCCTGCCCACCTGGGACGAGGCGCTCGACCGGCTCGACCAGGACGAGGCGGCCGAACCCCTGCACGTGCTCCGCTTCGGTGACCAGGTCGACGTCCAAGGCGTGCTCGCCGGGACCCCGGACGCCGACCAGTGCATCCGCTACCTGTCCAAGTACCTGACCAAGAGCCTCGGCGAGACGCTCGACGCTGACGACTCCGCTCGGAGAGACCACGCGGCCCGCATGGTGGAGGCGCTGCGCTACGAGCCCTGCTCGCCATCGTGCGCGAACTGGCTCCGCTATGGCGTGCAGCCCAAGGGCGCCAAAGCCGGGATGGCTCCTGGCCGGTGCCGCAGCAAGGCGCACAAGCCCGAGCACCTCGGCTACGCGGGCCGGCGGGTCCTGGTCTCGCGCAAGTGGTCCAACAAGACCCTGCGCGAGCACAAGCAGGATCGCCGGGCCTGGGTCCTCGACGCGCTCGGCCTGGCCGACGACCCCACCCAGAACGACCCGCACCGCTACCTGTGGAAGCCGGTCTCCACCAACGACCCGACCCGCACCCCGCTGGCCAAACGACTCCTGCGCGGCGTCGCCAACCGCCAGCGCACCCGCGCCCGGCTCCTCGAACTCCAAGCCAGAGCAGAAGGACGACCCGAGCCGGATCTTTCGGCAACTCCCGGACTGGAGGTGGCGGCGTGAAGAAGAGGGACGAGTTGATGACCGTTCCCGAGATCCTCGAAGAGCTGGGCGGGATCTCGGTCCGCACCTTCTACCGCTGGCGCGAGATCGGCAAGTTCCCCGCAGGGTTCCGGCTGCCCAACGGCGACCTCCGGCTGTACCGGAGCGAGTTCGAAGCCTGGCTCGAATCCCTCCGGGAGGCCGCGTGAACACCTCGTACAAGGTCAAGTTCTGGGGCATCCGCACCAACACCCGACCCCAGGGTGTGGGCAAGAAACCCCGCATCGTTTCCCACACCGTCCGGTGGACTGTGGACAACGGGGAGAAGTCCTCGACCTTCAAGACCAAGGGGCTCGCCGAGAGCTTCCTGTCCGACCTGCGCCAGGCGGCCAGGAACGGGGAGGCGTTCGACCTGGAGAGCGGTCTTCCCGGCTCGATGGTCAAGGCCAAGGACACGCGCACCTGGTACTCCCTGGCCGTGGCCTACGTCCACGCCTGGTGGCCTCACTCGGCGGCCAAGACCCGCGAGGGCATGACCGACTCCCTCGCCTACGTCACCCCTGTCCTGACGGGTGACGTGCCCGGTCGTCCCGATGACGAGGAGATCCGGCGGACGTTGCTTGAGTACTCCTTCGTGCCGGAGGACCGCCGTCCGGCTCCCTCGCCGAAGGTCCTGAGGGTGGTGCGGTGGCTGGAAGCGGCTTCACTGCCCCTGAGCGCGTTGGAGGATCCCCAGCACACCCGGGCGGCCTTGGAGGCCATCTCTCTGCGCCTGGACGGCACGGCCGCGGCGGCTTCGACCTACCGGCGGAAGCGGGCCGTCTTCCATCAGGTCCTGGAGTACGCCGTAGAGCTGGGAGAGCTTTCGGTAAATCCGATCCACAAGGTCAAGTTCCGCAAGGTCAAGGCGACGGGCGAGATCGACCGGCGTTCGGTGGTCAGTCCGGAGCAGGCCCGCCGGCTCCTGGTCGCGGTGACGTATGCGGGCCGTACCCGGGGGCCGATGATGGCGGCCATGTTCGCCTGCATGTACTTCGCCGGCCTCCGCCCGGCTGAGGCGGCCGGGCTCCGCGAGGCGAACTGCGACCTTCCGGCAACGGGCTGGGGTGTCCTGACCCTGGAGACGACCCGGCCGGAGAGCAACACGCGCTACACCGACTCGGGGGAGGCCAACGACGAGCGCGGCCTCAAGCATCGGGGCCGCAAGGCGACTCGGCGCGTGCCGATCCCGCCGGAGCTGGTGACCGTTCTCCGTGAGCACATCGACCGGTACGGCGTCGCCGAGGACGGGAGGCTGTTTCGGACCCGGAGCGGTAAGAGCTTCCCCGGCTCGACGGTCTCGATGGTCTGGAAGCAGGCGCGCATGTACGCCTTCACCCCCGATCAGGTGGCCTCGCCGCTGGCGGGTCGGCCGTACGATCTGCGGCACGCGGCGGTGTCCCTCTGGCTGAACGCCGGAGTCCATGCCCCGGAGGTCGCCGAGCGGGCCGGCCACGGGGTGGACGTGCTCCTTCGGGTCTACGCCAAGTGCATCGACGGGCAGCACGAGACGGCCAACAAGCGGATCATGGAAGCGCTCACGACGTGACAGCCGTGACGGCGGAACGCGGTGAAGGACCTCGGGCAAGCCTCGGGGTCCTTCACCATGTGCGGGGGCTGATCCTGAGGTCGGGTGTGGATCTCCTACGTGATCTCGTAGGTCAGCACCGACTTGGGGGGCTTGGGCAGTGCTTCGGGAGCGCGGATCCTGCTTCGGAGACGCGCGGAACCGTTCCGGCGGCTCCCGGAATCCGGGTGCTGACCTGGACGGACGGGCGCGGTTCCATTCCGCGTATGTTCCGCGACCGGTGGCAGGCAACTGCATCCGGCTGCACTCGACTGCATGTGCCGGGGGAAGTGACCAGGAACGAAGGCCCAGGTCAGAGCCTAAGTTCCTGCTCACGACTGGTAGGGCGCCTGGGACTCGAACCCAGAACCTACGGATTAAAAGTCGACGGGTTCAATGCCATCCGGTGTCGTGACCTGTCGTCTTGTGCCGTTTTATCCGCCAGTGTCCTTGTCGTTCTGCCGGGCCGTGACACCACATGCCACGCCGTATCAGGACACACGAGCAAACACCGAGCAAACATAGGGCCCTTGACCATTATTCACTGTCGACCGCCAAAGGTCACCTGCTTCGGTGAAGTTCCAGGTCAAGCCTCGTGCGACGAGTTTCGACGCGGTACAGGCCGGAGCCCTCTGGGCAGGTGGCCGGCTGGTCCGGGGTTCGTGCCCCCACCCAGATCTGTTCGCCCTTATCGGTCACGTCCTCCATGACCAGCGGCGACAGCCCCGAAAACACCGCACACTCAACGGCTTGTCGACGTCACGCATGGCTCGGCATGACGTTGCGGGACGTTTCATCGGCATTGAATCTGCGACAGGGCAGTTGCTCGTGCAGTCCCGGTGGAAGGCGGCGACGACTGTTCTGTGTCGGTTCTTTACGTTACTGTTCCGCATGGGTCTGATGCATCTTTTGCGGAGGTATGCGTGACGACGGTCAAGACGCTCGTGTGTCTGGCGAACTCCCGTAAAAACTGGGGGAGATGTGTCGCGGGGATCGTTGAGGGCGGCCAAGAGTGGGTGCGCCCCGTTAGTGACCGTCAACACGGCGAGGTCTCCTTGGAGGATCAGCGGTACGAAGACGGATCGGACCCGCGTGTTCTCGATATCATATCCGTGCCGCTTCTCCAGCCTCAACCGCACGACTATCAGCGCGAGAACTGGCTCCTTGACCCTGGCTACTACTGGATGAATGTCGGCCGGGTCGGATGGGATGAACTTCTCACACTCGAACAGCGCCCGGAGTCTTTATGGGTTAACGGGTACAGCACGTACCGTGGAGGCAATGACCGCGTGCCGATCGCGCAAACGGTCACTCTGAAGGACTCGCTGAAGCTCATCCGGGTCGGCCGTTTGAGATTACAGGTGCACACCTCCGGTGCGGCGCCCGACAATACAAGACGGGCCGTGAGTGCGCGTTTTATGTATGCAGGATCTACGTATATACTGCGAGTGACGGATCCGGAGTACGAGCGAGAGTACCTCGCTAAGGCGGATGGCGGCTACGAACTGGGTGAATCCTTCATCACGGTGAGCCTTGGCGAACCGTACAAAGAATACGCTTACAAACTGGTTGCGGCCATCATTGAGCGTGCAAAGATCGAAACAGGTAGCAGAACATGAAATCCGGCCCCCTGTTCACAATCGGCCACTCCACACACAGCTTCTCGGTCTTCCGGGATCTACTTCGGCGGCACGGGATCACGGCGGTTGCAGACGTGCGCTCGATACCCGTCAGCCGGTTCGCCCCTCAGTTTAACCGAGATGCGATAAATCGTAGTCTGTGCGATGCCGGCATAAAGTACGTGTTCCTCGGCAAGGAACTCGGAGCGCGCACGAACGACCCCGACTGCTATATCGATGGGCGGGTGCAGTACAAGCGCCTAGCACGGACCGCTGAATTCACCAACGGCATCGCGCGCCTGCTGAAGGGTGCCGAGATCGAGCGGATCGCCATCATGTGCACCGAGCAGGAGCCGCTTGACTGCCACCGCACGATCCTTATCGCGCGAGTGATCTCAGAATACGGGGCCGCTGTCGACCATATCCACGGGGACGGGCATGCTGAGAGCCATGCTTTGGCGATGCGGCGTCTCATGACTAAATTCGGCATAGAGGAGGACGATCTGCTCTACACGCCGGCCGAACGCCTAGAGGAAGCCCTGAGTCGTCAGGAACGCCGAATCGCATATTTCAATGAAGACTTCGCTTCAAGAGGACACTAGAAAGATGAAGATCTTTACTATTGGCTTCACGAAGAAGACCGCCGAGCAATTCTTTGGGCTGTTGCGTGAGGCTGGAGTGGCAACGCTCGTCGATGTCCGCTTGAACAATGTCTCGCAACTGGCGGGTTTCGCCAAACGTGACGACTTGAAATATTTCCTCGGTGAGATCTGCGATGTCGGATACTCTCACCGCCTCGATCTGGCGCCGACGCAAACCATGCTCGACGACTACAAGAAGCATGGCGTCAGCTGGGCGGTCTATGAGGATCGTTTCTTGGAACTCATGAAGAACCGTCGCATTGAGGAAATCGTCCCGCAGGAGCTACTTGGTGACGCGGTCCTGCTCTGCAGCGAAGACAAGGCGCACCATTGTCACCGTCGGCTGGTCGCGGAGTATCTTGCACAACACTGGAGCAACGTCACTATTGAGCATCTGGGTTGAAACGCGTTTCAGTGTTGTGGGTCGCGTCCTCGGAGCGGTGTAAAAAGCTCGACGAGGTAGGTGCCGTGGGTGGATCTTAAGCGGCCTCGACAGTCGCTGCCAAGGCCGGCTGGTCGGCGGGGTGAAGCCGGGTCGGCGGGTGCAGGAGAGCGCGCCGCAGGTCCTGCAGGACGCGCAGCCCGGCCGGGGTCATGGTGAAACCGCGCCAACCGCGTGAGGCCCGGTCCAGCACCGCCCAGACCAGGGACACGCAGGAGGTCTCGCCGGGGAAGCGGCCGATCACCTTCACGCGGCGGCGGGTCTCGCCGAAGGTCCGCTCGATGAAGTTGGAGTGGCGCACGCGCTTGTGGTGCTCGATCGGGAAGCGCAGGTAGGTCGTCAGGCTGTGGCGGTCGGTCAGCAGGCTCTTGACCGCCGCTGGATAGGGGCGGCCCCACATCTCGGCGAAGGCGTCGATGCGAACCTGGATGAGCTCGACCAGGTGCTGGCCGGGCGCGAGAGTCGCCTCGTCGAGGCCTGCCAGGTCGAAGATGCTCCAGTAGGCGGCCTTGACCGCGGCCTGGTCGGCGGATGAGACCTTGGCGGCGATGTTGCGCAGGCGGTGAACGAGGCAGCGCTGGCGCAGCGATGCGGGGAAGACCTGCTCGACCGCGCTGATCAGCCCGGGCGCGCCGTCGGAGACGACCAGCAGCGGCGGACGTAGGCCGCGGCCGACGAGATCGGCCAGGAAGTCGCCCCAGGCGTCGGTGGATTCGGATCCGGCGGCGGCCAGGCCGACGAAGACGGGCTTGCCGGCGGTGGTGATGCCCCAGGCGGCCAGCACCGGTTCGGCGCGGGCGCCGTCGTGCATCTTGAAATGCGAGGCGTCGAGGAACAGGTAGTCCAGCTCGATGCCGGTCAGGTCGCGCCGGCACCAGGTGTCGTATTCGGTGACGATGGCCTGGCAGATGGCCGAGACCGTCGACTTGGACAGGGCGGCCTCGGGGCCGAGGGCGTCGGCGAGGGTCGCTTCGACGTCGCGGACCGACAGGCCGCGTACGAAGGAGGCGATGACGAGGGTCTCCAGGGCGTGGGTGCGGGTGACGCCGGTGCCGAACAGGCGGGAGGCGAAGGCCTCGGTGGTGCCGCGGAGTTTGGGGCGGGCGATGGTGATCGGTCCGCTGGTGGTCTTGATGGTGGTGGGGCAGTGGCCGTTACGGTAGCCGGGCCGCACCATCGTCTCCTCGCCGGCCGCTGTGGCGCGCTGGTAGCGGGCGCGGCCGAGGAAGGCGTCGACCTCGGCTTCCACGGCGGTCTGGATGATCAGGCGGGCGCCCAGGCGGGCGACGTCTTCGAGGACCTCGACGAGGTCGCGGCCGTCGGTGAACAGGGTGTCGATTTCGGCGCGGATGGCCTGGATGGGGGATACTCGACGGGTCACGGGCGTGGGACTCCTTCGTACGGAACTTGGCGGTTCAGTACGGAACCTACGCTCGTGATCTATTTACACCGCATCCGGGACGCGACCGTGTTGTGGGTGCCGAAAATTCATCCGCGCAGGTCAGAACGCTGACTGATGATCACATACCTCGAGTCTCGGGATCGTGAGGTCTGCACCGCCGCAGCATGATGATCTGTCGTGCTGCTGCATCTGGTCTACCTCACCGCGACGACCGTCTTCACGTTCCTACGGCTGGTGTCGGGAAGCGATCGTGACAAGGAGGTCGAGATCTGAAGCGCTGCGGCACCAGCTGACGGTCCTGCAGCACCAGGTGACCAAGCCCGCCTTCACCCCTGGCGACCGCTTCGTGCTCGCCGAACTGCTCGGTCACCTGTCGATGGGTAAGCTGCGACACCTTGCGCTGCTGGTACGCCCGAAGACCATCCTGCGCTGGCACTGCGACCTGCTCAGACGCCGCGACGCCGCAGCCCGCACGTCCCGACGTCGAGGGCACCCACGCGCCCTCTCCTCCATCCGCCTGCTGGTGCTGCGCCTGGCCCGGAAGAATTCCTCCTGGGGATACCGGCGCATCCACGGCGAGCTGGCCGCCCTCGGCGTCACGGTCGCCGCCTCCACCGTGTGGGAGATTATGAAGGTCCACGGCATCGACCCGTCGCCCGAGCGACAGCACACCGCCTGGGCCGATTTCCTCCGTAGTCAAGCGGACGCCCTGCCGGCGTGCGACTTCTTCCAGGTCCGCACCCTGACCGGGGCCCGGCTGTACGGCTTCGCCGTCATCGAGCACGCCACCCGGCGCATCCGGATCCTCGAGGCCACCGCGCACCCCACCGGCCAGTGGGCCACCCGGGGCTCGGCCGGAACCCCGTCATGGGCCTGCAGGATGCGGGCAGCACAGCCAGGTTCCTCATCCGCGACCGCGATGCCAAGTTCACCGCGGCCTTCGACACGGTGCTGGCCGACGCCGGACTCCACGTCGTCACGACCGGCATACGGATCCCCCGGATGAACGCGATCATGGAGCGGTGGATCCAGACCTGCCGACGCGAACTGCTGGACCGCACCCTGATATCTGGAACCAGCACCATCTGCTCCATGTCCTGCGCGAGCTCGAGGCGTTCTACAACGGTCACCGGCCGCACCGGGCCCTCCACCAGGCCGCTCCGCTCCGACCGCTACCCAGCTCGGGCGCCAACCCAGCCCGGATCGCCCGGCTCGACGTCCGCCGACATGATCGACTCGGTGGTGTCCTCAAGGAGTACCGGCATGCGGCTTAACCTGGACGGATGAATTTTCGGCACCCGCAGGTCGGGGAACGCGCCGCCGCGACCCTGAAGGCCTGGAAGGTGCTGGTCCGGCTGCGCCGCTGCCCGCGCCGCGCCACCGCGATCGTCCAGGCCGTCCTCGTCCTGCAGCTCATCGAAGAGGACCACTACTCAGGATGAAAAAGTCTCACTATTTGAACCACCGGTCGTGCTGATACTTGGACGCTTCGGGCCCGTCGAGCTCGTGCGTCGTATTGTTGAGCCGGACGAGGAATACCGCTCCTTTTGTGCCGGTCTTCGTCCTGGTTGTATAAACCGGCTCTGAGGCAGGCGCAACGTCAATCCGGGCAACGGTGAATTCGTTGATGGTGCCGAACGCGACGGTCACGTTGGCCGTCACAGCCTTCCCGAAGGTCTGGATTAGCAGCTCGGTCATCCACTGCTCCCAGCCGTCGGTGTTCTTCTTGGAGAAGACGGTTAAATCCTCTTCCAAGCCTAGCACCGACCCGTCGTCCTGGACACCGACGAGCAGTGTGCCCCCGTGACCGTTCATGAAGCCGGCGATCGTCTTGACCACCGCCCACTCTATTGCCCGATCCTTCTGCCCGGTGGCGAGGTTCTTGCGGCCGGTCGACTTGAACTCGATGACCTTGCTCTCCCCTGCCTTGATCAGCGAATTGATGCCACGTGCCAGCGCTGCACCGGTGCGTTGTCCGGCGAATGGACTGCCCTGCCCCTCACTCCGGTTCACCGGCCGGCCGGTTGCATCCTCGATCTGCCGAATAAGCCGTTCATAGCGTGCGTCGAAGACGGCGCCGAAGTCATCCTGACGGAGTGCGACCGGGTCGATGTCGTGGCTGGTGATGATTGCGTCCAAATCCTGCGGGCTTATCTTCTCACCGGTTTCGATCGCGGCCAGATATTTGCTCGGCGCGCTCGCGCCGATGTATCCCCATGTCTGCCCGTCGATGGCGGTCTTGTTAACGATGCAGTTGGCGTACGCGCTGTCAATGCCGTTTGCTGCGCACCATTTCTGGGGGAAGATATGGCGGATGTCGATCGAGTCAGCCGCGTACGCCTTCGCGTCGATCGTCTCCCCGGTACGGAAGTCGCGACCGCCTCGCTTCATCACGAGTGCGTAGAGACCCTTGTAGGCGGCACTGTTGCGGGTGCGCAAGCCTAGTAGTCGTTCAGCTTGGAACTGCGAGTCGCGCACCGTGCGCGGCTCCTCGGCGTCATCCTGAACCCACGCGAGCACGTCCTGCAGGTCATTGGCGAAGCGGGTGTCAGTGGTGCCGCCGTACAATTCGCCGAACACCCCGCACCAATACCACTGACGTAACCTGGCGGTTGGCTTCGGCGTGAACGCGACTTCGCCGAGCAATGTGAGGATCGCTGTCAAGGGAACTAGCTGGGTACTGTACGGGAGGTCGCGGGCCCGGAAGATGCGCTCACTATGAAGGAACCGCACCACCCGCTGCAGCGCCTCGGTGACGGCCTCGGCCCAGCGCCGGTACTCGCTCAGTGGAAGCGACAGCATGTCGCGGCGCTTGGCCGACACCGCGGGGACGCGGTCACCGCGAACACGTTCCCGGGTGCGCTCCTCCCAGCGGCCACGAGTCCAGAGCAGCGTGACGATCTGCAGGAAGGTCGTGGCGTCCAGATCTGCGAGTAGCGGCTCGTCTGCCCAGGTCGCCTGCCGCCGCTCCCAATCGTCGCGTAACCGAAAGTTCTCTGCGGCGTACGTCGCCGTCAGCAGCTCAAAGACCGTCAGCTCGACGCCGCCAGTGTTCACCTTCTCGAAGACCTGGCAGACGGCCTCCTTGGTCGTTTTCTGATCAAGCGCGATCCGCGGAACGCTGTATTGAAGGAACGGCAGGATCAGCGCCTCCTGGAATCTCTTCCATATTTTCACCTGCTCCTCTGGTGCTCCCGCCATTAAGTAGGCAAGCTGCCAATCGGTGGTAGCAGCCGGGTTGAGCACGATGTGGAGTGGGAAGAGGCCCGCCTTGCCGGCCCGCACCTGCACCCTGATCGTGGAGGCATCAAGCACGACGTCGCCGCGGGTATTCACCCGTCGCTTATCTGCCGGCAGCGACAGGATGGCGTCATTCCGGTCGGCGTCGGGGTCTATGCACGCATCGATGTCGGCGAAGTACCAACGCTCGACGTCCTTCTTCCGGGTATCTCGAGTCGGGACCGGTGCTCCGGAACGAAGCGCCAGGTAGAGCGAGGTCGTGCGCTGCTGCCCGTCGAGCAACAGGTACTTAGGGTCGTTCGTGGCCGTAGGATTCGGAACTCCCTCGAGTGACCGGGGCTGGAATCGCACGTCAGTGTTTCCGGTCTCCAACGTCATCACAGCGCCGATCGGGAACGAGCGAGATACCGAGGCCAGCAGACTCACGATGTGGTCGTCGTCCCAGACCCACCCACGCTGGAAATCGGGTAGCTGCAGTACTCCCTGGTGTGCTTGGTTGAGTAGGTCCGCCAGCGGAATGTCGCCACTCTCGAATGTCTTTGCCACTTCAGCTCCTCCCCACAGACAGACTCTCACGACAGGGTAGACGAAAGCGCCGAGGTGGACGCCGGAATCGATACCATTCGAGGAGCCATTCCCACACGGACACCACTTAAAGTGGGTGTTTTGGTACTGGAAGTTTCGTCTGGTCCAGGTATCAGGCGCTTCACCGGGTTGGAGTGGATTCTCCCGTATGGCGGCGATCACCAGGTCGATCATGGCGAGGTGAATCATGGCTTTGGAGAGGGCCGGTAAGGTCCGTTGTCGCAGGTCAGGCGGCGGTGGAACATGAGCTAGCAAGGGCACGCACAGCTACTGAGCCGATCATAAGTTTTGGTACATGTTCGAGGGCAGCGGGAGATCGGATTCCGGCGGGAGCATCCTGGAAGCATGGCCAGGAAAGGTCGCAGAGCGACGTTCGAGGAGAAGGTCTTCGCCCTCCGACTGCTGGAGCAGGACATGTCACCGGACCGGGTGGCCGAGGCGCTGGGCGTGGGCCGCGAATCGATCTCCCGGCGGAAACGCCAGGCGCACTCGGGTGGCACCGAGGCACTGCGGATCAAGAAGGCGCCGGGCCGGCCGCGGCGGCTCTCGCCCGGCCAGGAGCAGACCGTCCAGGCGGTGGTGCGCGATGTCACGCCCCGCCAGGTGCTGGGCACCGCAGTGGTGCTGTGGACACGGGCGCTGGTGGCGATGGTGATCTCCACCTGGTTCGGCATCGGATTGTCGGTGGCGGCGACCGGACGGTTGCTGCACGGACTGGGTCTGTCGGTGCAGCGTCCGGTCTACCGGTCGCCGCGGCGGGATGAGGCGGCCATCGCCCGATGGATGGGCGCGGTCTTCCCGCGGATCCACCGCGGCGCGCGCCGGCGGGGAGCGGTGGTGCTGTTCGCCGACGAGATGAGCCTGCGCGTCGATCACCGCTCGGGCACCACCTGGGGCGTGGTCGGGCAGACTCCGGTCGCGCACGCGGGGGCGGGCCGCCGGTCGGTGAAGATGTTCTCGGCCCTGGCCTCCGATGGCACACTGCGTTACCGGCTGGGGCACGGTTCGATGGACCGCTGGGCGTTCCTCGGGTTCTGCACGCAGCTGCTGCGGACCATCACCCGGCCGATCGTCCTGATCGTCGACGGCTCCTCGATCCACACCGCCCGGGCGGTCCGCGACTTCACCGCGCGCTCCGGCGGGCGGCTGCGCCTGTTCTTCCTGCCCGCCTACGCACCCGAGCTCAACCCCGATGAGTGGGTCAACCAGAACATCAAAGCCAGGACGGCCCGTGAGGCGGTCGCTGATGAGCACGAGCCGGCCGCGGTCATGCATCGCGGCATGCGCCGGCTGCAGAAGCGTTTCGACATCGTCCGCGGTTTCTTCGCTGACCCTCATCTGGCCTACATCACTGTGTAGAGCCGATAGTCCCAAAACTTATGATCGGCTCAGTATCACTGGCGGCAGGATCGATCACCGGCCAGCGCTGTGGCCGTTACGTGTCCGGTGAGCGCGGAAGTAACGTTCTGAGAGGGCTTTACGTGAGCTGATGTCCCCTTCGTCGCTTGCACCGGACAGTTCGGGCTGT
>NZ_BMQE01000078.1:0-16470 GCF_014647955.1 Planomonospora antibiotica | reverse complement strand
CTCGTCCATGCCGCCTGAGCCTGTCGGCCCGCGGCTCGTGATGTCAACAGCGGGCTCCGGACGCGGGGACGGCAACCCGGGCGGCGGGGCGGACCTCGCCTGATGCGGCACCGGATCGTCCCGGTTCGGCGTGTCCCTCCCGCGGAGCGGGCGCGCCGTCCGCGGTCAGGTGGGGAAGCGCTGCTCCTTCCACGCGGCCAGTTCGGCGGCGGCGGCCGCCAGCTGGGCGGGGGTGACGGCGGGGCCGGTGGCCGCGCCGACCACCAGGGCGGCGTGCACGGTGCCCGGCGCCGCGCCGGACGGGCTCAGCAGCAGGCGGTGGGCGGTGGACGAGCCGGTCTCGGTCGCGATCGCCGCCGGTCCTGAGGCGGGCAGGCCCGCGCGGGTGGCCACGTCGCCGACCACGACGGTGGTCGCGGCGGTGAAGGAGGCGGGCAGGTGCAGCTCGGTCGGGGCGCCGGGGGTCGCGGCGGGCTCGCGCCAGACCAGGACGCCGAACCGCCGGTCCTTGACCAGCGCGGCGATGTTCGGCATGGAGGACGGTACGGCCAGCCAGGCCCGCTGCTGCCCGGCGCCGCCGTAGCCGGACCGGGCGAGGTCCTCGTAGGTGAAGGCGAGCACGTCGCCGGCGACCGCAGAGGGGTAGAGGCGGTCCAGCACCGCCCGGTCCAGCCGGGTCGCCAGGGCGCCCGACGCGTCCGCGGCGACCACGGAGAAGTCCTCGTCGTTCCAGGCGTCGCCCTCGGTCCGCACCTTGGCGGGGTCGCGGTTCATCACCTCGCGGTGCCGGCCGCTGTAGAGGTCCCAGTGCCACTGGGTCGAGGAGAGCACGTCCCCTCCGGCGGCGGGGGTCCGCCACCAGTTCTTCCCGGGGACCCCGGAGTCCATGGCCTGGTACATGGCCCGGACCATCCACGGCGTGCGGTCGCTGCCGTTGCCCGACAGCTTGTGGCCGAACTCCGAGACGAAGGGGGCGGTGGCCAGGGTGCGGGCCCGGTCGCGGATCTCGTTCATCGCCGCGCCGTACACCCCGTCGGAGGCCGGTGACGGGTCTATCGTCATGCGAGCGCCGTCGTAGAAGTGGCTGTTGAAGACGTACCCGGTGCCGAGGGCGCCGACCGTGGTGAGACCGCCCTCCTCGAAGAAGCCGGTGTTCCAGAAGACCAGGGGTTCGACGAAGGCGGGTTTGCCCGCCCACCCGGCGGTGTCCATGGCGGCACGGAAGCGCTGGTAGAAGGGCATGAGGTAGGTCTTCTCCCACTCCAGGCCGCTCCTGCCGTCGAGGCCGCCGTCGTAGGGCTCGTTGAAGGGGTCGAACCCGATGACGGCGGCGAAGTCCTGCTCCGGGAGCCGCTGCCTGATGCGGGTCATCGCGGCCGTCGCCTGCCGCAGGAAGGCCTCCTGGACGCCGACCTCGCCCTCGGGCGTGCTGATCCGCCGGTCCCGCCAGAAGTCCCGGGCGGCCTGGCGGACGGCCTCGTTGGTCTGCATGTTCTGCCCCCACAGGAAGCAGATTCCGCAGGATTCCCTGGGGTAGCCGCCGGCCTTCACCACCCATTCCGGCGCGCCGTCGCCGGTGTACCAGCTGTCTTCGTGGAACAGGTGGGAGGAGTACAGGTCCTGGTGGTAGTCGACCAGGACGCGGATCCCCCTGCGGGTGAACTCGCGGATCTGTTCGACCGCCCTGTCGAGGTAGGCGTGGTCGATGGTGGAGGGGGACGGCTGCACGCCCTCCCAGCTGATGAGGAAGCGGATCACGTTCGCGCCGGTGAGGTCGCGCATGGCCTGGGCCGAGCGCGCGGCGTCGGCGGTGCTGCGGAACGGCAGCAGCGAGTTCTCGTACAGCTTGGTGCTGCCGGACACGTTGAACCCGCGCAGTGTCACCTCCCGGCCGTCGCCGTCGCGGAAGACCCGGCTCTGCTGCTTGGCCGCGACGGTCAGCGAGATCCGGGCCGCGGACGGGCCCGTGGCGGAGGTCGCGGACGGGCCCGTGGCGGAGGCCGCGGCCGTGGTGGAGGCCGCGACCGTGGGACCGCCGGTGCTCCCGGCGGTCAGGGTGGACGCCAGGGCGACGGCCAGAGCGGAGGCGGCCCGTCGTGTCACGCGGAACGATGCTGCTCGCATGAACGGACGATAGAGCCCTGCTCATGTCTTGTCCGTACGCGAATGGCTAGAACCGCGTTCCGTTCTTGTCCGCCGCGTACAGGACACCGCTGCCGTCGTCCCCGGTGACCGGGCCCGGCGCGGGCTGCCGCAGTACGGCGAGCGCGACGGCGAAGGCGGCCACGAGCAGGGCGGCGGCGGTGCCGAAGGCCAGGTGGTAACCGCCGGTGAGCGCGGCGGCCTCGCCGGCGCCCGCGGACCGCAGCCCTTCGGTGTGTGCGGCGGCCAGCGTGGACAGCACCGCGACGCCGATCGCCATGCCGATCTGCTGGGTGGTGTTGAACAGCCCGGAGGCCAGGCCCGCGTCGTCGGCGCGGGCGCCGGACATGCCGAGCGCGGTCAGCGCCGGGAGGACCAGCCCGCCACCGGCGATGAGCAGCATCACCGGGAGCAGGTCGGTGACGTAGTCGGCGTCCACCGGGACGCGGGTCAGCCAGCCCATCGCGCCGAGCAGGAGCAGCAGGCCCGCCAGCAGGACGGACCGCTCCCCGAAGCGGGTGCTGAGCCGGGCGGAGACGAACAGGGACACGCCGCCGATGGACACCGCGGCGGGGAGCATCGCCAGGCCGGTGGCGAGCGCGCCGTAGCCGAGGACCTGCTGCATGTAGAGCGCGACGATGATCTGGAAGGCGAACATGGCCGACAGCGTCAGCATCTGGACCAGGTTGGCGCCGGCGACGTTGCGGGAGCGGAGGATCCGCAGCGGCATCAGCGGGGTCGCGGCGGTCGCCTGACGGACGGTGAAGGCGGCCAGCAGGGCGAGCGAGACCGCGCCGAGGCCGAGGGTGTGCGCGGAGAGCCAGCCGTACCGCTCGATCCCGACCACGGTGTAGATGCCCAGCATCAGCCCGGCGGTGACCAGCACGGCGCCGATGACGTCGGCGCCGGCGGCGAGCCCGGCCCCGCGCTCGCCCGGCAGCGCCCGGACCGCGAGCGCGATCGTGGCCAGCCCGATCGGCAGGTTGATGAGGAAGATCCAGTTCCAGCTGAGCGCGTCGGTGAGGACCCCGCCCAGGACCTGGCCGATCGAGGCTCCGGCGGCCCCGGTGAAGCTGAAGACGCCGATCGCCTTGGCGCGCTCCGCGGGTTCGGTGAACAGCGTCACCAGGATGCCCAGCACGACCGCGGAGGACATGGCGCTGCCGACGCCCTGGCCGAACCGGGCGGCGATCAGCATGGCGGGCCCGGTGGCGGCCCCGGCCAGCAGCGACGCGACGGTGAAGACCGCGGTCCCCGCCAGGAACATGGTCTTGCGGCCGATGAGGTCGCCCAGCCGGCCGGCCAGGAGCAGCAGCCCGCCGAAGGCGATCAGGTACGCGTTGACGGTCCAGCTGAGCCCGGAGGGCGAGAAGCCCAGGTCGCGCTGGATGGCGGGCATCGCCACGGTCACGATGCTGCCGTCCAGGATCGTCATCAGCATCGCGGCGGACAGCACGGCGAGCGCCGCCCGGCGTGATCGGGGTGCGGCGGTGCGGTCCGGCCGAGGGGAAGGTGCGGTGTGCGGCATGGCGGTCTCTCCTGTCCGAGGGGAACAAGAGAGACCGTAGCAGAATGTTTTGTTGTAGACGATCTTTTATGGATCTTCTTTTGGGCTCACTTCGTGTTCTGCCGGGCCCGCCGGACCGTCTGCGGCACTTCGGCGGGGACGGCCAGATGTCCTGTCACCAGGCGGTTCATGGCCCGCACGAGCGCCTCGGCCTCCTCTTCGGGCAGGGCGGCCAGCGCGTCCCGGTGCACGCCGTCGACGATCTCCTGGCTCCGCCTGGCGGCCTCCGCGCCCTTCTCGGTCACCACGATGATCCGGGCCCGCCGGTCCGTGCTGGACGGGCGGCGCTCGGCGAGTCCCGCCTTCTCCAGGGCGTCGACGGTGACCACCATCGTGGTCTTGTCCATGTCGCCGAGCTCGGCGAGCTGGATCTGGGTGCGCTCCTCCTGCAGGGCGTGGACCAGCACGCAGTGCATGCGCGCGGTCAGCCCGATCTCGGCGAGCGCGGCGGCCATCCGGGTCCTCAGGACGTGGCCGGCATGGTCCAGCAGGAACGACAGGTCCGGCTCGGTGCGGGCGGGTGCCATGGCGGTCATGCCTCCACCGTAGCAACCGGTCCCGTTCCGGATAATCGGCAAAGGTCCCTATCGATGCCCGCGGCGGACCCCCGCCCGCCTGTTCGTCGCCCACCGGGTAGCAGGGGCCGAGTCCCTTCCCCGAGAGAGGCGGAGGGCGGCATGACCGTCAGCCCTGGTCCTCGGGGTACTGGAAGACGTCGTCGAGCGGGACCTCGAACGCCCGCGCGATCTGGAACGCCATCTCCAGGGACGGGGAGTAGCGGCCCTGTTCGATGGCGATGACGGTCTGGCGGGTGACGCCGATGCGCCGGGCCAGCTCCGCCTGGGTCATCTCGCCGCGCTCGAACCGCAGGGTGCGGATCCGGTTGGTGACGCGGGTGGGCTTACCCATGGAAGGCCCCGCGGTAGGCGCGGATCCTCGCGACCGCCCCCCAGGTCGCTCCGACGGCGCCGATGAGGAACAGTGCGTTGCCGATCCAGAAGTGGTCCGCCTCGAGCATCGCCAGCGCGAGCACCGCCGCGGCGCCGAAGGCGGTGACCGCCTGGGCGATGCGGTCGCCGTGGCGTTCGATCTCCCTGTCGCGGACGTCCCGCGCGGCCCCGGCCCCCCGGGCGAGGACGGTCAGCACGATGGAGCCTGCGACGGAGCCGGCGAAGCTCGCGCCGACCGCCCACAGCATCGGCACCGCCCACGAGACCTCCGCGGCGGGCTGCTCGAACAGGCGCGGGACGACCGCGGCGAAGTACGCCAGCGACGTGACGGGCACGAGGATCGCGTACAGCCACGCGCCGCGCTCCTCGGAGGTCATGGGGGCGTGGTCGTCCCCGGCCTCCGGTGGGGGGTGGCGGTCCATGTCGGAGTCCTTTCGGGGTGGGCGCGATCTCGGCGGGGCGGCCGGGGGCGGATCGGGGAGAGAGTGATGTAAAGAACCGTTGACACGCTCAATGTATGGCATGACTTACATCATGTCTAGGTTCATTGACATTCCCCGAGCGGGCGCCGGGGGCTTGTCCGTGCGGCCGGGCGCGGATATCGTCATGTGGTGTACGAAACCGTTTCGTACACCACATGTGGAGGTGGAAGATGGCGCGATGGACCGCTGCCGAGATCCCCGAGCTGAGCGGCCGGAACGCGGTGGTGACCGGAGGCGGCGAGGGGGTGGGCTTCCACACCGCCCTCGAACTGGCCCGGCACGGTGCCCGGGTCGTGCTCGCCGGCCGGGACCGGGGCAAAGGCGAGGCCGCGGCGTCGCGCATCCGGGCCGAGACCGGCGGGGCCTCCGCCGAGTGGCGCAGGCTCGACCTGGGCGACCTCGCCTCGATCGACCGGTTCGCGGCCGACTGCGCCGCCGCGTACGACGGACTCGACCTGCTCGTCAACAACGCCGGGGTGATGGCGCTGCCCCGGCAGACGACCGCGGACGGGTTCGAGCGGCAGTTCGGCGTCAACCACCTGGGGCACTTCGCGCTCACCGGACGGCTGCTGCCGGAGCTGCTCGCCCGGCCCGGCGCCCGGGTGGTGACGGTGACCAGCGGCCTGCACCGTTCGGGGCGGATGGACTTCGACGACCTGATGGGAGAGCGCCGCTACGGCAGGTTCAGCGCCTACACGCAGTCGAAGCTGGCGAACGTGCTCTTCGCCCTGGAGCTCCACCGGCGCGCCACGGCCGCGGGGACGGACCTGGTCAGCGCCATCGCCCATCCCGGGGTCGCCCGCACCAACCTGGCCCGGACCGGCGAACCCCTGCGCGGGCTGCTGGTCACCCTCGCCAAGCTGCCGGCGCAGTCGGCCGCCGCCGGCGCGCTGCCGTCGCTGTACGCCGCGGCCGCCCCCGGCGTCGGCGGCGGGGACTTCTTCGGCCCGGACGGGTTCGCCGAGCGGCGCGGGCACCCCGTCCGGGTGCGCCCGGCCGCCCGGGCGCTCGACCGGGACGCGGCCCGTCGGCTCTGGGAGGCGTCCGAGGCGCTGACCGGAGTACGCTTCTCGGCGTTCGACCGGGGCGGGGTCCGTCCGTGATCCCGTCCGCGGAGTCGCCCACGGCTCCGTCCGCGGAGCCGTACGGGATCCGCACCCGTTGGGCCGTACGGGGTCCGCACCCGTAGGGTCGTAAGGGGTCCGCGCCTGAGGTCGTACGGGGTCCGCACCCGTAGGGTCGTAAGGGGTCCGCGCCCGGTAGGGCCGGACGGGGTCCGCACCCGTAGGGCCGACGGATCGGACGCAGGCGGGCCGTGGACGGGCGGATCAGGTGAGGGGGACCCAGGGATGACGGCACGGGAGCCGGACCGGGCGCCGGACGGCCGGGGCGCCGTGCGCAATCTCAACCCCGAGCGGGAGCGGGCGATCCTGGGCGCCGTCCTGGAGCTGCTGTCGGAGGTCGGCTACGACCGCATGTCCATCGACCAGGTGGCCCGCCGCGCCAGGGCCAGCAAGGCGACCATCTACCGCCGCTGGTCGGGGAAGGCCGAGATGGTCGCCGCGGCCATGCACGGGATGACGGTGGAGCACCGGCCGCTGCCGGACACCGGGACCCTGCGCGGCGACCTGGCCGCCGGGCTGCCGGTGTTCTGCCGGATCTACGAGCGCAAGCACGCCATCGTGCTCGGCCTGCTCCCGGCGATCCGCAGCGACCCGGAGCTCGGGCGGCTGCTCCACGGGCACATGCTGAGGTCCGGCGCGGACGAGGTGACCGAGTTGCTGGACCGCGCCCGGGCGCGGGGGGAGATCGGGGACGAGGCGCGCGTGACGACGCTCGTCGAGGTCACCAAGGCCCTGCTCTGGCACCGGTTGCTGCTGACCGGTGAGCCCCTCGACGAGGATTTCGTCGCCCGAACGGTGGACGAGGTCCTGCTGCCCCTGCTCCAGGCCGGGTGACGTGATCGCCGGGGTGACGCGGCCGTCGGGGTGACGCGGCCGCCAGGGTGACGTGATCGCTCGGCTGATGTGATCGTGCGGGTGACGTGATCGTGCGGGTGACGTGATCGTGCGGGTGACGTGGTCGCTCGGCTGATGTGATCGTGCGGGTGGCGTGATCGTGCGAGGCGTGGTCGTCCGTACGTCAGCGCAATCGCTGACATTCATTACTAAAGTCGGGCGAATGACCCCCACCCCTCCCCGGCTGGCCTGGCTGGACGCCCTCCGGGGCCCCGCCGCACTGGCCGTCGCGCTGCACCACGCCGCCTGGACCTTCATCCCGGAGGCCTGGGCCGAGGTGGACCGCAGGATCGACGTCGGCACCTGGGGCGTCTTCGTGTTCTTCATGGTCAGCGGCTACATCATCCCCGCCTCCCTGGAACGGCGCGGCGACCTGCGGGCCTTCTGGACCGGCCGGGCCTTCCGCCTCCTGCCCCTGCTGCTGGTCGCGCTGGGCCTGGCGCTCCTGCTCGCGTACGGCGGAGCGTTCGCCCTCCATCCGGGCCTGGGGCACCGGCCCCTGCCCCTGGTCGTCCTCGGCAACGTGACGATGCTGCAGGAACTGCTCGGCGTGCCCGCCGTCATCGGCGTGATGTGGACGCTCTCCTACGAGATGGCGTTCTACCTGATCGCCGCCGGGCTGTTCACCGTACGGCAGGCGCACCGGTCGGCCGCGGTCGCGATCGGCCTGGCGGTGTCGGCCGTGCCCCTCGGGCTCCTGCTGCCGGGACCGGTGATCAGGGGTCGCGCCGACCTGGCCGCCGCGCTCCTCGGCGTCGCGGTGCTCGCGGCGGTCGCCGTGTCGGCGCGGGCAGGAGGCCGGGTGCGCACGGCCGCCGCGGTGGCGGGCGGCCTCCTCGGCCTGGCGCTGGTGGTCCTGGGCAGCCGGGTGGGCGCGTGGCAGGGGCTGACCGTCCTGGCCGCGATGTTCGCCGGCACGGCCGTGCACCGCGCCGAGCGGGGCGTGATCCGGTGGCGGACCGCCGTCGCCGCGGTGGCGGCGGTCCTGGCCTGCGGGGCCTTCGCCAAGGACGACCCCGGCTGGGCGCCGGCGATCGTGCTGGCCGCCGCCTTCTTCGGGGGCGCGTTCGCACTGCGGAACCGGCGGTTCCCCCGTTGGCTCACCCACCTCGGCGTGATCAGCTTCTCCCTCTACCTGCTCCACCCGCTCCTGCTGCGGATGAGCCCGAACCTCCCGCTGTACTTCCTCGTCCTGGTGCCGCTCGCGTACCTGACCCACCGCCTGGTCGAGGCCCCCGCCCAGCGCCTGGGCAGGCGGTGGACCCGGCCCCCGGCACGGTCTGCGGGCGGCCCGGAAGGCGCGGCCCGCGAGGGCGGGGCCGCCGCCGGCGCGGAACAGCCCGCCGCCGGGACCGGTCGCTGAGGCGGGCGGCCCGGACCGGGCGCGGCGGCGGGATGCTCCGCCGGAGCCGTCACCGCGCCGGAGCCCGCGTCCCGAGTACCTCGGCCAGGCGGGAGAAGGAGTCGGAGCCGTGCCCCGCGTCGATCGCCCGCCGTGCGACGGCCAGCGCGGCGTCCAGCACGCCGGTGTCGAGGTCGCGCGCCCGGGCGGTGTGGACGATGTGCTCCAGGCTCGCCGCCGCGGACACGATGGTGGACTCGTCACCCGGGTGGCGGCCGCTGTCGACGTGCCCCGCGAACTCGTCGACGATCGCGGGCAGCAGGGCGCCGATCCCCTTGGCGAACGGGGCCAGGTCCGCGGCCCCGACCCCCTCGGCCGAGGCCAGGGCGAAGGCGTGGACGAGCCCGCTCATGGACGTCCAGAAGAGGTCGAGCAGTGCCACGTCGTGCGCCGCCGCCCGGCCGGGGTCCGCGCCCAGGTACGCGGCCGTGCCGCCCAGGCCCGACAGCGTCGGCAGGTGGGTCCGGTAGACCTCCTCCGGGCCGCTGTACAGGACGACCGCCTCGGGCCCGCCGATGGTCGCCGCTGGAGTCATGATCGCGCCGTCGAGGTAGTCGATGCCGTGCGCGGCGGCCCAGGAGGCCGTACGGCGGGCGCGCTCCGGCGTGTCGGCGGTGAGGTTCACCAGGGCCCGGCCCTTCAGCTCACCGGCCGCAGGACCGGTGATCGCCTCCACGGCGTCGTAGTCGAGCACGCAGACCACGGTGAGCGGGCTCGCGGCGACGGCCTCGGCGGCGGTCGCGGCGGCGGTCGCGCCCCGGGCGGCGAGGGCCTCGGCCCGGGAGGCCGTACGGTTCCACACGGTCGTGGGGTGGCCGCGGTCCAGGAACGCCTCTGCGAGGGCTCTCCCCATCGGGCCCAGGCCCAGGACGGTCACCGGTGAGCGGTCGTCGGTCATCTTCGTTCTCCTGTCCGGAGCCGGCCGGGCCGGCTCCGAGGGGTCGGTGCGCGGGGTGGTTCCCGCCGCGGGTCCGTGTCCGGGTGCGTCTCGTCACGGGTCCGGGTGCGGGTGCGTCTCGTCACGGGTTCGGGTTCGGGTGCGGGTGCGTCTCGTCACGGGTTCGTGCGCAGCAGTTCGACCAGGCGGGAGAGGCCGTCGCCGCTGTGCCCCGCGGCGACGGCCCGGTGGAGGAGGGCCCGCATGGGTTCCACCAGCCCGGTGGCGACGCCCTGCTCTCGGCTGGCGTCCAGCAGGTTGACGTAGGCGGCCGCCTGCATCCCCAGGTTCGAGCCGACGGCCGGGTGGTCGCCCGAGTCGACCGCCCGGGCCATCTCGGGCAGGCTGGTCATCATGGCGTTGAGCCACGAGACCGCCAGCGGGGTGAACTCCGCCGCCGGGATCTTCTCGGAACCGGTCAGGGCGAGGGCCTGGAGGAACCCGCCGAACATGCCGTACATCGCGCTGAGCAGCGCCAGGTCGTACAGTGCGGCCAGGCCGGGGTCCGCGCCCAGATGCATGGCGCCGCCCAGCACGCCGAGGGTCCGCTCGTGCGCGGCGAAGGCGGCGGGCGATCCGCTGTAGAGGACGAGCGCCTCGGGCCGCCCGATCATCGGCGGCACCGCCATGATGCCGCCGTCCACGTAGTCCGCGCCGTGCCCCGCCGCCCACTCGGCGTCCTCCCGGGCCTGGCGGGGCGTGCCGTTGGTGAGGTTCACCAGAATCCTGCCCCGCATCGCGCCGGCCACGGGGTCGAGGACCTCCCGCACGGTGCCCTGGTCCAGCAGGCAGACCACGGTGAGCGGGCTCGCGGCGACGGCCTCGGCGGCGGTCGCGGCCACGGTCGCGCCCCGGGCGGCGAGGGCCTCGGCCCGGGAGGCCGTGCGGTTCCACACGGTGGTGGGGTGGCCGCCGTCCAGGAAGGCTCCGGCCAGGGCCTTGCCCATGTCGCCCAGGCCGATGACCGTCACGGGGGTCCGCTGGTCGCCGGTCATGTCGTTCTCCAGTTCGTCGGCGTCGGCAGGTGAGCGCCCCGGCCGGGATCCGCTGGCGGCTCCGGCCGGGGCACCTCCGATGCTGGTCCCCTGGTGATATTTCCTCAAGTACCTACTATTTTCTCAGGTACCAACCTTTTCGTAAGCATGGAGGGTGTGACGGTGAAGAAACGGACCTACAACTGCGGGCTCGACGCCGCCGTCGACGTCGTGGGCGGCAAGTGGAAGGCGCTGATCCTGTGGGCGCTGCACCGGGAGGCCCTCCGGTTCGGCGAGCTGCGGCGGTCGGTGTCCGGCATCAGCGAGAAGATGCTCATCCAGCAGCTCAGGGAGATGGAGGCCTACGGCCTGGTGCACCGGGAGGTCTACCACCAGGTCCCGCCGAAGGTGGAATACTCCCTGACCGAGTTCGGCCAGTCGCTCAACACCGCGCTCATCCCCTTGGGCGACTGGGGCGAGAAGCACATGGAGACCATCGAGGCCATCCCCCGCGACTAGGGTGCGCCGTCGAAGCGCACGGCACCGTCAGCGGCGTCGTGCTCCCGGGGAGTGCGGGGTCCAGGAGTTCCTCACCGCGACGGCCGACCCGGAGATCCAGCGGATCATGCTCGTGGAGGGGCCCGCCGTACTGGGGCGGAGCCAGTGGCGGGCGATGGACGAGGCCAACTCGGCCCGCCACCTCGCCGACGCGCTGGTCGACCTCGTCGACGCGGGGATCATCGCCCCGCAACCGGTCGCGCCGCTGGTCCACCTGCTGTCGGGGGCGATGAACGAGGCGGCGCTCTGGCTGGCGTCCGCCTCGTCGGGTCCCGACGACCTGGCCTCCACCAGGGCCGCGCTGGGCCGGTTGCTGGAGGTGCTCCGCACCGGTTGACCTGTGCGGTTCCTGCGGCTTCCGGCGGGCGGGAAGGCGGGGACGGTCCCGCGGGCCGGGGAGTCCGACGGCCTCCCGGTGAACTCCGGTGATCCGGCAACCGGCTCCGGCCGCGGGGCCGGGGGCCGTCTCGTGCCGCGGGCGCGTCAGAGGCGGACGATCATCTTTCCCGTGTTCTCGCCCCGGAGCAGGCCGATGAACGCGGCCGGGGCGTTCTCCAGCCCGTCGACCACGGTCTCGTCGGCCGTGATCCGGCCCTCCCGCAGCCAGCCGCCGACCTCCGCGACCATGTCGCGCATCCGGGAGGAGTGGTCGCTGACGATGAAGCCGCGCATGGTGAGCCGCTTGCCGACGGCCAGGAAGAGGTTGCGCGGGGCGCACGGAGGCTCGGTGGCGTTGTAGGCCGCGATCGACCCGCACATGGCGATCCGGCCGCCGTTGTTGAGCCGCTCGATCGCGGCTTCGAGGTGGTCGGCGCCGACGTTGTCGAAGTAGACGTCGATGCCGTCCGGGGCCGCCTCGCGGAGCCGCTCGGCGACCGGGCCGTTGCGGTAGTTGAAGGCGGCGTCGAAGCCGAGCTCGCGCAGGCGGGCGACCTTCGCGTCGGAACCCGCGCTGCCGACGACCCGGGACGCCCCCTTGAGCCTGGCGATCTGGCCGACGAGCGCGCCCACCGCGCCGGCGGCGCCCGAGACGAAGACGGCGTCGCCCTCCTTGAAGGAGGCGATGTCGAGCAGGCCCACGTAGGCCGTGAGGGCGGGCATGCCGAGCACGCCGAGGTAGGCGGAGGGCGAGACGCCCTCGATCGGGTCGACCTTGCGAACCCGGGTGGCGTCGGTGACGACCTGCTCGCGCCAGCCGAATCCGTGCAGGACCAGGTCGCCGGCCTCCAGGCCGGGCGCGCGGGACTCGACGACCTCGCCGATCGCCCCGCCCTCCAGGGGTTCGCCGAGGCGGAACGGCGGTACATAGGACTCGACGTCGTTCATCCTGCCCCGCATGTACGGGTCGACGGACATGAACCTGTTGCGGACCAGGACCTGTCCCTCCTGGGGGGCGGGCAGATCCACCTCCACCAGGTCGAAGTCGTCCGGGGTGGGCCAGCCTGACGGGCGCGAGGCGAGGTTGATCTGCCGAGACAAGATGAACTCCCTAAAAGGTTGATGTTCATCAACTATACTTGCACCCGTGAACGTGACCAGCGAAGTGGTGTCCCTGATGGGCGAGATCGCGCTCCGCTACAACCGGAGATACGAGGAGGCCGCCGTCCGGCACCGGCTGACGGCCCTCCAGGCCAAGGCGCTCATGCTGGTCGCCGCGGAGCCGCTGCCCATGCGGCGGATCGCGGGCCTGTTCAACTGCGACCCGTCCAACATCACCGGCATCGTGGACCGCCTGGAGAAGCGCGGCCTCGTCCGCCGCGATCCGGTCCCCGCCGACCGGAGGGTGAGGCACATCGCGCTGACCGAGGAGGGTCGCCGGATCGTGGAGGAGCTCCGCGGCTCCCTCGGGTTCGCGGCGGCCCCGCTGGGCGCGCTGACCGCTCCGGAGCGCACCCAGCTGAGAGACCTCCTCAAGCGCATGCTGGCCGCCGACACCGCCGACACCGCCGACACCGCCGACACCGGCACGACCGACACGGCCCAGATCGCCGACACGGCCGGCATGATCGAGGCGGCCGACGCGGAGGCGGCAGGACAGGTCGGGTAGGCCACCGCAGGCCAGGCCAGGCCAGGCCAGGCCAGGCCAGGCGAGGTGAGGCGAGGCCAGGGCCGGGACGCGACGATGCCGCGCAGGCCAGGTGAGGCCAGGTCAGGGCCGGGATGCGACGGCGCCGCGCAAGTGTCGCGCCGCCTCGACCAGGTTGGTGAGCGCCGCCTCGACCTGCCCGTAGGTCCGGGTCTTCAACCCGCAGTCGGGGTTGACCCACACCCGGTCGGCCGGCAGCACCCGCAACGCCGCCTCCAGCAGCTGTCCGACCTCGTCGGCCGTGGGCACGCGCGGGGAGTGGATGTCGTAGACGCCGGGACCGAGCCCTCGCCCGAACCCCTTCACCGCCGGTTCGCCGAGGGGCCGCGCCCCAGCTCGCGCGGCGCGGGCCGTGGCACGCGCTCAGGCCCGGCTGGGGCCGAGCAGGAGATGGGGGCCGCCCTGACTCTCTACCGGGCCCTGCGCCGGGTGATGACCGAGGCGGTGGAGAGCCCGTCCCGGCACCGATCCCGACCGGGCCTGCTTCACCACCGCCCTGGAGCGGGCACGTGAACAGCTCATCACCGCCTGCCGGATCCTGCCCGAGACCGGCCGGATCGACCTGCTCGGCGGGATCGGCCGCGCCGTCCTGGCCGATCTGCTGCCCGCGCGCCGCCGGCGGCTGAGCATCCGCACGGTCAAATCCCCGATCTCGCGGTATCACACCCACCGCGCCGACGATCGGCCACCGGGCAGTGTGACCATCACCGATCTTCATATCCGTATCCATCCGGGGCGCACCGCGCCACCGATCATCCAGTCCGGCCCGCTGCGGTCCTGGGCGCTGGATCGGCACTTGGCCGACACCACCCGGCCTGTGCCGGTCACACGCCGCAGCAAACCCACCGTCTCAGCCGCAAGCAGCACGCGCTCGCGCTGATGCGAGCCCAGCCCGGCCGTTCCTGGCATGCCCGCGAGATCGGGCAACTCCTCGACGCCCCTGACCTGCACAGCTTCTGCGTCCAGATGGCGCAATGGGCACGCCAGGGCCTGGTCTGAAAGATCGGCCGCGGTGCGGCGCAGTTCCTCCAGGGTGGAGCGGCCGTTCGTCCGCGGGTCCGGAAAATCCTGGAACTCGTCGTAACAAATCACCGTGTTCGCGACTCTCATCTGTTGACCGCAACGAGAGAGGAACGAAAATGAGCGACTTCGCCACCACCGCCTTCATCGACGCCGACGGCAACGGTTTCGTCGACACCGAGTGGGTGGACGTCACCGGTGACGGTTACGCCGACCAGGAGAACTACGACCTCAACGGCGACGGCTACACCGACGTCACCTACAACGACTACAACGGCGACGGCTACGCCGATGAGGCGCTGGTCGACCTGGACGGCGACGGGGTGGCCGACTACGCCGAGACCGCCGGCCCGTTCACTGTCTGATCAGCGGATCCGGCACGGGTCCGTGTGCTCGCACCAGGGGGGAGCGGAACCGAACGGTAACGCCCGGACCCGGTGATCGATCGAAGGACGTTCGCGTTCCGAGGCGGTGGGGGCGGGGGAGCCGGCGGATCCCCCCATCGCCGGGTAGCGAGAGCTCCTCAATCTGGAGGGGGAGGGGCTTCGGCGACCTGCCTGATGTACCGGTTCCGGACCCGGATCAAATGGGGCATGTAACGGCGGAGGGCCAGAAGTTCAGCGATCCTCCCGAGAGGACCGAGAGGTGCGACGAATTCGATGACGTCGCTCATCGCCGTACCGCCGTGGCCGTAAGGACGGAAATAGTGAGCATGGTGCCAGCGTTTGAAAGGGCCTGACACCTGCTGGTCGACGAAATGGCCAGGTCGATCGTAAGCGCTGATCGTGGACGTCATCCGCCAACGGATGCCGAAGTGCCGTGCCTGCCACGTAACGGTATCGCCCAGCTTCAAGCCGCCGGTGGTCACACCTCCGACTGCCTTCTCGGAAGATCCGGCCATTGAGGCTGAATGGACATCCACGTCCAACGAGATGTCGAAGACCCGTTCCGGCGACGCCATGACGTGCGTGACGATCTCGAATCTCGGCATGCGTGGAGCCTAGACGAGTCATTCCGAATGATCGTAGGCGATCAGTGATCGAGCGACCGGCCGACCGGGCTTGTGGTCGTGCCGGCGCCGTCCTGCGGGCGGTAGAGCCCTTGGACGCGGGCCAGGTCGATGGGCCTGTCCCGGTGCAGGTTCAAGAAGAAGTCCGCCTGCCACGCCTGCGCACTGCCGGCCTGGCGGTTCGTGGTGATCACCCAGGGCGGGTAGACGCGGAAGGCGCGTTTCCCGCCGGAACCGTTGGCTGACACGACACCGTGTTCGCGGAGCGCGTCCATGGGAAAGACGAACTGACCGAAGTGGTGACGGTCGCGGCTACTGATGATGAAGAGGTCGACGGGGTCCGTGGCGTCGAAGGGCTGAATGGGGCCGGCCGGGGACCTCTTCCAGACGGTGACGAACTGGCCGGCCTTGGTGGGGGTCGTCTTGGCCGCGCGGAACCGGACGGACAGGCCGTCGAGGGTGAACCGGTGGGCGGCGTAGGCGGCACCCTCGGCTTCGGGCACCGGCTGCGAGCACGTGAACCCGCAGGGGTCGTAGACGAGCGCCTTCGCCGCAATGAGATCTCCGTGGGCCGAGGCGGTGTCCGACCACGGTTCGAGATCGGATGAGCACTCGCGGTTCGTCGTCATCCGTCCACCCTGCCACGGGTACACGGCCAGGGCCGCGGCGGCGGCGACAAAGCCGATGCCGACGACGGCCGAAGCCACCGGTTGACCGTGGCGAACGCCAGGCGGCCCGACGCGACCAAGGTGAGCCGTCCGGGACCGGTACCCGCACCGGGCCCGCGCCGGGTTCAGAAAAATCTTGGAATTCACCGTAACAAAATCCCGCGCCGGCCACTCTCATCTGACGAACACCACGAGAGAGGGACGAAAATGAGCGACTTCACCGCTGCTTTCTTCGACGTCAACGGAGACGGCGCCACCGACGCCCAGTGGGCGGACGTCAACGGTGACGGCTACAGCGACGTGGAGAACTACGACACGAACGGTGACGGCGCCTCCGACGTCGAGTGGATCGACACCAACAGCGACGGCGTCGCCGACCAGGAGAACTACGACACGAACGGCGACGGCCGCACCGACGTCACCTACAACGACCTCGACGGCGACGGCTACGTCGACGAGACGCTGGTCGACCTGGACGGTGACGGCGTCGCCGACTACACCGAGGGCCCCTTCCGCGCCTGAGCGTGTCCCGACCCGTGGACATCGTGAATTCCGCGCGGCGCCCTCTTCACCTGAACCTCCGGAGGATGCCCCGGCCTTCAGGCCGGGGAGGAATCCGGACCCCGTCAGGGGTGGCCCGCCGGAGGCGGGACAGCC
>NZ_BMQE01000077.1:0-18480 GCF_014647955.1 Planomonospora antibiotica | reverse complement strand
ATGGTCACAGAAGTCTGTCTCGCGCGGGGTCGTAACAATCACGAAATGTGGGCCAGATCCACCGTTTTGTCCCCGGCCGGAAGCCCCGTCCGGCCGGGGCGGCGGGTCAGAGCATCGAGATGTGCACGTGGTCGTAGTGGTTGGCGGTGTTGCCGCCCCGGTCGGACATGAAGCGCCAGCCGGAGCCGTGGTTGATGCGCTGGCGCCAGATCACGTACTTGACGCCGAGCTTGCCCCTGTTCTTCAGGACCCAGGCGGCGATCTCGTCGCCGAGCCTGAGGCCGGCGGCCGAGGGCATGGCCCCGCCGCTGCTCATCATGAAGTCGCAGGCACGGCCCAGGGGGTGCTCGCCCCCGTCGTTCATGCTCCGGTAGCAGCCGATCGTGTGGGTCAGCTCGAAGCGCCGCCTGACGGCGTCGCGCATGTTCCGGGTGCGGTCGGTGATGTTGTCGGAGCCGTTGGGCAGCTGGGGCACCCAGCTGCCGTCCGCGCGGCGGCCGGAGCCGAGGGGGACGAGCTGGTCCAGTTTCCGCTTGATGTCGCGGATCACCTTCTCCGCCTCCTCGCGCCGCTCCTCGACCTCCTCCGCCTCCTCGCGGAGGTCCTCGGTGAGCCGGGCGGCCCGCTCCGCGGCCTGCTTCCTGCGCTCCCTGCTGGTGGCGAAGCCCTCCAGGTAGGCGGACTGCTGGGCGACGAGCTGCTCCATCACGGCGGCGGCGGCCATGTCGCCCTCGCCGGAGAACAGCAGCACGGGCAGGTCCCCGGAGTTGCTCTGGTAGCGGAGCTGGGCGATCGAGTCGACCTCCTGCTTGGCCTCCTGGTAGGTCTTGTCCGCCTTGCGGAGGTTGTCCTCGGCGATGCTCTCCGCCTTCTCCGCCTTGCGCACGGACTCCCGCTTGGCCGCGTAGGTCTCGATGAGGCCGTCGACCTTCTTGCCGAGCCGCTTCAGGTCCTTGCGGAGCTCCGCCTCGGTGGGCTTGGGCTCCGCGAGGCCGGCGGCGGGGACGCCGAGGGTGAAGCCGAGCACCGAGACCAGGCAGACGGCCGCGGCCGCGCGGCGACGGAACGTGGGGGACATCGGCGATGCAGACGACGCAGGCGACGCAGCCGCCACGAACTCTCCTCTCCTTCAGCCGGCCGGGTCAGCTGACGGGTTCGGGCTGGAGGAAGCCCTTCCACTGATGTGGTTCACCCCGGATGCGGTGGTTCCCCGGCTCCCGGGCGAGGCGCCCGGGATTAGGCATATCTGCTGTTGAAGCCGACGACTGAAGGATAGTAGTGGTAATGAGATGGTCATGCGACTCCAGGTCGAGACCATGCGGTGATCAATCCGTGATCACCGTGCGCAGGAGGCGGGCCGCCTCCTCGGGCGGGACGTCGTTCACGAAAGCCCCCATCGCGGACTCCGACCCGGCGAGGTACTTCAGTTTGTCCGGCGCCCGGCGGATGCTGAACAGCTCCAGGTGCGCGTACGACAGGTCCCGCCCGACGTTGACCGGCGCCTGGTGCCAGGCCGCGACGTACGGCATGGGCACCCCGAACAGCGCGTCCAGCCGGCGCAGCACGCCGGTGTAGAGCGGGCCGAACGCCGCGCGCTCGGCCCGGTCCAGCCCGCCCAGGTCGGCGACCCGTCGGTGGGGGTAGACGTGCACTTCGAACGGCCAGCGGGCCGCGGCCGGGACGAACGCCGTCCAGTGCTCGTTGACGGCGACCACCCGCACCCCGGCCTCCCGCTCGGCGGCCAGGACGTCGGCGAACAGGTTGCCGCCGGTCCGCTCCCGGTGGCGCTCGGCGGCCCGCAGGGTCAGCTTCGTGCGCGGGGTCACGTAGGGGTAGGCGTAGATCTGGCCGTGCGGGTGGGCCAGGGTGATGCCGATCTCCGCTCCCCGGTTCTCGAAGCAGAACACCTGCTCCACGCCGGGGACCGCCGCCAGCTCCGCGGTGCGGTCGATCCAGGCCTCCATGACCAGCTCGACCTGCGCGGGGGAGAGCGCGGAGAAGGACGAGTCGTGGTCGGAGGTGAAGCAGACCACCTCGCAGCGGCCCAGACCCGGGCGGGTCCCGCCGATCGCACCCGCCCCGGCGTGGCCGCCGGGATCATCGTGGGTGCCGGGGGGAGTGGAGAACGAGGGGAAGCGGTTCTCGAAGACGACGACGTCGTAGGAGGAGGCGGGGATCTCGGAGAGGCGGCCGGGGGCCGACGGGCAGAGCGGGCACTGGTCGGCGGGGGGCAGGAAGGTCCGGCTCTGCCGGTGCCCCGCGATCGCGATCCACTCCTCGGTCAGCGGGTCGTAGCGCAGCTCCGAGGGAGCCGGGCGGGGCGGTAGCTCGCGCTCGTCGACGGCGCCGCGGTCCGCGTCGTCGCGCCGGTCGAAGTAGAGCAGCTCCCGGCCGTCGGCCAGGTGGGTGAGGGTGCGCTTCACCGGCCCGCCACCTGCCTGTCCTGCTCCGGCTCGGCGATGATGAGCTCGCCCGCCTGGGCGGAGAGCTCCTCGCGGGCCTCCTGGGGCAGTCCGGGATCGCTGATGACGACGTGCGCCTCGGACAGGCGGGCGATGGTGCTGATCCCGACCGTGTCCCACTTGGTGTGGTCGGCGGGCACGACCAGGCGGTGCGCGGAGGCGACCAGCTCGCGGTCGGTCTCGGCCTCCAGGAGGTTGGGCGTGGTGAACCCGGCGCGGGCGCTCATGCCGTGCACCCCGAGGAAGAGGGTGTCCACGTGCAGCCCGCGGATCGCGGCCACCGCGACCGGTCCGACCAGCGCGTCGGAGGGGGTGCGCACGCCGCCGGTCAGCACGACGGTGCGGTCGGCGCGGGGCGAGCGGTGGAAGACGTCGGCGATCCGGATCGAGTTGGTGATGACCGTCAGCTCGGGGACGTCGGCGACGAAGTGGGCCAGCGTCCAGGTCGTGGTGCCCGCCGAGAGCGCGATGGCCGTGCCGGGCCGGACGAGCCGGGCCGCCTGCCGGGCGATCGCCTCCTTCTCCGGCTGCTGACGGGCCGACTTGGCGGCGAACCCGGGCTCCTCGGTCGATCCGGGACCGGCCGCGGTGGCCCCGCCGTGGACCTTCTCCAGCAGGCCGCGCTCGGCGAGGACCTCCAGGTCCCGGCGGATCGTCATGTCGGACACGCCGAGCTCCCGGACGAGATCGGCGACGCGGACGCCGCCGCTGCTGCGCACCCGCTCCAGAATCGCCTGCTGCCGCTGTTGGGCGAGCATTGATCCACTCCTTAATCAAACAACTTCCATCAAATTACCACATCACGACGCAGGGAAGATGTGCGTTTGTGCTGGATAATCCTCACAAGAGGTCGAGTTCCCGCCGCATGTTCTCCCGGGCCGCCCCCTCCCACGCCGAGGCGCCCGCGGTGTGGAAGATCACCGGAAGGTCCAGCAGGGAGCGCAGCACGGCCGCCCGCCCGGACCGGAACGCCTCGTCCGGGACGAAGGCGTACTCCTCGCGCACGGCCGCCGCGTAGGCGGCGTAGACCTCCGGAGACGCGGCCAGGATCGCCAGGTCGGCGTCGCACAGCACGGCTCCGTCCGCGTCGCCGGGCTCGGGGGCGTGGGTGACGGTGAGCCTGACCAGGCGGGCCACCGCGGCCACCGCCGAGGACGGCAGCCCCAGTTCCGGCAGGGCCCGCTCGGCCATCCGGGCGCTGCGCTCCTCGTTGTCGCCGCGCTGCGGATCGTAGACGGCGTCGTGGAACCAGGCCGCGAGCCGTACCAGGTCGGGATCTCCGGCGTGCCCGGCCAGCACGTCGACGTGGTCGAGCACCGCCTCCAGATGGGCGGTGGTGTGGTATCTGCGGTGCGGCTCGCCGTACCGGGTGATCAGGTCCGCGCCGAGACGGCCGGCTCCGGGGCCGGTCAGGGCGCGCCAGCGGGCCATCAGCTGAGAGCTCATGCCCGGACTCTAGGGGCGGCCGCCGGACGGCCTGCGACTTGGGCCTTGTACGGCGCGCGTTCCCGGGGGACGGTGGAGGCCGGACCCGGATCCACGGACGGAGGCGGTCGCACATGGCCAGACGGGCGCGCAAGGCGCGGGCGAGGAAGAAGCGGAAGGCCAACCACGGCAAGCGGCCCGCGGCGCGGTAGCGCACCGCGCCGGTGCCACGTCACGGACCCGGTGCCTCCGCCGGGCGCTGCGCTCCCGCCGGGGCCGTCTCCGGGCACGGCGGGCCTCAGCCTGCGCGGCCCCAGGCGGCGAGGAGCCTGGCCTGCAGGCCGGTGCCCGCGGGCACCGGGTGCGGATCGCCCATGACGCCCGCCTGCCGGTAGTCGTCCCCGGCGTCGGCGAACCAGGCCGCGCAGGCCTCGACCAGCTCGGGGTCGAGCCGCTCGTCCGCGCCGATCGCCCGGGCCAGGTCCCAGGTGTGGATGAGCGCGTCGGCGAACAGCTCGGTGACGTACTCCGCGCCGGGCACGTCGCCGAACGAGAGCCGGACGACGGCCGTCAGGGAACCGCCCTCACCCGTCGCCTGGACGGCGGCGGCGGCCGAGGCGTCGAACGCCTTCAGCGGGTCGTCGCCGAGCACGTCGCCGTCGAAGGCGCCGCCGATCTCCGCGGCACTCCGCCCGGCGAACAGCTCGGGCACGCACAGGCTCTCGCTCACCACGTGGTTGACCAGGGTGCGGACGTCCCAGCCCGCGCACGGCGTCGGGGCGTCCCACTGCCCGGGGGCGATCCGGTGGACGAGGGCGCCGAAGTCGTCCAGCGCCCGCCGGTAGGCCTCCCGGATGTCGATGGTCATGTGCTGCCCTCCCGAATCATCGATTCGACCGTAACCCGTGGAGCGCCAGTAGTCAGCGCACCCGTCGGGCATGACCGGACGGGCGCTCCGGGCCTCGGGCGGGGGGCCGCGCCGCGGTCGTCACGCGGCCCGCGCCCGGCGCCGGGCGTCCTGGAGCGGTTCTAGAGCAGCTTCTGCTCCACCCAGACGATCTTCCCCTGGGGCGTCGGGCGGGTGCCCCAGCGGTGGGCCATCCAGTTGATGAGCTGCAGACCGCGGCCGCTGTCGTCGGTGCCCGCGGCCTCCCGCATGACCGGCATCGAGGGCGAGCGGTCGGCCACCTCGCAGACCAGGCTCGGACCGCGCAGCAGCCGGAGCCCGACGGGCCCCGCACCGTGCCGGACCGCGTTGGTGACCAGCTCGCTCACCATGAGCTCGGTGCCGTCGGAGACGGACTCCAGTCCCCACTCGGAGAGCGTGGCGCGGACGAAGCCGCGGGCCTTCGCCGCCGAACGGGTGTCCGGCGGGAGCGCGAGCACGGCGACCTCGTTCTCGGACAACTCGTGCACCCGGGCCAGCAGGAGCGCGATGTCGTCGCGTTCGTGTCCCGGCCGCTGGGCGCCGATCGTGAGGTCGCAGACCTCGTCCAGGTCCTTGCCCAGCTCCTCGCTCCGGCCGGAGAGCAGCCGCCGCAGCGCGTCGATGCCCTCGTCGATGTCGCGGTCGCGGCTCTCCACCAGGCCGTCGGTGTAGAGGGCGAGCACGGAACCGTGCGGCAGGGTGATCGAGGCGGTCTCGACCGGGTCGTTGCCGATGCCGAGCGGGAGGCCCGCGGGCACCTCGACGATCTCCGTCGTGCCGTCCGGGTGCACCAGGACCGGGGGCACGTGCCCGGCGCGGGCGATCGTGCAGAGCCGGGTGACCGGATCGTAGGTGGCGTAGACGCACGTCGCGATCTGGCTGCCGTCCAGGTCCTGGCTCATCCGGTTGAGCCGGAACAGCACCTCGCCGGGGCTCAGGTCGAGGCTGGCCAGTGTGCGGGCCGCCACCCGGAGCTGGCCCATCGTGGCGGCGGCCCGGGTGCCGTGCCCCATCACGTCGCCGACCACCAGGGCGACCCGGCACCCCGGCAGCGGGATCACGTCGTACCAGTCGCCGCCGACGCTCGCCAGGTCGCTCGCCGGCAGATAGCGGGAGGCGATGGACAGGCCGAGGGGCTGGTAGAGGTCGGAGGGGAGGAGGCTGCTCTGCAGGGTCAGCGCGGTCCGGCGCTCGTGGCCGTAGAGCCGGGCGTTGTCCAGGCAGATCGCGGTCCTGGCCGCGAGTTCCTCGCCGAGCGCCACGTCCTGCTCGTCGAAGGGGTCGCTGTCCGGCCGGCGGGTGTAGACGACGAAGCCCAGCACCCGGCCGCGCGCCTTCAGCGGCACCACCAGGAACGAGCTGTCCTCCAGCACCCTGGTCACCTCGTCGCGCTTCCAGGCGCGGCCGATCTCCCGCGCGGTGCGGGCGCCCAGCCGGGGGTACAGGATCGGGTTGCCGGTGGCCATCACCTTGGCGTACGGCGTCCAGGCGTCGTAGACGGTGACCTCGTCCACCGGGAAGGCCCGGGCGTACTCCCCGGGGGCGGCGGACGCCACACCGACCGCGATGCGCCGCACCAGCGCCGAGCCGTCGGTGCTGCGGTGCGGGAACTCGCCGTCGGTGACGAGCCGGTCCTGCACCAGGATGCCGGCCGCGTCGGCGAAGCGCGGCACGGCGACCTCCATCAGCTCCCGGCCCGTCTCGAACATGTCCAGGGTGGTGCCGATGCGCTTGCTGGCGGCGTTGAGCAGCGAGAAGCGCTCGTGCACGGAGGCCGGGCTGCCCATCCGGGCCTCGCCCGTCGCGGGGGTCCTGGTCACGAAGCGGTGGTCGGCCCGCGCCGCCGGGGCGTCGGTGCTCATCCGTCCCACCGCGGCTCGGGAACGGGGGTCTGCCACGGGAAGATCCCTGGATCGCCCGCCGTCCCGTTGCGCTGGGCGACCGCGGCGGACGGACCGGTCCTGGCGAGGCGGGCGGCGCAGGCGAGGCCGTTGCGGCCGCCTCCGACGATGACGCCGTCGAACTCCGTCACGCGTCCCTCCCGTGCGCTTGACTCCGGCTCGGGCCAAGCGTAAAGAATGATCTACGATGGAGTCTCATGTTTACCTGAGAAACCGCCGGATGTCTCGTCCGGGTCCGGGGACGCGCCGCAGGGCACGGCGGATCCCCGCTCTCAGATGACGGGCAGCCCCTCCAGCGCGGTGTCGATGCGCTCCTGCGGCAGCGCGAAGTCCTCCATCTCCCCCGACAGGTGGTGGTCGTAGGCGTTCAGGTCGAAGTGGCCGTGCCCGCACAGTGCGGTCAGGATGACCTTCGGCTCGCCGGTCTCCCGGCAGCGCAGCGCCTCGGCGACGGTCTCGGCCAGCGCGTGCGTCGGTTCCGGAGCGGGGACGATCCCCTCGGTCCTGGCGAAGCGCAGGCCCGCCTCGAAGCACTCGCTCTGCCCCTTGGCCACCGCCTCGAACAGGCCCAGCTCGTGCAGGTGCGAGATCAGCGGGGACATGCCGTGGTAGCGCAGCCCGCCCGCGTGGATCGGGTCGGGCACGAAGCCGTGGCCGAGCGTGTGCATCTTCAGCAGCGGGGTGAGTCCCGCGGCGTCACCGAAGTCGTAGGCGTAGACGCCCCGGGTCAGCGACGGGCAGGCCTCGGGCTCCACCGCGCGGATGACCGGGTCCATCCGCCCGGCCAGCTTCTCCCGCAGGAACGGGAAGACGAGCCCGGCGAAGTTGGAACCGCCGCCGGTGCAGCCGACGATCAGGTCGGGCACCTCGCCGAACGCCGCCAGCTGCTCGATCGCCTCCTCGCCGATGACCGTCTGGTGGAGCAGCACGTGGTTGAGCACGCTGCCCAGGGCGTACCGGGTGTCGGGGGCGGCCGCGGCCACCTCGACGGCCTCGCTGATCGCGATGCCCAGGCTGCCCGGGGAGCCGGGGTCCTCGGCCAGGACCTTGCTGCCCGAGACGGTCTCCGGGGACGGGCTCGCGTGCACGGTCGCGCCGTACACCCGCATGAGGGACCGGCGGTGCGGTTTCTGGTCGTAGGAGGCGCGGACCATCCAGACCTCGCAGTCGAGGCCGTACTGCGCGCAGGCGAACGCCAGGGACGAGCCCCACTGCCCGGCGCCGGTCTCGGTGGTGAGCCGGCGGACCCCCTCGCGGGCGTTGTAGTACGCCTGGGGGACGGCGGTGTTGGGCTTGTGGGAGCCGGACGGGGAGCCGCCCTCGTACTTGTAGTAGATCCGGGCGGGGGTGCCGAGCGAGCGTTCGAGCCGCCGGGCGCGGATCAGCGGGGTCGGCCGCCAGAGCCGGTAGACGTCGCGGACGCCGTCCGGGATGGGGACGAAGCGGTCGGTGCAGACCTCCTGGCCGATCAGCTCCGCCGGGAAGAGCGGGGCCAGGTCGTCGGGGCCGACCGGCTGCCGCGTGCCGGGGTGCAGGGGCGGCGGGGGAGGGGCCGGGAGATCGGCCAGGATGTTGTACCAGTTGCGCGGGATGCGGGACTCGTCGAGCAGCACTCGGGTGGCCTCGGACACGGTTCGCCTCCAGGGGTCGCTGCTCTCAGTGTCGTTCACCTCACCCTCCGTGGTCCACGCGTTTCCTCTTTGTCCCCTGAGAATGCGCCGCACCTCTTCTTCTCCGCTTCTTCTCCGCCCGGTACGGCGCCCGCCGCGGACGTACGCTGGAGCCATGGAGAACGAGAGGGACTGGAAGCGGCTCCCCGAGAGGGTGCTGCCCGAGGAGACGGTCGAGGCCCATCCGGCGGAGGAGGTCCCGGACACCGCGTTCGTCGAGGACCTCCGCTTCAAGCAGTGGCTGAGCGGTCCGGCGAGCGGCTGACCGGCCGACGGCCGGACCGATGTGGAAGATCGGGGAATTCGTCGGCAACGAAGAAGGGCCAGGCCCCGGATGCCCGGTGACCTGGCCCTTCTTATCTGGAGCGGACGACGGGAATCGAACCCGCGTAGCCAGTTTGGAAGACTGGGGCTCTACCATTGAGCTACGTCCGCGCGATCCGGTGTTGGTCTGGTCTAGACTTCATCCGGTCGTCAGGGCGTAATCGTACCGGAGATCCGGACCGTGCGCGTACCCGACCGCCGGGGTGTGGCGCAGCTTGGTAGCGCACCTGCTTTGGGAGCAGGGGGCCGCAGGTTCAAATCCTGTCACCCCGACATCGACCGGGCGCCGGTTCCGACCGGCGCCCGGTTCCTGTCTCCTCCGAAGCCCTGCTCTCCTCCGGGCCGTGCGGCCGGTGTTCAGGAGGTGCCGCTGAAGAGCGCCCAGACGGCCTTGCCGCCGCGGGAGAGGTGGTCCCAGCCCCAGTAGCGGCTGTAGGTCTCCACGATGTAGAGCCCGCGGCCGTTCTCCGAGACGAAGTCCGGCTCCTTCGGGACGGGCGGGGTGTCGCTGGGGTCGGCCACGGCGAGGAGCACGTGGGGCGAGAGCCGCAGCAGCATCAGGGTGATCGGCGCCTCGGACCGACCGGGCGGGCACAGAGCGTAGCGAACGGCGTTGGTGACGAGTTCCGAAACCACTAACGCGGCGTCATCGCTGAGCTCGGACAGCCCCCAGCCGTCCAGCGTGGAGCGCGTCACGTCCCGGGCGGTCTTCACGGAGTCGGCCTGGCGGGGGAGCGGGCAGGCCGCCGCGTCCGAGCGGTCGGCCGCGAGAAGCTCATCGAAGCCGATCTCACGAGTCGCCTGCAGGCAGGCGGCAGCCGATCGTGGCTCCTCCACCATCCTGCCGGTACCTCCCGCTGTCATCGTGAGCTCTCCGTGCCGGTTGAGAGTTTTCAAAGCTTGTGCACTATAAGCCCAATATGCACCAAGCCATCATGAGTCACGCGGGCGGGTCCTGCAAGACCCAAATGCACGTGCAGTTGCAGCGTGCAGCGGCATGTGCGTTTAAAGTACAAGGCTGACCAATAGGGCACACGCCCGAGGCCTTGTCATAACGGCCGGAAGTGGTGACACTGTGTGCGCTGGCCTAAGTGAATAGGGAGGCGAAGTGACGCAGATCCAGCAGGGATCGGGTCCCACAGCTCTGCGCATCCTCCTGGGTTCCCAGCTGCGCCGTCTGCGCGAGGCCAGAGGGCTCACGCGGGAGGAGGCCGGCCATCTGATCCGGGGCTCCGAATCCAAGATCAGCAGGATGGAGCTCGGACGGGTCGGGCTGCGGGAGCGCGACGTCGCGGACCTGCTCACCTTCTACGGGGTGGAGGACGCGGAGGCGCGGGCGGCCGTCATGGACCTCCTGTCCAGGGCGAACGAGCCCGGCTGGTGGCACCGCTTCAACGACCTGCTCCCCAACTGGTTCCAGACGTACGTCGGCCTCGAGGAGGCGGCGGCCCGCATCCGCACCTACGAGGTGCAGTTCGTGCCCGGCCTGCTCCAGACCAAGGAGTACGCCAGAGCGGTCATCACCGCCGGAGGCGCCGGGATCGCGCCCGAGGAGATCGCGCGCCGGGTGGACCTGCGCCTCGAACGCCAGCGGGTGCTGGAGCGGTCCGACGGCCCGTTCTTCTGGGCGGTCATCGACGAGGCGGCGCTGCGGCGCCCCATCGGCGGCGCCGAGGTGATGCGGGCGCAGCTGGAGCACCTGATGGACCTGATGCGCCAGCCGAACATCACGATTCAGGTGATGCCGTTCAGCTTCGGCGGGCACAGCGCGGAGGGCGGCGCCTTCAGCGTGCTGCGCTTCCACGACAGCGAGCTTCCCGACGTCGTCTACGTCGAGCAGCTCGCCAGCGCCCTCTACCTCGACAAGCCCGAGGAGGTGGACCGCTACAGCGAGGTCATGGAGCGCCTGTGCGCGGTGAGCACCACACCGGGTGAGACCGTCGACATCCTCCGGCGCATCATCAAGGAGATCTGACCCGCGCCGTTCGCTGAGGGGTACGGGTCTGCCCTAGACTGGCCTGTGGCGCTGGACACCCGCCGCAGTGGAGCATGCCCCGATCCGCATCTCTTGAGGCTGTGCCCTGCGCCGCTCATGTGGGCGCGGCGCGCGAGCTTGCCGCGATAGCCGTACGAATTGGCGCGCGCCCGCGATCACTCGAAGCTTGATCAAGGAGACCACCCCGTGAAGACCGCTGTCGAGGAGCTCAGCCCGACCCGGGTCAAGCTCACTGTCGAGGTGCCGTTCGAGGAGCTCGGCGAGAGCATGCAGGCGGCTTACAAGAAGGTCGCGCAGCAGGTGCGCGTTCCCGGCTTCCGCCCCGGCAAGGTTCCGGCCCGCATCATCGAGCAGCGCTTCGGCCGCGCGGTGGTGCTGGAGGAGACCCTCAACGACGCGGTGCCGAAGCTGTACGGCCAGGCCGTCGACGAGAGCGACATCTTCCCGGTCAGCCAGCCGGAGATCGAGGTCACCAAGATCGAGGACGGCGAGCAGGTCGAGTTCACCGCGGAGGTGGACATCCGCCCGAACTTCGAGGTGCCCGACTACCAGGGCCTCGAGGTCACCGTCCCCGTCGCCGAGGTGTCCGACGAGGACGTCGACACCCAGCTGGACGGCCTGCGGCAGCGCTTCGCCACGCTGACCGGGGTCGAGCGCCCCGCCGCGAACGGCGACTTCGTCGTCATGGACCTCGCCGCCGCCATCGACGGCGTGAACATCGAGGAGCAGCAGGCCAACGACGTCTCCTACGAGGTCGGCGCCGGCTCGGTGCTGCAGGGCCTGGACGACGCGCTGGCCGGCATGTCCGCCGGTGACGTCAAGGAGTTCACCACCAACCTGGTCGGCGGCGAGAACGCCGGCGAGGAGGCCGTGGTGACCATCACCGTCAAGAGCGTCAAGGAGAAGGTCCTCCCCGAGCTCGACGACGAGTTCGCCCAGCTGGCCAGCGAGTTCGACACCCTCGACGAGCTCAAGGACAGCCTCCGCGAGCAGATCCGCCGCAACAAGCTCATCGACCAGGTCGTGCAGGCGCGGGAGAACGCGCTCGACGCCCTCCTCGGCAAGATCGACATTCCGCTTCCGGAGAGCGCGCTCAAGGCCGAGCTCGACAACCGCAAGCACAACCTCGAGCACCAGATCGCGGAGAGCGGCCTGAGCAAGGACGCCTACTTCCGCCTCTACCAGACCACCGAGGAGGAGCGCCACGCCGAGCTCGAGGCGAGCTCCGCCAAGGCGCTCAAGACCGGCTTCGTCCTCGACAAGATCGTCAAGGCGGAGGAGCTCGGTGTCAGCGAGCAGGAGCTGACCAACTTCGTGGTGCGGCGCGCCATGCAGATGAACGTCGCCCCGAACGTGCTGGCCCAGCACCTGGCCGACAACGACCAGCTCACCCTGGCCATGGTCGAGATCGTCCGCGACAAGGCCAAGAGCGTCATCGGGGACGCCGCCAAGGTCGTCGACGAGGCCGGCAACGAGGTGGACCTCAAGGCCGTCTACACCGAGATCAACGGCGAGGAGCCCGTCGAGGAGCCCGCCGAGGAGAAGACCGAGGAGTAGGCACCCGCTCCGCCGGAACACCCGCGGCGCCTCCACCGTGCTCGCACGGCGGGGGCGCCGTTCCGGTTTCCGCAGGGCGCACGGTTCCCGGAGCCGCGGGCGGACCGGCGGACGGGCCGCCTCCGGGGCCCCGCAACGCCCTTCCACCGGCGCCTGCGGGCCCCTCCTGGCGCGGCGGAACCTCCGGTGGGCGCCGGGGCGCTCGGAGGGCTCATCATGCGCTGTCGGCGAACAGCACGTGGAGGGGGCATGTCCGGTAGGCGCCGCGCGTTAAGGTCACAAGCAAAGCCAATCGATTACGACGCATCGGAAGGTGACGCTGTGACCAGCCCGCCGACCTTCTACCAGCCGACCGGCTCCGGGCCCGAGTCGATGAGCCAGCCGACCGGCTCGTTCAGGCTCGAAGACCAGCTCTACCAGCGGCTGCTGCGTGAGCGCATCATCGTGCTGGGCACCCAGGTCAACGACGAGATCGCCAACCGAATCTGTGCCGAGCTGCTTCTCCTGGCAGCGGATGACTCCGAGCGGGACATCTGGCTCTACATCAACTCGCCTGGCGGGTCGGTGACCGCCGGCATGGCGATTTACGACATGATGGAATACGTGCCGAACAACGTGTGCACGGTCGCGATGGGTCTGGCCGCCTCCATGGGCCAGTTCCTCCTCTGCGCCGGCGCGCGGGGCAAGCGCTACGCCCTGCCGCACGCACGCATCATGATGCACCAGCCTTCGGGCGGCATCGGCGGCACCGCCGCCGACATCGCCATCCAGGCGGAGCAGATGCTCTACGTCAAGAAGACCCTCGCGGAGCGCATCGCGTTCCACACGGGCCAGGACCTGGCGCAGATCGAGGCCGACTCCGACCGCGACCGCTGGTTCACGGCCGAGGAGGCCAAGGACTACGGCTTCATCGACAACGTCGTTCGGAGCGCCCGCCAGGTGCCCTCCGAGGGCGCAGTCTCCTGAAGGGACACAACGTGAGTGAGTTGATCCGGCCGGGAGACATCAACGGCCGCTACGTTCTCCCCTCCTTCGTCGAACGCACGTCGTACGGCGTGAAGGAGATGAACCCGTACAATAAGCTGTTCGAGGATCGCATCATCTTCCTCGGCGTGCAGATCGACGACGCGTCCGCCAACGACGTCATGGCGCAGTTGCTGACGCTGGAGTCGCTCGACCCCGACCGTGACATCAGCATCTACATCAACTCGCCGGGCGGGTCGTTCACCGCCATGACGGCGATCTACGACACGATGCAGTTCGTCCGGCCGGACATCCAGACGGTCTGTCTGGGCCAGGCGGCCTCGGCCGCCGCGGTCCTGCTGGCCGGCGGTACGGCGGGCAAGCGGTTCGCCCTGCCGAACGCTCGGATGCTCATCCACCAGCCCTCCACCGAGGGCGGCGGACAGGGGAGCGACATCGAGATCCAGGCGCGCGAGATCCTGCGGATGCGCGCGCTCCTGGAGACCCTGGTGGCGCGCCACTCGGGCAAGGGTGCCGAGGAGATCCGCAAGGACATCGAGCGCGACAAGATTCTGAACGCGGAGGAAGCCAAGGCGTACGGGCTGATCGACGACATCATCCCGTCGCGCAAGAAGCTCGCCAAGGCTGTCGCCTCCTGAGGAGGTAGATTGCATCGGAACGGTGCCCAATTGGGCACCTTCCGGTGCGACTCGCCGCCAGGGGGCTCACTGAGGGCTCAGAAGACGGTAACGTCGAAACCTGAGCGGGATGACTTTTCGTACCGGGTTCCGACCGGTCTCGAAAGAACCGGACCGCGGCAGCCAGGCGGTCCCACGCAAAGGAGTATCTGGGGTGGCACGCATCGGCGACGGGGGAGACCTGCTGAAGTGCTCTTTCTGCGGGAAGAGCCAGAAGCAAGTCAAGAAGCTCATCGCCGGGCCCGGCGTATACATCTGCGATGAGTGCATCGATCTCTGCAACGAGATCATCGAGGAGGAGCTCAGCGAGTCCTCCGAGCTCAAGTGGGACAGCCTGCCCAAGCCGAGAGAGATCTACGAGTTCCTCGACGCCTACGTCATCGGTCAGGACAAGGCGAAGAAGGCCCTCTCGGTGGCGGTCTACAACCACTACAAGCGGGTGCAGTCCGGTGAGCGCGGGCGTGACGACGGCCTCGAGTTGGCCAAGTCGAACATCCTGCTCCTGGGCCCGACCGGTTCCGGCAAGACACTGCTGGCCCAGACGCTGGCGAAGATGCTGAACGTCCCGTTCGCCATCGCCGACGCCACCGCGCTGACCGAGGCGGGCTACGTGGGCGAGGACGTCGAGAACATCCTGCTCAAGCTGATCCAGGCCGCCGACTACGACGTCAAGAAGGCCGAGACCGGCATCATCTACATCGACGAGGTCGACAAGATCGCCCGCAAGAGCGAGAACCCGTCGATCACCCGTGACGTCTCGGGTGAGGGCGTGCAGCAGGCGCTGCTGAAGATCCTGGAGGGCACCACCGCGAGCGTGCCGCCGCAGGGCGGACGCAAGCACCCGCACCAGGAGTTCATCCAGATCGACACCACCAACGTGCTGTTCATCTGCGGTGGGGCCTTCGCCGGCCTGGAGCAGATCATCGAGTCCCGGATCGGCAAGAAGGGCATCGGCTTCAACGCCATCATCCGCTCGAAGGAGGACGTCGACTCCTCCGACATCTTCGGCGACGTGATGCCCGAGGACCTGCTGAAGTTCGGGATGATCCCCGAGTTCGTGGGCCGTCTCCCGGTCATCACCAGCGTGCACAACCTCGACCGCGAGGCGCTCATCCAGATTCTCACCGAGCCGCGCAACGCCCTCGTGAAGCAGTACCGCCGCCTCTTCGAGCTCGACAACGTCGAGCTGGAGTTCACCCAGGACGCCCTCGAGGCCATCGCCGACCAGGCGATCCTGCGCGGCACCGGCGCGCGCGGCCTGCGGGCCATCCTGGAGGAGGTCCTCCTCTCGGTGATGTACGAGGTGCCGTCCCGCGAGGACGTGGCCCGCGTCGTCATCACCCGCGAGTCGGTGCTCGAGCACGTCAACCCGACGCTCGTCCCGCGCGACCAGCTCAGCAAGCAGCGCGCCCCGCGCGAGAAGTCGGCCTAGCCCCGGCACCCGCCCCGGCCCTGTACGGCGGCGCCCCCGCGGATCACCGTGGGGGCGCCGCCGCGTCCGGGACCGGGTGAGAAGCGGTCCGCGGACGGGAGAACCCGGCCGGGCACTGCCGGGCGGGCGGGTGTGAGCCGGCCGCGCATCCACGACTCACCGGGCGATGGGACGACGGCCACCCGGACGTCCTTAGAATTGGGCACCGTGACGACTCCAGAGCTGCCCACCCAGTACACACCCGCCGATGTGGAGACCCGGAGCTACGAGCGCTGGGTAGCGGAGGGATACTTCACCGCGGATCCGAGCAGTGAGCGCGAGCCGTACACCATCGTCCTTCCGCCGCCGAACGTGACCGGTGTCCTGCACATGGGGCACGCGCTGGACCACTCGATCCAGGACGCGCTGACCCGCCGTGCCCGCATGGCGGGCAAGGAGACGCTCTGGATGCCGGGCATGGACCATGCGGGCATCGCCACCCAGAACGTGGTCGAACGCGAGATCGCCAAGGACGGCCTGTCCCGGCACGACCTCGGCCGTGAGGCGTTCGTCGAGCGGGTCTGGCAGTGGAAGGAGGAGTCCGGCGGCCGGATCCTCGGCCAGATGAAGAAACTCGGCGACGGCGTCGACTGGTCCCGTGAGCGCTTCACCATGGATCCCGGGCTCTCCCGCGCGGTCCAGACGATCTTCAAGAAGCTCTTCGACGACGGGCTCATCTACCGCGCCGAGCGCATCATCAACTGGTGCCCGCGCTGCCTCACCGCCCTGTCGGACATCGAGGTCGAGCACAGCGAGGACGAGGGAGAACTCGTCTCGATCCGCTACGGCGAGGGTGACGACTCCATCGTGGTCGCCACCACGCGGGCCGAGACGCTGCTCGGTGACACCGCCGTGGCCGTCCACCCGTCCGACGAGCGCTACGCCCATCTGGTCGGCCGCGAGGTGGAGCTCCCGCTGACCGGCCGCCGCATCCCGGTCGTGGCGGACGAGCACGTCGATCCCGCCTTCGGCACCGGCGCGGTCAAGGTCACCCCGGCCCACGACCCGAACGACTTCGAGATCGGCCGGCGGCACTCGCTCCCGTCGATGACGGTCATGGACGAGCGCGGAGTGATCACCGCGCACGGCCCGTTCGAGGGCCTCGACCGCTTCGAGGCGAGGCCGGCCGTGGTCGCCGCACTGCGGGAGCAGGGCCGGATCGTCGCCGAGAAGCGGCCCTACCTGCACTCGGTCGGCCACTGCTCGCGGTGCAAGACGGTGGTCGAACCCCGCCTCTCGCTGCAGTGGTTCGTGGACGTCTCGCCGCTGGCCAGGGCCGCGGGTGACGCGGTCCGGGACGGCCGGACGAAGATCCATCCGCCGGAGCTCGCCAAGCGCTACTTCGACTGGGTCGACGACATGCACGACTGGTGCATCTCACGGCAGCTGTGGTGGGGCCACCGCATCCCCGTCTGGTACGGGCCGGCCGGCGAGGTCGTCTGCGTGGGCCCGGACGAGGAGGCGCCCGAGGGCTACGTCCAGGATCCCGACGTCCTGGACACCTGGTTCTCCTCGGGGCTCTGGCCGTTCTCGACCCTCGGCTGGCCCGACCGGACGCCCGAGCTGGAGAAGTTCTACCCGACCTCGGTCCTGGTGACGGGTTACGACATCCTGTTCTTCTGGGTCGCCCGGATGATGATGTTCGGCCTGTACGCGATGGACGGCCGGCCGCCGTTCCAGACCGTCGCGCTGCACGGCATGGTCCGCGACCAGTTCGGCAAGAAGATGTCCAAGTCGTTCGGGAACGTCGTGGACCCGATGGACTGGGTGGAGCGCTTCGGCGCCGACGCGACCCGCTTCACGTTGCTGCGCGGCGCCAACCCGGGCTCCGATGTGGCGATCAGCGAGGAGTGGGCGGGCGGTTCCCGCAACTTCTGCAACAAGATCTGGAACGCGACCCGGTTCGCCCTGATGAACGGCGCCGCGGTCGGAGAGCTTCCCGTGACGGAGCTCACCGCGGCGGACCGGTGGATCCTCTCCCGTCTCCAGGAGGTCACGGCGTCCGTGGACGCCGCCTTCGAGGAGTTCGAGTTCGCCAAGGTCTCCGACCTGCTCTACCACTTCGCCTGGGACGAGGTCTGCGACTGGTACGTGGAGCTCGCCAAGATCCAGATCGCGGCGGGTCAGGAGCACACCCGGCTGGTCCTGGGACATGTCTTCGACGCCCTGCTGCGGTTGCTCCATCCGTTGGTGCCGTTCGTCACCGAGGAACTGTGGAGGGCGCTGACCGGGGGGCCGTCCCTCGTGGTCGCGTCCTGGCCCACGGCCGAGGCGTCCCTGCGCGACCCCTCGGCGGAGGAGGAGATCCTGGCGGTTCAGAACCTGGTCACCGAGGTCCGCAGGTTCCGCTCGGACCAGGGGCTCAAGCCCGGCCAGCGGGTGGCGGCGCGGTTGTCCCTCGCCGGTACGGCTCTGGCCCCGCAGGAGAGCGCCATCCGTTCGCTGCTCCGGTTGGACGAGCCGTCGGAGTCCTTCACGGCGACCGCGCGTCTCGACGTGAGCGGTATCGCCGTGGAGATCGACACGGCGGGCGCCATCGACGTGGCCGCCGAGCGCAAGCGTCTGGAGAAGGATCTCGCGGCGGCACGCAAGGAGGCGGCGCAGGTGGCCGCGAAGCTGGGGAACGAGCAGTTCATGTCGAAGGCGCCGGATGATGTGGTGAGCAAGGTCCGGGCCCGTGCGGCTCAGGCCGACCAGGACATTGCCCGGCTCACCGCTCAGCTGGCCGCGCTGCCCGCCGGCTGAATCGGGACGGCGGGGCCGGGAGGCTGAACCGGCATCAGGTGAGGACGCGGGGGGTTGTTGACCCCGCGTCCTCGTGTTTGGAGTCTTCTGGCACTGGGAAGACCCACCTGTTACCGGGAAGTTGGTCATGTCAGCCGCAGAGGCTGCTAAGGTTTCTTCTTGCAGGACGAGCTCCTGCACCTCTCTTCTCTCAAAACCTCAGCAAATCGGACATGGCCACGCGAGTGGACACGAACGGGATGTCGAGGTAAGTTAGAGGGGTTGCCCCGGAAACGGGGTGGTTCCGGTCGGACCGGGATCGGACGAATCGGGTCGGATTGACACGAAACGGACGATACGG
>NZ_BMQE01000076.1:0-18497 GCF_014647955.1 Planomonospora antibiotica | reverse complement strand
CAAGGTCGAGCAGCGCGTACGGCCCAAGACCGAGGTCGTCGGCTACGGCTACCCGCAGTACAAGGCATAACGCCCGCATCCGGCCGCAACGGGGGACCGCATGCGCGGCGCCCCGTGCGGCCGTCGGCGAGCGCAAACGGGCGCTCCGGCGTACTCGCCGAGACGAGGTCCATCATCCACTGCGGTACGGCTCGCTGACAGATGACCACACCGGCCGCAATAGCCACCCGTCCTGGGGGCCGACGAGCCGTTGACTACCGCGCTGTCCCTGCCGTCGCGATGTGAGCTCGGGTCGGTTTTTCCTCAGGTTCAGAGGCGGTCGAGGATTTTGCGCATCTGCTCGATCTCGGCCTGCTGGGCGGTCACGATGGTCGCGGCCAGCTGCTTGGCCTCAGGGTTGATGCCCTGCGCCTGCTCGGTCTTGGCCATCTCGATGGCGCCGCTGTGGTGAGCGATCATCATCTCCAAGAACATGCGGTCGAACTCCGCACCCGTGGCCGCCTTGAGTTTCTCCATATCCTCCTCGGTCATCATCCCGGACATGGCGTGCCCGCCGTGACCTTCCGCCGGAGCCGTCGGTTTCCCCCAGGCCGACAACCAGCCCGTCATGGTAGTGATCTCCGGATCCTGGGCGGCTTTGATCTTGGCCGCCAGGTCCTTGACCTCCGAATCCGCAGCGCGTGTCTGGGCCAGCTCAGCCATCTCCACGGCCTGCTGATGGTGCACGATCATCGTCTGTGCGAACGTCACGTCGGCGTCGTTAAAGGCCGCACTGGGCGGCTGGCTGGCCGCCGTCGTCGTCGGAGCACTGGTCGCCGCACCGGTGGGAGCGGTCGCTGAATCCTCGCCGCCGCAGCCAGTCAGGAGAACCAGCGCCCCGATCCCGGCCACGGCGCTCAGCGTAAGCCGAGCGGACAGAGATCGCTCGTCGATCATGCTAATGCCCCCTTTAGAAAGTCCCCGAATATGCCCGGACCGCACCGCAGGCGGATCCGGAGCCCTCTGGCACGGATCCGGCCCCCGAATGCATAGCCAGCGGCCGTGCCGAGCGCAGCAGGTATGTTCCCGTAGAAGAACGGGCCATTCCACCAGGCCGGGGCCCATAGAGGCGGATCTTGACTGGTGCAGGCATTGCCGGATCACGACCGAGGCCGGCCTGCTTCATGGCCTGTACCAGGCTGGTCTGTACCGGGGCCGGGCGGGCTCGTGCTGCTGGGATGGCGGGTCGCCGCCTTCGCTGGGGAGGGGTATCGCGGGTAGCCGTAGCCGACGACATCGGAGGTGGGTCGGATGCGCCGCTCGACTTTGCCCTTGTCGGTGTTGCCCTCGATCGTGGTGATCGTGCCGTCCTCGTTGTCGCGCTCCACCAGGCCCATATGGTCGATCTTGTAGATGCCGCGATCGTCGTCGCTGTCGAGGTCGAAGTAGACAAGGGCGCCGGGTTTGGCCAGGTGGCCCCAGCGGTGGCGGTCTTGGAACCATCCGGCCCAGGCGATGGCGTAGGCGTCCGCGCCGATGACGGACCGCAGGCCGGCCTGTTCGCCGACCCAGGAGATGAACATCGCGCACCAGGGTGCGTTGGCGTAGTTCTCCATGACTCCGCCGTCACGGGCCAGAGTCTCCTGTGCGCGCTGCGAGGCCATGTACCAGGAGTGGAACTTGGTGCCACCGCCGACGGTGTTCTCGGTGATGCCGATCTGCTTTTCGGCCACCTTGAGCAGCGACTCTGCCGGGGTGGGTTTCTTTGGGGGCAGCTTGCCGGCTGGTGGCGGTGCGGCGCCTTTGCTCAGGCGCGCATCGTCAGGCTGGGTCTGCTGGGGCGCATCGGCCATGAAGGCGGGAGCACCGATGGGCAGGGCGCAGGTGATGAAGGTTATGCAGACGGCGGCGCGTAGCAGATTGTCGGGAAGAAGCGGAGAAAAAACATGACGATCGCTCATGTGAGGTCTCCCTCCTGCCTCGCCCACCGGGCCGGTCCTTAGTTCTGGCGGGTAGGCCTCGCGAAATGCTGGGTGGGCAGGAGCACGTGCATCCCGCGATACGCTCCTCGGCATCGCAGGATCCGGTCCACGCAGATGTCTGCCACACAGGAGCGTTATACCCCTCTTCGTTGCCATATGTCGGAATATGGGGAAGGTCTATCGCCCGGCGGGAGGAGGAGAGGAGGGCTGCCTTTCCGCTTCGGTCCGGCGTCGCTCCATCATGTGCCGATTGGGCGGCACCGGGCTGAAGATCAGTACATCGAGATGTGCGGATGGTCGTAGTGGTTGGCGGTGATGCTTCCGCGATCGGACATGAAGCGCCAGCCCGAGCCCTGGTTGATGCGCTGGCGCCAGATCACGTACTTGACGCCGAGCTTGTCCTTGTTCTTGATCGCCCAGTCGGCGATCTCGTCGCCGAGCTTGAGATTGGCCGCCGAGGGCATCGCACCACCGGCGCTCATCATGAAGTCGCAGGCGCGCCCGAGCGGGTGCTCGCCGCCGTCGTTGGCCGCCCGGTAGCAGCCGACCGCGTAAGGGAGGCTGAAGCGTCTGCTGATGGCATCGCGCATGTTCCGGGTGCGATCGGTGATGTTGTCGGGCCCGTTGGGCAGCTGGGGAGCCCAGCTGCCGTTGGAGCGGCGGCCGGAACCCAGCGGGACAAGCTGGTCGAGCCTTTTTTTGATGTCGCGGATGAGCCGCTCGGCCTCCTCGCGCTGGTCCTCGACCTTCTCGGCCTCCCCCCGGATCTGCTCGGTGAGCCGGGCGGCCCGCTCGGCGGCCCGCTTGCGGGCGTCCCGGCTACGGGTGAACCCCTCCAAGTGGGCACTCTGCTGGGCGAGCAGCTGCTCCATCAGCGCGGCGCCGCCCATGTCACCGGGGAACAGCAGCGCCGGAAGGTCGCCGGAACTGCTCTGGTAGCGGAGCTGGGCGATGGAATCGACCTCGCCCTTGGCCGCGGTGAATGCCTCCTCGGCCTTGCGCAGGTTCTTCTTGGCGACGCCCTCGGCCTTGTGCGCCTTGGCCAGCGACTCGCGCTTGGCGGCGTAGGCCTCGATGAGGGTGTCGACCTTCTTGTTGAGCCTGGCCAGGTCCTTCCTGAGCTCGGCCTCAGTGGGCTTGGGGGCCGCGCTGCCCGCGGTAGGGACGCCGAGGATGAAACCGAGTCCCGCGGCCAGGAAGGCGGCCACGATCGCATGACGACGGAACGCAGGGGATGCGGGGGACGCAGCCGCCACGAACTCTCCTCTCCTTCAGCCGACCGGGTTAGCTGACGGGTTCGGGCTGGAGAAAGCCCTTCCACCGAAGTGGTTCACCCCAGGTGCGGTGGTTCCCCGGCTCCCCGGCAACGCGCCAAGGATTAGGCAGCCCGGCCACCAGGGCCGAGGCAAAACGAAGCATAGTAGTAAAGACTTGGTGATATGTACGCAATCCGATACCCGGTGGCGATCAGGCTGTGATCGCCGCTGCCGTGGCGGGTAAGCGGAGAAGAACAGGCCTCCACCAGGGAAGAGCTGTCGCGGAAGGGCGTGATCCTCATCATCACCTTGGCCGGGGCCAGGCTCATCCGGCCATACCTGGCAGAGGGGAACAGCAATGACGATGCCGCAAGCCCTGCTATGGAAAGTAGTAGAAAGTGGTCACGTGTTCATCCCACACCCCACCGCGCCCAATGCTGGACGGCCCCGGCGACGAGCTGTACGGCGATCGCCGCACCGAGCAGGCCCATGATCCGGGTGATGAGGTTCAGCCCGTTGTCCTTGAGGACGCGGCCGATGAGGGAAGAGAACCGCAGCGTCATCCAAGTCAGGACGAGCGCGGCGACCAGAGCCAGAACCACAGCGGTTACCGCAGCGAAGCTGCCGGCTTTTTCCATGTAGAGCATGACGGCGGCGATGGCTCCAGGCCCGGCCAGCAGCGGCGTGCCCAGCGGGACGAAGGCCACGGCGCCGCTTTCGGCGTTGGCGCGCTCTTTGGCGCAGTCGGCTTTGAGTAGATCCAGTGCGATGAGCGCCAGGAGCGCTCCACCGGCGACCTGGAGCGCCTGCAGGGAGATACCCAGCGCGTCCAGCAGGCGATTACCGGCGATCGCGAAGACGGAGACGATCCCTGCGGCGACGAGCACGGACACGCGGGCTGTTCGACGGCGACCGGCCGGATTTTGATTACGGGTCAGGGTGAGGAAGATCGGCACTGCGGCCAGCGGATCGAAGATGACGAGCAGGGTGACGAACGCCTGGACAAAGAGCGCGGAATGGGCGGTCAGAACGGCGATGGACATGACGAGACTCCACGGGACAAGAGGACATCCCCGTCCCCTGGCCTCTGGAGAGTCGCTAGGGGAGCGGGACGGACCGGGGGACCGTGGAGTAGCAGGGCACCGTCCAACGCAGCCACACCGCGACTTCGGCGTCAACCCGCTGGGTGATCATGTCTGCACCTCCTGGCACGCTCAACCTCCAGCCTGACTTCAGTATTCCTTCCAAGCTGATTGAGATCCGTACGCGAAAGCGGGCAGATCCACCGCTCGCTCCCCGCTGCCGGCCACGCCTCCGCCGCCATCAGAAGCAGCGCGGAGGGTGCCGAAGGGTTGCCGGGACCATAGCGCTGCAGGCCGTCGGGGTGCGGCAGATCATCGTTCATGCCGCAACCGAGTGGAGCCCTTCCCCCGAACCGGGGGAAGGGCTCCACTCGGTTGCAGCGGCGGTTCCTATCTGAAGCCGCGCAGGCGCAGGCTGTTGGTGACCACGAACACGCTGGAGAACGCCATCGCCGCTCCTGCGATCATCGGGTTGAGCAGGCCGAGGGCGGCCAGCGGCAGGGCGGCCACGTTGTAGGCGAAGGCCCAGAACAGGTTGCCCTTGATGGTGGCCAGGGTCCGCCGCGACAGGCGGATCGCGTCCGCGGCCACCCGCAGGTCGCCGCGGACCAGGGTCAGATCGGAGGCCTCGATGGCGGCGTCGGTGCCGGTGCCCATCGCAAGTCCCAGGTCGGCCTGGGCGAGCGCGGCGGCGTCGTTGACACCGTCGCCCACCATGGCCACCGTACGGCCCTGCTCCTGCAGCCGCTTGACCACGTCCACCTTGTCGGCGGGCAGCACCTCGGCGATCACCTCGTCGATGCCCACCTCGGCCGCGACCGTCCTGGCGACGGCCTCGTTGTCGCCGGTCAGCAGCACCGGGGTCAAGCCCAGCGCGCGCAGTCGCCGGACGGCTTCGGCGGAGGTCGCCTTGACGGTGTCGGCGACGACCAGGACCGCGCGGGCCCGGCCGTCCCAGCCGACCGCGACCGCGGTGCGGCCCGCCGCCTGCGCCTCGGCGAGCTTGCGCTCCAGCTCGACCGGCAGGTGCTGGGACCACTCGGCCAGCAGTTGCGGGCGGCCGACGAGCACGGCGTGGCCGTCGACGACGCCCCGCACGCCCAGCCCCTCGATGTTGGCGAAGTCCTCGGGGAAGGGCAGCTCACCCACCTGCTCGGCCGCGCCGCGGGCGACCGCCTGGGCGATGGGGTGCTCGGAGGCGTGCTCCAGGGCGCCCGCCAGGCGCAGCACCTCCTCGGCGTCCTCACCGTCGGCCTGGTGCACGTCGACGAGGGTCATCCTGCCCTCGGTGACGGTGCCGGTCTTGTCCAGCACCACGGTGTCGATCTTCTGGGTCGATTCGAGGACCTCGGGGCCCTTGATCAGGATGCCGAGCTGGGCGCCGCGGCCGGTGCCGACCAGCAGCGCGGTCGGGGTGGCCAGGCCCAGCGCGCAGGGGCAGGCGATGATCAGTACGGCGACCGCGGCGGTGAAGGCCGCCCCGGCGCCGTCACCGGTGCCGAGCCAGAAGCCGAGCGTGCCGACGGCCAGCGCGATCACGATGGGGACGAAGATCCCGGAGATGCGGTCGGCCAGGCGCTGCACCTGGGCCTTGCCGGTCTGGGCGTCTTCGACCAGCCTGGCCATCTGGGCGAGCTGGGTGTCGGCGCCCACGCGGGTGGCGCGCACCACCAGCCGCCCGCCGGCGTTGACGGTCGCGCCGACCACGGTGTCGCCGGGCCGCACCTCCACCGGCACCGACTCGCCGGTCAGCATGGAGGCGTCCACCGCCGAGGAGCCCTCCTCCACCACGCCGTCGGTGGCGATCTTCTCGCCGGGCCGGACCACGAAGCGGTCCCCGACCACCAGCTGGTTGCTGGGGATGCGGACCTCGGTGCCGCCGCGCAGCACGGCGACGTCCTTGGCGCCCAGTTCCAGCAGCGCCCGCAGGGCGGCGCCGGCGCGGCGCTTGGAGCGCGCCTCGAAGTAGCGCCCGGCCAGGATGAACGCGGTCACCCCGGCGGCGGCCTCCAGGTAGATGTTGCCCGAGCCGTCGGTGCGCTCGATGGTGAACGCGAACGGGTGGGTCATCCCCGCCGTGCCCGCGCTGCCGAAGAACAGCGCCCACAACGACCAGCCGAGCGCGGCGATCGTGCCGAGCGAGACCAGGGTGTCCATGGTGGCGGCGCCGTGCCGCAGGTTGGTCCAGGCGGCCTTGTGGAACGGCCAGCCCGCGTAGACCACGACCGGAGCGGCCAGGGTGAGCGACAGCCACTGCCAGTGGGTGAACTGCAGGGGCGGGATCATCGCCATCGCTATCACCGGCACGGCCAGCACGACGGAGGTGATCAGGCGGGCGCGCAGCGACGCGAGTTCGTCGGCCGCCTCCTGCGGGGCGGCCTGCCCGGCGGTGTGCCCGGCGGGCGGGGCGGGCAGCGCGGCGCTGTAGCCGGCCTGCTCCACCTGCTCGATCAGCGTCTGCGGGTCGAGGCCCTCGGGGAAGGTGACCTTGGCCTTCTCGGTGGCGTAGTTGACCGTCGCGGTCACGCCGTCGAGCTTGTTGAGCTTGCGCTCGATGCGGTTGGCGCAGGACGCGCAGGTCATGCCGCCGATGGAGAGCTCGACCGCGCCGGTGGCGGCCGGTGGTCTGTCGTCGGTCACGGGGGACATCGACGTCACCGTTCCTTTCTCGCGTCGCGCATGTGCGTCAGTGCGTGTGCTCGCCGTGCGAGCCGGACTTCTCAGGGGTTGCTGCGGGCCGCGGCGTGGGCGCCGTGTCGGCAGGACGGGCGGGGGTCGCCGTCGGGGCCGGGCTCTGGCCGGCGTGGGCGGTGAAGGCCGCGGTCCGCACGACTCCCTCGTGCTGGAAGTCCAGGAAGAGCCGGTAGTCGCCGCGGCTGGGCACCTCGGCGTGGAAGGTGATGCCCGGACCGGCCGCCGTCGTGCCGTCGCCGGGCTCGCCGTCGGGGTGCACGTGCAGGTAGGCCAGGTCTCCGGCGCGCAGCGCGACCAGGTGCCCGTAGGCGCCCAGGTACGGCTGCAGGTCGGTGACCGGCTTGCCGTCCTTGCTCACCGTCAGCGTCAGGGCGCTGGAGGCGCCGGGGACCAGCTCCCCGCCCAGCTCCACCGTGTAGCCGTCGACCGTGGCGGTGCGGCTCACCTCGGGCAGCGCCCTGGGCGTGTAGTCACCGGCGGCGTGCAGGTCCGTTCCCAAGGTCAGCCCATGGCCGCCTTCGGGGGCGAAGTCGGCGAACGCCCGGTAGACGCCCGCCTCCGGCAGGGTCAGCTTCACCGACCAGGTTCCGTCGGCGGCCTTGGCCGGGTGCAGGTGCCGGAAGTCGCCCAGATCGCGGGAGACCACGATGAGGTGAAGCTGCTTGCCGTGCTGGGTCTGATAACCGGTCAGCGGCCGGCCGTCGGGCCCGGTGACGGTGAACCGGAAGTCGGTGGCCTCGCCGGGTGGGACGGTCGTCGTCTGCGGGGTGAGGGTGTAGCCGCTTTCGGACATCTGAAGGCCTCCTGGAAGGGACGCCGGGGCCGCCGCGGCGGGTCGGCGGGGAGTCGCGCTCGGGGCCTCGTGGACGGTGTGGGGTTGCGCGGCGGGTGGGGAGGCGACAGCGCCGACGGCGTTGCCGATCCCCAGCGCCCCACCGAAGACCACGGCGAGTCCGAGGGCGTAGGCCCCCAGCTTGGCGGGGGTGTTCACGACGGCGTCACCACTTCGTACCCGGCCTCCTCCACGGCGGCCGCGACCGCGGCGGGGTCGATCGGGCCGTCGCTGTCGACGCTCACCCGGCCGGCGGCCAGGTCGACGTCGACACCGGTGACGCCGGGGACGGCGCTGACCTCTTCGGTGACCGAGCTGACGCAGTGGCCGCAGGTCATCCCGGCGACGGTGTAGGTGGTGGTCATGATGATCACTCCTTGTCGTTGCTGATCGATCCAGTGGCCAGGGTGGTCAGGAGCGCACCAGGCGGGCGATGGCCTCGGAGGCCTCTTTGACCTTGGCCTCGGCCTCGGCGCCGCCCTTGGCGGTGGCGTCGGCCACGCAGTGGGCCATGTGCTCCTCCAGCAGGGCCAGGGCGAAGGACTGCAGGGCCCGGTTGGCCGCCGAGACCTGGGTGAGGATGTCGATGCAGTACTTGTCCTCCTCGACCATCCGCTGCAGGCCGCGAACCTGCCCCTCGATGCGGCGCAGCCGCTTGAGGTGGTCCTGCCTGTCGTGGGTGTATCCCGCCATGTCCCCGCCTCCCGGTCATCGTGCTCTCATCTCTCACAACACCATACCCCCCTACCGTATTTCGATTCTCGTGGATTCATTCGACGCAACCGGCCGGTAGCGGGCGGAGCGCAGCCGGACATCGGTCCGTGCGGTTGCTCCAGAAGCCGTCCGCACCACCGATCACGGCGATCTCACTGTCGTGGCCCGGGCGGCTGTCCGCAATGACCTGCATCCCACCGATTCAGACATCACCGCTGTGTCCGGATCGGTGGGGTGCAGGCCATTGCGGACAGTCAGTCGACACCGCCAAGCTGTCGGTCGTGAACGACGCAGCACCCGACCGCGCATCCGCTGGCCGCCGCTTGGTGGTGATCGCCGTCTACGACGGCGTGCAGCTGCTGGACCTGGCCGGCCCGGTGGACGTGTTCGGCGAGGCGGCCGAGCAGACCGGCGCCTATACCGTGCACGTCGCCTCGCCCGACGGCCGGCCGGTCCGGGCCGTGGGCGGCGTGCGCATCGCGGTCGATGCCGCGCTGGCCGAGATCACCGGCCCGGTGGACACCCTGATCGTGGCCGGCGGGGACGAGGACGTGGCCACCGACGCCACCGGCCAAGCCCGGGCGCTGGTCGAGCAGGTCCGCAGGTTATCGGCCCGTTCCCGGCGGGTGGCCTCGGTGTGCACCGGCGCCTTCGTCCTGGCCGCCGCCGGGCTGCTCGACGGACGGCGCGCCACCACCCACTGGTCCTCCTGCGCGGAGCTGGCCGCCCTGTTCCCCGACGTCCAAGTGGACGCCGATGCCATCGTCGTGCGCGACGGCCGCGTCTCCACCGCCGCCGCGACCACCGCGGGCATCGACCTGTCCCTGGCACTGGTCGAAGAGGACCACGGCGCCGACCTGGCCCGGCAGATCGGCAAGCTGTTCCTGGTCTACCTGCGCCGCCCCGGCGGCCAAGCCCAGTTCGCCACCAGCGCCCGCCCCACCGACGTCGGCGACCAGGCCCTGCGCCAGGTGATGGAGGCCGTCGCCCGCGATCCGGCTGCCGACCACTGCGCCGAGGCCATGGCCGCCCGCGCCATGATGAGCCCCCGCCACTTCTCCCGCCGCTTCACCAAGGACGTCGGCATCACCCCCGGCCGCTACGTCGAGCAGATCCGGGTCAGAGCCGCCCAGGTGCTGCTGGAGACCGGTGACGACACCGCCACAGAGGTCATCGCCCGTCGCTGCGGATTCGGCTCGGCCGAGACGATGCGCCGCGCCTTCCAGCGCGTCCTGGGCATCGCCCCGGCCACCTACCGCGAACGCTTCTCCAGCGCCTGCCCCATCGACCACGCCGAGGCCATGACCGCCGGATAGGCCGTCATCGTGCCAGCCGTCCGCTCCATCCCGCCGCCGCACCGGCCTGCGGTGCTCCCCATGCCCGACCACCCGGCCGTCCGCTGCCTGTCCGGCAGATCCCCATGAAGGAGAGAGCACATGACCACGACCACCGTGTACACGGTCGCCGGGATGACCTGCGCAGGATGCGCCCGCACCTGATTTCAGGAACGAAGAATGGACCCGCCCTCCTGAAACCACGCACCGTCACCGCCGCCCTCGGCGCGCTACAGGGCGTGAGCAACGTCACCGCTGATCTGCCCACCGGGCAGGTCACCGTGATCAGTGCCAGCCCACTGCCCGTCGGCCAGGTCGCCGCCACCGTACGCAAGGCCGGGTACGAACTGATCCCCTTGCGGTCGTGACCGGACGGGAGCCACCGCTGCCCCGTTGTCTTGTTGTCTCCTTGCCCTGCACGACAGGCGTGCCGCCCGGAGGAAACCTCCGGGCGGCACGCCCGATGATCCTGATCAAAGCGGTCCGCTGCGATGACGGCCTGCCGCGCTGCGCGGGTGAACACCCAGGCGGGCGCTGTGGGCGGACCGGGTCAGGCCCGGACCGCCTCGGGCCGGTTGTCCTGCTCGGTGACCGCGGGCTTCGGCCGGCGCATGAGCAGCACCGTCAGGACGGCACCGGCCGCCGCGACGGTCCCGGCGCCGATGAAGGCGGCCTGGAAGCCGTCGGTGAGCCGGGACGCGCTGCCCGGCTCGGCTGCGCCCTGCGAGGTGGCGATCGCGGTCATGACCGCCAGGCCGAGCGCGGACCCGACCTGGTAGGTGGTGTTGACGATGCCGGAGGCCAGCCCGCTGTCCTCCGGCCGCGCTCCGGACATCGCCGACATCATCGCCGGGATGTAGGCCAGCGACATGCCGACGGCCGCGACCAGCGAGGCGGGCAGCACGTCGGAGGCGAACGCCCCGTCCGGGCGTACCAGCGACAGGCCTGCCACCCCGGCCGCCAGCACCGCCAGACCCAGCACGATGAGCGGCTTGGCGCCGAAGCGGCCGAGCAGCCGGGCGGTGACACCGATCATGAAGATCATGATCGCGACGGTCATCGGCAGCAGCGCCGCGCCGCTGGCGAAGGCGCCGTAGCCCAGCACCTGCTGGAGGTAGAGGTTGAGGAAGTACCACATCGGGATCCAGGCCGCCCCCAGCAGCGCCATGGCCAGGTTGGCGGTGGCCAGACCCGGAGTGCGCCAGATCGCGAGCGGCATGAGCGGCTCGCGCACGTTGCGCTGGATGAGCAGGAACGCCACCAGCAGTGCGACGGCCCCGGCCAGCTCCGCGAGCGTGGCGGCCGAGTTCCAGCCCTGCTCGGGAGCGCGCACGATGGCGAACACGGCCAGCGCGATGCCCGCGGTAACCGTGGCTGCGCCGAGCAGATCGAGCGAGCCGCGCCGGCCGGCGACGGCCGGGAGCAGGGCGGGGACGGCGGCCAGCGTGAGCAGGCCGATCGGGACGTAGACGATGAAGACCCAGGGCCAGCTCAGGTACTCGGTGATGACACCGCCGAGGAACACTCCGGCGGTGCCGCCCGCGGGGGCGGCGGCGCCGTACAGGGCCATGGCCTTGCCCAGCTCGCGCCGGTCGTGGCCGAACAGCATCATGAGCAGCGTCATCGAGGCCGGGGCGATGAGCGCACCGCCGACACCCTGCACGGCCCGGCCGAGGACCTCGACCCAGGCGGTGGACGCCGCCGCGGCGACGACCGACCCGGCGATCAGGACGATCCAGCCGGCGGTGAAGACCTTCCGGGCGCCGAGCAGGTCCGACAATCGGCCGCCGAGCAGCAGCAGGCCGCCGAAGGCGACGACGTAGGCGTTGAACACCCACTGCAGGCCACCGGGGGTGAAGCCGAGGTCGCGCTGCATGTCGGGTAACGCGACGCCGATGATGGAGGTGTCCATGATGACCATGAACTGCGCGGCGGCCAGCACGATGAGTGCTTGCCACCTGCGGGGACTGACGGCGTTCATGCCGTTCTCCTGGTTTCTCGCCTCCGTGCCGAAAGGTGGCAGGATGCGGGTAGGGGGTTGGGTGTGTTGTCGATTCGGACCGGCCCCGCGGGTGGGCGTGCATGCCAGTGCACGCCCACCGTCTGTTGTCCGGGACCGTCCTTTACGGGCCTTCAGGCGGAGGCGGGCGCCGCGTCGGCCAGGGCGTAGCCGGCCCGCTCCACCGCCGCGCGGACCTGCTCGTCGGAGAATCCCGCGCCGCTGACGGTGACCGCGCCGGTGGGCAGGTCCACCGCCACACCGGTCACGCCCGGGATCCGGCCGACCTGCGCCGAGACCGACGAGACGCAGTGCCCGCAGGTCATGCCGGTGACCGTGTAGACGGCGCTCGCGCCGGTCCCGGCCGGGGCGGAGGTGGTGTCGGTGGTGCTGCAGGAGCATGCCGTGCACATGGGCGTCTTCCCTTCATGTACCCCGGTGGGGTATCTGCTGTCGGGTCGTAACATACCCCCATGGGGTTTGATTCCTCAAGTGGCGGCCGGCCCCGGGCATTCGGCGGGCCGAACCTGGCCGACGTGCTCGCAAGGCGTGCAGGGCCGGGTGCCGCGCGGCGTCACGGCAGCTGCGTCTCCTTACGGCGCAGGTCGGCCTGCGGCCGGGGCGCTGTTCGTGCGGCGGCCTGCCCCGCGCTCGGGACAGGCCGCCGGTCTCACCGAGCAGCGGCGATGGCCCGGCCCGAGCGAACTGTCGCCGCGCTCGGGCATGCTGACAGTGAATCGCACAGCCGGTGACAGGCAGGAGCGGCATGGCACTGAACCTCGACATCACCCGCGCGCCCGTACGGGCGCACGACCTGCTGGCGCTGGCCCAGGCGGTCTTCGATGCCGGCCCCGCAGACGAGGGCAGCTGGCTGGAGTGGAAATCCACCCTCGACCTCACCACCAAGCACGCCTTCGTCCACATCGCCCGCGCAGTGATCGCATTCGCCAACCGCATGCCGGATGAGGCGGCGCGTTTCGCCGAGGGCCACGCCTTCCTCCTCGTCGGCATCAGCCCGGGCGCACTCGACGGCGTCACCCCCGTCGACATCGTCGAGCTCGACAAGGGACTGCAGCCCTACCTCGGCCCAGATGGCCCCCGCTGGCGCGCCACCTACCTGACCCTCACGCGCCCGACCGCCAGCGCCCCGGTCCTCATCATCGACGTCGAGCCTCCCCGCTGGGGAGATCCGATCTTCTGCCTGCGCAAGGAGCTCGACGGAATGCGCGAGGGCACCATCTACGTGCGCGGCAACGGCGAGTCGCGTCCCGCCCGGGCACGCGAGGTCGACGCGCTCGTCCGGCGCGTCCAGCGCGGCGCGCGCCACATCGAGGTCGACGTCCGTCTCGCCGCCGGCGCGCCGGTCACCCCGGTCGACATCGGCGAGCACGCGCTCCAGCAGTGGCTCACCGCCGAAGAACAGGCCCTGATGGAGCCCCTGCGGCCCCAGCGCCGGCCCGAGGCCGCCGATCCCGCCAGGGCCTACCTGGCCTCCCAGGCCGCCCTGCGCGCCGCGGGCGAGTCCATGACCCGCGCCCTGCGCGGCCTGGCGCCCCAGGAGACTCCCGAGCAGCGCACCGCAGAGCAGTACCGCCAGGAGATCGCCGCCTACCTGCGCAGATGCGCCGAGCGCTGGCCGAGGCTCGTGCCCGCCGGCGCGGCGGCGCATGTGCCGCCGCTGCGCATCGAGCTGGTCAACTGCCTGACGTCCAACCTCGCCGAGGTCGAGCTGCACCTCTCCGTACCCGGCCAGGCCAGCGCGGTCCACCCGCGCCCGCCCGGATCGACGGCCGCCAACGAGCCGTTCGTGGCCCTGCCCGACCGGCCCCGGCCGTTCGGGCCGCACCGCACCTCCGGCTCCTTTGTGCCGGGCCTGAGCACGCCGCGCCCGGCGACCGTCCGCTATCCCGGTGCCGCCCCCACCGCCAGGCCCGCCATCGCCAACGGCGGCTCGGCCACCATCACCTTCCCGGCGGTCCACCTGCGTTCCCGGCAGAGCATCCTGCTGCCCGGCATCGTCCTGATCGTCCCCGCGCCCGCACCGAGCGTGATCACCGCCGAGTGGAGCGCCACCTCCACCAGCATCGACGGCACCGCGACCGGGCAGCTGCAGATCCCCGTCGCCGCCGAACCGCTGACAGTGGCGCAGCTGCTGACCGCCCCCGCCGGCTGGTACGACCCGATACCCCTCGGCGACTGATCCGGTCCGCCCCGCCCCGAAACTGGTTGCACCGTCGAACCAAATGGTTGTACGGTCGAACCATGTCCGCCGAGGCGTCAGACCTCCAGGAGGCCGTGGCCCGGTTCGTCCGGGCCTTCGGCCTCCACCAGCCCGACCAGACCCCCTGCGGGCAGCCCATCCCGACCTCCGAAGCCCACGCCCTGGGCGAGCTCGCCCGCGACGGCGCGCTGCGCCAAAGCGAGCTGGCCCACCGGCTCCGTCTGGAGAAAAGCACCACCAGCCGGCTGGTCACGCAGCTCATCAACCGCGGCTGGGCCGAGCGCACCCCGGCGCCCGACGACGGGCGCGGCGTGCTGGTCCAGCTCACCCCGCACGGAGTGCAGGCCGCAGCCCGGCTGGCCGAGGCCAGAGCCGAGCGGTTCTCCGCCGTTTTAGACCGTGTCCCCGAGGGCGAACGCGCCGACGTGCTGCGCGCCCTGACCATCCTCACGGAGGCCATCGATGAAACGTGAAAACCGGCGCACCCGGGTGCTGCTCGCCGCACTCGCGGCCGTCGTGGTCGCCGTCGCCGCCGCGGCGGCGTACGTGCTCATCGGCCAGAGCGAGCAGCAGGCGCTGGCCGCCCGGCAGGCCGAGATCGCGGCCAGGAGCCGGCAGGTGATGCCGTTCGACCTGGAGCGCACCACGCACCGCTTCGCCACGTCCGCCACCGGCGGGGTGCAGACGGTCACCTCCGACGACCCGGCCGACACCGAGCAGGTCGCCCTGATCCGCGAACACCTGACCGCCGAGGCGGCCGGCTTCAGCAAGGGCGACTACGGCGATCCGGCCTCCATCCACGGCGGCCAGATGCCGGGCCTGCGCGAGCTCGAACAAGGCCACGACCGCATCGCCATCGACTACGCCGAGCTGCCCGCCGGCGCCCAGATCACCTACACCACCCCCGACGCGTCCCTGATCACAGCGCTGCACGCGTGGTTCGACGCCCAGGTCACCGACCACGGCCAGCACGCCGAACACGGCTGATCCACCCTTCGGAACGTTCTCTTTCCCATCGGACCCGCCCACCCCGTATATACCTATCCAGGGTAGGGTTTAGCTCCCTCATGCGGATGCCTGCCCCCGTACTGTTCTGCCTGGTATGCGGAAGGCTTCCGGCTGCCCGGCCAGCCCCGTCAACCATCCATCGGGCGCGGCGACAGCCGCTCTGAAAACGCACAGCCCTTCGACCCGCCCCTTGAACCCCGCCCGGAAGGACCCTCCGTGATAGCGATCCGTCGCGCCACGCCCGATGACGCCTCCACCGTGCACGACCTCATCCGTGGCCTGGCCGAGCACCACGACCAGGCCTGGGCCGTCACGGTGAGCGTCGCCGACCTGAAGCGGATGCTCACCCGCCCGGAGATCACCTACCTGATCGCCGAGCGGGACGGCCGGGCCGTCGGCTACGTCTCCTGGCTGCAGCGGATCGGCTTGTGGTCCGGCCAGGACTACCTCGCCCTGGACGATTTGTATGTGACCGGAACCGAACGCGGAGAAGGCGTGGGAGAACAGCTGATGCGGGCCGCCGCCGACGCCGCCGACGGCAGGCCGATCCGCTGGGAGGTCGCCGAGAGCAACGTGGCCGCGCAACGCTTCTACGAGCGCCTCGGCGCCACCCTCGTCTCCAAGAAGATCGGCCGCTGGCAGCCGAAGTAGCCCGCGCGTCGCACCCGCAACAGGGACGCCGCCCAGGCCGCCGGTCTCGCCCGGGGGTTGATGTGCTCGGTCGGCGCCCCGCCACCTCCCTGGAGGGGTTGCGGCAGACGGTGACCTGGTACGCGGCTCGTACGCCCCGCTGAAGCAGCCGCACACCGCACCCGCACTCGCTGCAAGCCCTGGCGGCGAGCCGAGTGGGGCGTGAAGATCAGCGATGGGAGGGGATTCAATTGGACGGTGGTGAACGCCCGTCGTGCGGCGGGTAGGGAAACCGGTGGAGGGGGCACGGCGCGCGCCGTGCCCCCATACCAGATCCTGATCTTTAGGAGGCGTACTGCGGGTAGCCGTAACCGACGACCTCGTTCTTGGGCCGGATGCGCTGCTCGACCTTGCCGTTGCCGGTGTTGCCCTCGATCGTGGTGATCGTGCCGTCGCCGTATCGCCTTCGTGCGGCAGATGATCCCACACCACTCCGGCGGTGTCGTGGAGCTCCTCGAACCGCAATCGCGCGCGGTCCACGCTGAGCTACGGGTGGCGGCTGCGGGAATCAGCACGCAGGAAGCGGAGATCGCAGACTTCCGCACCTGGCTGTCCGGGCAGAGCGACGTCAAGTAGGCCTTCGGGCCCATGCCGCCTCCGGTCATTCACCATGATGGCCGGTGTGGTCGGCCGTGGGAGCCGGCCGGCTGTCACGGGGCGCTTCGGTGGTGTCGCCGCTGATGGCCGGGCCGAGGACGAACGTCGAGATCGAGAACATCACGGCGAACACCGCGAGCGCGATCGCCGGCGCCCGCCAGGTGCCGAAGCGGCGGCGGAGCCGCAGCAGCAACGGCACGGACGCCACAAGGCCGAGGACGCCGAACAGCGCGGCGCCCCCGGCTCCGGCGACGATGCCGGCTCCGGCCAGGAATCCGACATGATGCAGGACGTGCGGTGCGATGCCGACCACCGCGCCGATGGCTCCGACCAGGGCACCCCATACGCTGCGCAGCCATCCCCGTTTCGCCGGGGAAGCCTAGGCTCCCGGAGGCGTGCCGGGCTGATCGGGTGCCGGTTCGATGGGTGTCATGAGGCGGGTCCTTCATCGACTGCGGACGTATCGGCGCACGGTGGCGGTCAGGTCCGCGGTCGCCCGCTCGAGGTCGTCGTGTTCGGCGGCCTGGCGGGCGCAGGCGGCCACCTGATCGTCCAGGATGAGCAGGGCCACCGCGTCCAGGGCCGCCCGGATGGCGGCGAGCTGGTCGAGGATGTCGACGCCGCGGCGGCCGTCTTCGTACATGCGCAGCACTCCGGCCAGTTGCCCGTTGGCCCGCCGGAGCCGGTTGGTCACGTTGCCGTGGCTCCGGGCCGCCTGGCCGGGTGCGCCCGGCCGGGCGGCGAGGGAGTCGCGGGTGCTCATCGAGGCCCACCGTCGTGGTGGCCGGTAGCGGCGGGGGAGGATGCGGTGCCGTGGCACGAGGGCGAGGCGGTGTCTCCTCCGTGGCCGGCGTCCCCGTGGTCAGCGTGCGGCGAAGTATCCGCTGAACGCGACGGGGTCTCCACCCCTGGCTGGAGCGCCGGGATGTCGCCCGCAGGAGGCAGCGGCGGGGTGGTGTGACGGCGCAGCCGGTTGGCGTTGCCGACCACCGACAGGGAGCTTGCCGCCATGGCGGCCGCAGCCAGCATGGGGCTCAGCCGCAGCCCGAGCAGCGGGTAGAGGGCTCCGGCGGCGACGGGAACGCCGACCGCGTTGTAGGCCAGGGCGAAGAACAGGTTCTGGCGGATGTTGCGCATGGTCGCGCGCGACAGCCGGATCGCGGTGACCACACCGGCCAGGGAGCCGGAGATGAGCGTGATGTCGGCGGCCTCGATCGCCACGTCGGTGCCGGTGCCGATCGCCAGGCCGACATCGGCCGCCGCCAGCGCCGGGGCGTCGTTGATGCCGTCGCCGACCATGCCGACGGTGCGGCCCTCGGCCTGCAGGCGGCGGATCTCGTCGGCCTTGTGCTCGGGCAGGACCTCGGCCAGGACCCGGCCGATGCCGACCTGCGCGGCGATGGCCGAGGCGGTGCGGGCGTTGTCGCCGGTGAGCATCACGACGTCGACGCCCAGTCGGCGGAGCGCGGCGATCGCGGCGGCCGAGTCGTCCTTGACGGTGTCGGCGACGGCCAGTACCCCGGCCGCGTGCCCGTCGACGGCGACCATGATCGGAGTCTTGCCCTGAGAAGACAGCCGCTCGGCGATCGGCTCCAGCGCGCCGGTGTCGATGCCGGACTCGCCCAGCAGCCGGGCCGTACCCACCTCGACGGTGTGCCTCGAGACGGTGGCCCGCACGCCCTTGCCGGTGATCGAGTCGAATGTCGCGGCCTGCGGCGGGAACAGACCGCGAGTGTGGGCTCCGGCCACGATCGCGGTGGCCAGGGGATGCTCGCTGTCGGTCTCGGCGGCAGCGGCCAGGGCCAGCAGTTCCTCGGCCGCCTGCCCGCCGACGGGTTCGACGTCGGTGAGGGTGGGCTTGCCGGCCGTGACGGTGCCGGTCTTGTCGAGCACGACCGTGTCCAGCTTGTGCGCTGTCTCCAGCGCTTCGGCCGAGCGGATGAGGATGCCGGCGCGGGCGCCCTTGCCCGTGGCGACCATGATGGACAGCGGGGTGGCCAGGCCGAGGGCGCACGGGCAGGCGATGATCAGGACTGCGACGGCGGAGACTAGTGCCGCATCAGGCAACGTTTGCCTCGTTGTGAACTACCGTCCGGCTGCTGCGCCGGG
>NZ_BMQE01000075.1:0-19320 GCF_014647955.1 Planomonospora antibiotica | reverse complement strand
CTGCAGAAACAGCCAAGTCGACAGCAGGGATCACGGCTTAACTACGCGGCCTTGCCTCTTGGTAGGGCCGGATCACAACGGAAGCCTGTCCGCTACTCATGATCGGCAGTCTGGCACCGAACCCCCTCGTGAAAAAACAGTCGACCACCCAATGGATGCCGGGGCGGGGTTGACGCCTTATCCAGATCGGATGTCTGCGGCGACGTCGGATCGCTGCCACGATCCCGGAAAAGAAGGATCAGCTGACCCACCGCAGGAAGCGAGGGGCGCGGGGCGGTCGGCCGTACGCTTTCGATCCGGAGGTCTACAAGCGGCGCAACGTGGTGGAACGCGTGATCGCGCGGCTCAAGCGGTACCGCGCGCCGGCCTCTCGCTACGCCAAACGCGCGGTCATCCACCGCAGCCAGATCCTGCTGGTCGCCACCGTGGACCGGCTCTCATGATTCACGGGACAGGCTCAGTCCGTGCGCATCGTGGTGAGCAGGAGGCGCAGCAGCGCGCCTCGATCGGCGAAGCCCTTGGCGGGGGTGGCGTGCCCGGTGACGACCAGGTCTGCCAGTCCGTGCGTGACGGACAACAGCACGGCTGACAGGTCCGTCGGCGAGGGTGAGCCGGGCAGCGCGCCGGCGGCCTGGGCGTCGCGTACCGCGGCTGCCAGAAGTTGGTACGTCGCCTGTGCCTCTGCGACGAGGTCGGGGTTTCGACCACCTGTGAGGTCGGTCCCGAAGATCAGTCGATAGTGCTCCGGCCGGGTCGCGGCGGTTTCCACGTATGCCTCCAGCATGCCCACCAGTCGGTCCAGCGGGTCGTCGGCGGTGGCTCGCTCGGTGGCGGTGAGCATCGACTGCCGCAGTTGTCGCATGGCCTCGGCGGCGACGGCGGCGAGCAACTCGTCCTTGTCGCTGAAGTGCCGGTACGGCGCCCCTCGGCTGACGCCCGCGGCAGCGCCGAGCGCGCGCAGCGTCACCGCCTCCAAGCCGTCGCTTTCCAGGATCTTGCTTGCCGTCCGCAGCAGGCTCTCACGGGTCCGCGTGGCGCGGGTGACCTGGCCGTCCGGCATACGCCCCCTCCTCAAAGTTGACATTGTCAACAACATCCGATTATTTTGTTGACGATGTCAACATAGCAGGGAGATGACCATGTCACCGAAGGCCGTACCCGTCACCGTCCGGGCGGTCAGCCCCGCCGACCCGCAGACCAGCTTCCGGATCGGATCCACGGTCGACCTGACCCGGATCTTCACTGGCTTCGGTCCGCTGCCGGCAGTCGTCAGCGTGGCCAACCAGTCCGGGACCTGGGACCATGTCGGCGTTGCCCGTAACCCGGTGCTGTCCGACGGCACCAGCGCCTACGAGCAGATCACCGCGTACGATCAGCCCACCGGCTTCGCCTACGAGGTCAGCGGATTCACCAACGTGCTGAACCGCTTCGTGGTCGGCGCCCGCGGATCGTGGGTCTTCACACCCGCTCCCGGTGGCGGCACCGCGATCGAGTGGACGTACGCCTTCCGGCCCCGCCCGTTCCGCGGACTCGCGGTCCGCTTCTTCCTGGCCCCGCTGTGGCGGCCGTACATGCGCCGCGCACTCGCCGCCGCAGTCCGCGAGATCGTCACCGCACGCGAACCCCTCTTTGGCAGGCCCAGGTGAGACATCGGGAGGAAGTACTCTTCTGAACTGCATGTAGGGCGAGAACAGGACCGTTGACGATCGTGACCTTGACTGCTGCCGACCTGGGTGCCGGGCGGGCGGCGGCCTGATCGCGGTCAGGCCGATCCGGCCGCATCCCCGCCGACGCCGCGTGCGGCCCGGATCCGACGCCATACCGCGGCAACAGCCAGTGCGACCAGCGTGGTGAGCAGAGCCGCCATGTACGCGATCGATTTGGCCGTGTTGACGGCGCTCAGGACGGCCGCCACCGCGTCGAGGCGGTCGGGGTACCTGGCGATCAGCACGGTGATGCCGATGTCCTCGGCGTAGTTCAGCACCGCGCCCGCCAGGGGCAGTCCCGGGGCCAGCGCGCACAGCCGGCCGGGCACCGGCAACCGGGTGGCGGCGTAGCGCAGTCCCAGGGCGGTGAAGGCGGTGAACGCCAGCACGAGCGGGACGTCGAGCAGCAGGACGAGCAGGTGGTCGCGCCGCCCGCCCGGGCCGTAGGCGGCCAGCCAGGCGTAGGCGGTCTCCGCGGTGTAGCCGCCGCTGCGCGGCTCGGCGAGGTTGCGGGCGCCGAGCAGGTTGAGGATGCCGACGCCGGCGGCGTCGTGGAAGGCGGTGGTGGCCGCGTACATCGCCCCCAGCAGGGCGGCGAATGTCGCCGCCGCGGCGGCGACCGCGCGCCCGGTGGCGTGGCGGTCGAGGAAGGCGGTCATGATGACGGCCTCCTGAGGGCGGCGAGCGCCGCCTGTTCGATGACGGTGTCGTGCCCGGTCTCGCCGAGCAGGTCCAGGGCGCCGGGTGCGGCCAGCGTGGCCAGGATGATCGGGCGCAGCACGCAGCCGAAGAAGATGCCGGCCAGCAGGTTGGCCTGGCCGTCGCGGATCACTCCGGCGTGCTGCCCGGCGGCGACGATGCCCTCGACGATCTCCACCGGGTAGACCGTGCCCTCCGGCAGGTGGGGCAGGAACGCCGGGGTGCGCACCAGGGTGAACACGAACGCGTCGGGGTCCTCCCGGTAGGCGGCCAGCACCGCGCGGATCACCGCGGTGAGCTTGGCGGCCGGGTCGTGTGGCCCGTCGGCGATGGCCTGCAGTCGCTCGGCGTAGCGAGCGAAGTACCTGGTGTACAGCTCCTGGGCGATGGCCTCCTTCGACGGGTGGTGGCGGTACAGCGCCGATTCGGCGACGCCCGCGCGCTCGGCGATGTGCCGGGTGCGGGTGGCGTCGTAGCCGTACTCGGCGAAGCACGACAGCGCCGCGCGCAGGATGGTGTCCTTCTGGCTGGCCCGTGGCATGTCGTCTCCCTTCAGGTTCGTGGTGCCGACGGTTCAGGTTCGTGATGCGGCCGACGTGGATTCGGCGTCCGCGGGCGGCGCGGGTCCGGCGCCGATGAGGCTGCGCCGTGCCGGATCGGCCGACGGCAGCGGGGTCCGGGGCCGGCCGGCGGCGCGCTCACGCACCGCCCGGCGGTCGGCGACCGGCGATCCAGGGCAGCATTGGCCCCGTAGAGGATGAACGCCATACCCCTCCTGAAAGTGAATATTCACTATCATGGGGACGACGAAGGCGCCTGTCAACCACAAGGCCCCCTGTCGATGCGGCGCCACCGAGCACGTCACCGCGCCGATGCGGTCCGGCGGAGCCGTCCCGCGTCCTCACCGTGGAGACATCCGGTCACACTGCAGGTCATCCGGCCGCACTGCGTCCGTTTCCCTTCCGGCCAAGCAGCAATCGCCGCTTATCTATCGATTATGTTACTATCGTCTTCATGACGACCGTTTCAAAAACGATCGATTCACGGCATGTGGACGTGCTCATCGTCGGGGCGGGCCTGTCCGGCGTCGGCGCCGCATGGCACCTGCAACGGCACGACTGGACCTACGCGGTGCTGGAGGCCAGGGACCGCCTCGGCGGCACCTGGGATCTGTTCCGCTACCCGGGCGTCCGTTCGGACTCCGACATGTTCACCCTCAGTTATCCGTTCCAGCCGTGGCGGGGCGCCAAGTCACTGGCCGACGGCGACAGCATCCGCCGCTACATCGAAGACACCGCCCGCGCACACGGGATCGACCGGCACATCCGCTACGGAGCCGAGGTGGTCTCCGCCACGTGGTCGTGGAAGGGACCCCAGTGGGTGGTCGAGACGCAGGAGGGCGGCCGCTCCCGGACATGGACGTGCTCGTTCCTCTACGTCTGCGCCGGTTACTACGACTACGCCCGAGGCCATCAACCGGACTTCGCGGGCGCAGAACGCTTCGGCGGCCGGTTCGTGCATCCGCAGTTCTGGCCGGAAGACCTCGACGTGGCCGGCAAGAAGGTGGTGGTGATCGGCAGCGGGGCCACCGCGGTCACCCTCGTGCCCGCACTGGCCGAGACGGCGGCGCACGTCACGATGCTGCAGCGATCACCCACCTACCTGGCCTCCCAGCCCGCGGTCGATCGGACGGCCGACACGCTGCGCCGCCTTCTTCCCGCCCGGTTCGCGCACGCGCTCATCCGCGGCAAGAACGTGCTGAGCAGTCAGCTGACCTACTGGCTGAGCCGGCGCTTCCCCGAACAGACCAAGCGGTACCTGCGCGAGGGCCTCCTGCGTCTCCTGCCGGATCCGGCCTACCTGGACCGGCACTTCACCCCCCGCTACCAACCGTGGGACCAGCGATTGTGCGTGGTGCCCGACGGGGACTTCTTGCGGCAGGTGTCCGCCGGGCGGGCGTCGGTGGTCACCGACAAGATCACCCGCTTCACCGCCGGCGGGATCGAACTGGAGTCGGGCGAATCCCTGGACGCCGACGTGGTCGTCTCCGCGACGGGGCTGTCGCTGGTCCCCCTCGGCGGGATCCGGCTGTCGGTGGACGGGCGGGCGATCGACGTGGCGCAGACCACCGCCTACCGCGGGCTGATGCTCAGCGGCGTGCCCAACCTGGCCTTCTGCGTCGGGTACACCAACGCCTCCTGGACACTGCGGGCCGACCTGTCCTCGCGCTACGTCGTCCGACTGCTCGATCACATGCGGCGGCGCGGCCTCACCACCGCGATGCCCGCCGTGCCGCCCCGGCAGGCCGGACGGCCCCTGCTCGGCCTGACCTCCACCTACGTTCAGCGCGCCGCGCACCTGTTCCCTCAGCAGGGCGAGCGCGACCCCTGGGCCGTCACCCAGAACCACCTCCTCGACCGGGCGAGATTCGCCTTCCTCGATCTTCGCAAAGGCATGGTCTTCGATGACTGAACCGGACAAGCGCACCGTGGTCGCCCTGGGTGGGGCCGGAGCGATGGGCAGGCCCGCGGTCGAAGTGATGGCCGCCCGCGGCGACATCGCGGAACTGGTGATCGCCGACCGCGACCTGGCCGCCGCCGAGCGACTGGCCGACCGGCTGGCGGGCGGCGCCACGCCGCTGACCCCGCATGCGGCCGACGCCACCGATCCCGTACGGCTGCGCGACCTCTTCCAGGACGCGGACCTCGTCATCAACACCACCGGCCCCTTCTTCCGGCTCGGCGTGCCCATCCTGCAGGCGGCGATCGACACCGGCACCCACTACGTCGACATCTGCGACGACTGGGAGCCGACGCTGGACATGCTCGCGCTGGACACCGAGGCACACGACGCAGGCGTGATCGCCGTGATCGGCGCCGGGGCGAGTCCGGGCACCAGCAACATGCTGGCCGCACTCGCGGCCCGCGAGCTGGACACCGTCGACGACCTTCACACGGCCTGGCCGGTGGACGTGCCCTTCGTCGGTGACGACCCGGCCGATGACTCCGTGTCCGGCCTCTCAGCCGCCACCGTCCACTGGATGCAGCAGCTGTCCGGGACGATCAGGACGTGGAGCGCCGGCGAGCCCGCCGAACGGCCGCCCCTGGAAGCGGTCACCCTGCACTACCCGGGACGGAGAAAGGGCACCGCCTACACCGTCGGCCACCCCGAGCCGGTGACGCTGCCGCGGACCCGCTCGGTCATCCGCGGCTCGACCTGCGTCATGGTGGTCCGGCCGCTGACCGCCGCCTATCTGATGACCCTGCGCGACGACATCGACCGCGGGAGGCTGACCCTGGAGCAGGCCGCCGCCGCACTCGACGACCCGGGCGCGCGCCGCCTCGCCCGATCCGCCGTCCACCGGCTCTCACTGCGCGGACCCGGTGCGCTGCCCGCCTTCTTCGCGCTGGCCACCGGGACCCGTGGCGGCCGGCCGTACACGATCGGAGCACGGCTCGTCGCCTCTCCCCGGGGAATGGCCAGAGCGACCGGAATCCCCCTGGCTCTGGCGGCCGGGCAGATCCTTGACGGGTCGGTCCGCACACCCGGCGTCCACGCTCCCGACGCGGTGCTCGACCCCGACCGGTACTTCGACGAGCTGGCCGCCCACAGCGATCCTCCGCGGGGCGGGCGCGGCCAGGTGGTCGAAGTGGACCGTGCCTGATGGCCGGCCCGGCGATCCGCGGTGACGTCGCCCCCGGGTGGCGACCGGTGCGCGAGGCCTTCACCGCGATCATGCACAGGCCGGGCGAACTCGGTGCGGGCCTGCACATCGTGCACCGCGGCGCGACCGCCGTCGATCTCTACGGCGGAAGCCACGGCCCGGACACCCGCCAGGTGATCTTCTCCGCGTCCAAGGGCGTCGCCGCCGCGTGCCTGGCGGTGCTGGCCGACCGCGGCGAACTCGACTTCGAAACCGCGGTGGCCAGGTACTGGCCGGAGTTCGGCCGCCACGGCAAGTCGCAGATCACCGTCGCGCAACTGCTGAGCCATCAGGCCGGGCTCATCGCACCCGCGCGTCCGGTCACCCTCGCCGAGGTGCTCGACGGGCGTCCGCTCGCCGACGCCCTGGCCGATGAACGCCTCCGCTGGCCGCCGGGCCGGCCCGCCTACCACGCGGTCACCTGGGGCACCCTCGCCGACGAGCTGGTGCGCCGCGTCACCGGCGGACGCCTCGGCGAAGTGCTCACCGAACTGATCTGCCGCCCCCACGACCTGGCGATCAGCATCGGGACGCCTGACGGCCCGCCGCCCGCCCCGGTACACGCCGCCACCCGGGTTCCCCTCCTGGTACGGCTGACCACCACGATCTACGCACGACCCGGGACACCACTGTGGCAGGCGATGACCGTACGCGGCGCCATCGACGAGGCGCCCGAGGTGTGGGTGCGCCGCCCGCAGACCCTCACCGCCCACCTTCCCGCCGCCAACGCCGTCGCCACCACGCGATCCTTGGCCCGGCTCTACGCCATGCTCCTGCCGGAGGCGGGTACTGCGCTGGTCAGCGGGCGCACCCTGCGCGCCGCCGTACGGCCGCGCGTGGCAGGCAGGGACCGCGTCCTCGGCATCGCCTCGGCCTTCGGATGCGGGTTCGCCCTGCCGAGCCGCGCCTGGCGGCTGGGGTCTCCGTCCGCCTTCGGTCACCCGGGAATCGGGGGCGCGCTCGGGCTCGCCGATCCCCGACGCGGCCTCGCGCTGGCCTTCCTCCCCCGCTCCATGCCCGCCGACGCGCTGGACGACCCCCGCCACCGCATCCTGCTGGAAGCGGTGGCGAAGGTCATCGGGCCGTGAACGCCGGTAAACTCCTTCCACACCGTCCGCCCGCACCGCCGTGGAAGGCCGCAGCATGAACGCCGCACCTCACCTGCCGGGCCCGGACGTCCAGGTCCCCACCCGGATGCTCGTCGAAGCGCTCGTCCGCACCGACCTCACGGTCGACACCGGTGAGCTCTACGCCACCGGCAATCTGCTGGGCATGACCGACCAGCAGGTGCGCCTGTGCATCAAGCGGCTGGTCGCCGAAGGCCGCTTCCACCACGAAGGCAGGGGACGCAAAGGACTCCTGCGGGCCACCGGCGCCACCGAGCAGCTCCTCGGTTTCGACGCCGAGTTCATCGCCCACGCCTTCCGCCAGGATGCCGGGCTCGCCCCCTGGGACGGCACCTGGCACCTGGTCGCCTTCGCCGTCCCCGAGACCGCCCGCACCGCACGCGACGCCCTGCGCGCCGCGCTCACCCGCCTGGGCGGAGCGCCCCTCCAGGGTGGCCTCTACCTCAGCGCCAACCCGTGGGAACGCTACGTCGAGGACCATGCCCGCCACCTGGACGTCCTCAGCCACCTCACCTTCGCCACGACCCGGGACCTGCGCCGAGGCGACCAGAACGATCCCGCCGCGCTTGTCCGCGCCCTGTGGCCACTGGACGAGATCGCCGAGCGTTATCACCGGCTCGCCGCCGTCGCCCGACCGCGTCTGGAGCGCCTCCGCGACCACACCGGCCTGTCCGAAGCGCAGCGCCTGACCATCGCGGTGGAACTGGCCGCCGAATTCACCCGCGCCATGGAGCCCGACCCCCTCCTGCCGCCTCAGCTGCTCCCGCACCCCTGGCCCGGCAGCCAGGCACGCGCACTGGTCGCGCAGTGCTGGTCGCTCCTGAACGACAACGCCGAGCCGGACAGCGAGCACACCCGCCTCTTCCGCCTCTACGGCGACGTGGAAAGCACAGCAGCCCCTCGCACGTGACGGGCACCGAATCCGCGCCCAGCGGGCCGTCACGCTGGAGGCCGCCTACCAGGCCGACCCCGACCGGTTTGGCAGGAGACCGGTTCCGCCCAGGATCCCCGCCACAGCATCGGGCGGCGGAGAGCGCCTCGTCGCTGGCCGGGTATGTCGCAGCGTTGGGCGGTGGGAAGCTGGCGGCCGATCCCGGGACGCGCTGGGCTTACAGCAACGCCAACTATGAGATAGCCGCGCGGCTGGTGGAGGTGGCCAGCGGGCAGAGATTCGGGGATTACCTGAAGGAGCGGGTGTTCGAGCCGCTGGGGATGAGCGGGAGCGGTGTCGGTGATCCTCGGGTCAGGCCGGCCGACGGGTTCAACTCGCTGCGGTCTTTCCTGTGCAGCGCCGACGGCTTGTGCACGGCGGTCCGGCCACTCCTGTCACTGCGCACGCGGTACTGCGGATCGTCGGCCGAGGCGTTCACGGTGCGCCCCGCCTCCTCGGTCCGTTTCGTGATCTTCTTCTCGACCTTTCCCGAGGCCGACGAGCCGTGGCTCTTCCAGGTGACCTCGTCGCCCGCGGAAAGCTCGTCCTTTTCGCGCTTACCGGTCATGGTCCTTTACTGCCCATACAGAAACAGTCAATAACTCACATAAAGGATAAATAGGATGATTATTAAATGAGGTGTCATCAGCAGTCAGACTGCTCGGCAGACCGGGACGGCGGACAGGATCCGGCGGAGGAGCAGCCCGGCCCGCCACCAGGCCGGGATGATCAGGGAGCCCGTGGCGGATCCTGCTGTCGCTTGGGCATCGTTCGTGGTGGCCACTGTGGCGGGTGCGTTTGACGGAGCGGGGGTAGGTGCGGTGGCGGCACGCCAGGCCGTCCTCATCCGCGCGAACATGCGATGCGAAAACCCCTGTTGCTCTGACTCCGCCTACACCCTCGATGTCAGCGACCAGGGGGAGGCACTGCTGCAGGTCCACCACGTCGACGAGCACGCCCAAGGCGGCCGCGACTGCCCGGCGACCAGGTCCAGGTCACCGAGGCGGCGCTCACCACCGCGCCCCAGCGGGTGGCGAAGGCGCTGGGCATCGCGGTCGGCGCGGTTGACCGCCGCGCAGACGAGCGGCGACCGGCCGCACCCCGTATATCGAGATGCCGTGCCAGGCCCGACCGGCGATACTGCTCCGATGCGTCACCTGGCCTATCCCAAGATCCCCGTAGTCGAGCGGTCCGGTACGGCGGCCGGCGGCGGGCAGTGGGTGGCGACCGAGAAGGTCCACGGCGCCCAGATGGTGATCGCCTGCGACGGCCGGGACGTGTCCGTCGGCAAGCGCAAGGCGTGGCTCCGCGACGACGAACCGTTCTTCGGCTGGCAACTCCTGCGCGCCGCCTTCGAGAAGGCGGCCCAGGCCGCCTTGTCCCGGGGCGGTACGGCCGTGCACGTCTACGGCGAGCTGTACGGCGGCGGCTACCCGCATCCCGAGGTCCCGCCGGCGCCGGGCGCCACCCCGGTCCAGACGGGGGTCTGGTACAGCCCGGAGATCCGCTTCGCCCTCTTCGACGTGTTGCGTCAGGAGGCCCCGGACGACTCCGGCGTGTTCCTCCCGTACTCCGACGTCGCTCAGATCGCCGCCGACGCCGGCCTCGACGCCGTGCCGCTCCTCGCCCGGGGCGGCCGGACGGACCTCGACGCCCTGCCGGTCCTCGCCCGGGGCGGCCGGACGGACCTCGACGCCCTGCCGGTCCGGTTCCCCACCCGAGTGCCGCAGTCGCTCGGCCTGCCCGCTCTGGCGGGCAACCTGGCCGAAGGGCTCGTGCTCCGGCCGGACGCCCCGCTGACGCCCGCCCGCCGGCCGGTTCTCAAGCGGAAGATCGAGGAGTTCGACGAGCAGCGTTTCGATCAGAGCCGTCCCTGGGATCCGCAGACCTTCCTCACCTTCGAGGAGCTGAGCGAAATCGCCTGCGCGATGGTCAACGGCCCGAGGTTCGCCGGCGCGCGGTCCAAGGTGGGGCCGTCCCCTCTCGATGCGCTTCTGGACGAGGTGGTCCTCGATGTCATGGTGGACCTGTCCCTTGCCTTCCCGGCGGCTACGGCGGCCCTCGGCGAGACCGAGGCCCGGCTGCAGGAGGTCGTTCGCATCGCGGCGGCGGCACAGACCCGTGGCTGTCCCGCATGACAGTCAACCAAGCTGACTCCACCGGAGAGTTGATCGCAGGCAGAGACTGCCGCGACGGCCCGGAAGGCGGTCGTGGCAAGCCGCGCTACGCAGTAGGAGTCGCCGCTTCCCGTCCACGACAGGAGAGTGAGGAGCAGGCGGCCCCGGAGAGGGCCAAACGGAACCGTCCTAGCCAGCACGCCGGTGCGGGCCTGCCGGTGAGAAGTGCCGTCGGCGCGGAGCGTGACCGGTTCACGCAGTGCCTCGATGAGCAGTCCGGAGGCCTCCAGGGCGCCGGTGTAGTCGCTCAGCGGCTGGTCCCAACCACTGAACACCATGGGCAGGCCGTCGCGCTCGACCTCCTGCTTGAACCGCCGACGTTCGAAGTAGGAACCGTCGAGCACGAACCTCTCACCGTCGAACCTGCCGGTGTCGGTGATCGGATGAGTGATGGCCGGCACCGGTCGGCCACCAGGAGCAAGGACCCGGGCCGCCTCACGGACCGAGCTGTCTCCGTGTTCCTGGACGCTTGAACACGGTCCAGGAACACCAGCCAGCCGGGCACCCGGACCACGCAGGCAGCAGAGGCGGGAAACGCAAGAACCGATCTCGCCTGAGTCGCCGCCTCAGGTCGATCCACAGGCCGAGCGTCCTGCGGCGGCTTTGGGACATGAATCTGGTCGGGGCCGGGTCACCGGAGGGCTCCAGGTGGGATTCAGGCGAGGATTCCCCGGCCACGACCGTCAGGCGGCTCAGCTGCACGGTGACGAAGAACAGCCCGGCGTTCCATCGCGCCGCAACCGGCATCGTGTTCTACGCCGCGTCCGCATCCCCGGTGAAGGCCGCCCGATGGGCGAGGGCCCACTGGCGGAAGGTACGCGGCGGCGTCCCGGTCACCTTCGCCACGGTGGGATGGATCCGGGACTCGTCCAAGGTCCCGTCGCCGTAGAAGCCGAAGAGGGCCCGGATGTACTCCTCCGGCACCCGTCCGGCCATATCGGCCCTGGCCTCCTCATCCGACAAGGCGCGGAAGCGCAGGTCACGGCCGAGTACGTCGGCCAGTACGGCCAGCCGCTGCGCCGGCAGCAGACGTTCGGGCCCGCTGAGCGGGTAGACGTGTCCGTCGTGTCCGGGGTCGAGCAGGGCACGGACGGCCACGGCGGCGATGTCGTAGGGGTCGGTGGAGGCGATCGGCACGTCGCCGAAGGCGTCCGCGACGACGTCGCCCGCACGCAGCTGCGGCAGCCAGCGCAGCGCGTTGGACATGAACGCGTTGGGCCGCAGGATCGTCCAGTCGAGCCCCGACTCGCGCACCGCCGTCTCCGAGCGGATCATGTACTGCGAGACGGCGTTGCGGGTGTCGGCGGACACCGCGGCCAGGCTGGACAGCAGCACCACCCGTTCCGCCCCCGCCTGCCGCAGCCGGGCGAGCAGGCCGGGCATGTCGCGGTAGCCGGGCAGCAGGAACACCCCCCGTACGCCGTCGAGGGCGGTGGCGAGCGAGCCGGGCCTGTCGAGGTCTCCGACGGCCTGCTCGACCGGCAGGTCGGCGGGGGCGCGCACCAGTGCGCGCACCGGTTCTCCCGCGCGGACGAGGGCCTGGACGACTTCACCGCCGACGTTTCCGGTGGCTCCGGTGACGAGGATCACCGCAGCGTCCTGCCGAAGTGCGCGGCCACGGTGTCGACCGACACCGTCACCTGGGGTTCGGTGTCGTAGAAGTCGAACTGGGTGCCCTGGGTCCAGAGGATGTCCCCGGGCCCGGCCAGCCCGGCGTGGAAACGGCGTGCGCCGTCGGGAATGGCGGCGTCCTTACTGTGCACGAGCAGGGTGGGCTGGGTGATCTGCGGGGCCAGGGCGATGGAGTCGTAGGTGAGCCAGTCCGGCCAGGCCATGACGGCGAACCGGTTGGGCCAGGCGGGGATGCCGCCTCGGGCCGGGTTGAGATAGAAGTCGATGTCGTACGGCATGGCGGCGTGCGGGTCGGTGGCGCTGACGACCGGCACATAGTCGATCTCACCGGTCTCGTCGTAGCGGGAGCGCGCCTCCCGCCCGGTCTTGATCTTCTCGGCCACCGCCTCCGCGCCCCCGTAGGCGCTCTCGCAGATGGCGGCGTCGTGCAACCACGGCGCCACCAGCGCCAGGGACTTCACCCGGGCGTCGTGGGCGGCGTTGTCGGCCATGTACATCGCCGCGGCGCAGATGCCCAGCGCGCCCAGCCGGTCGCCGTCGACCTTCGGGTGGGAGGCCAGAAAACCGATCGCGTGGTGGATGTCGCGCACCTTGCGTGCGGGGTTCTCCGCATCCCGCGGCTCCCCCTCGGATTCACCGAAGCCGGTGAAGTCGAACGACAGGGCGGCGTACCCGCATTCGGCCAGGCGCTCGGCGTAACGGTCGGCCATCAGCTCCTTGACGCTGGTCCAGGTGCCCGCCACGACCACGCCGGGCGCCCGCTCCACCCCCTCGGGAAGGAACAGGTTGCCGGTCAGGACCGCGCCCCCGCCGTCAAATGTGATCTTGTTCATGCGTACTCCAGGGTGGCTTCGGTGATCAATCCGTTCCCGCGGTGGTGAGTGCCCTCATCGGATGCCGTCGCTCCAGGCCATGGTCATCACGACGCCGGTGATGCGCCAGCCGTCGCCGGTGGTCACCAGGTCGAAGCGGTAGGTGCCGCCCAGCGTCCACAGGGTGTCGTCGGGTCTGCGGTGGGTGGCCTGGAAGGAGGCGGTGCACACCGCGGTGTCGCCGTCGACGGCGACCAGATGGTTGCCGAGCAGGTGCTGGGTGGTCTTGTAGGCACCCAGCGCGTTCTGCCAGCCGTCGATGATCTGCGCCGGGGCGAGGACGGCGGGCTCGCCGCCGTTGAGGCTGGTGTAGTCGAGGGTCACCGTGTCGGCGAACACCTCGGCCAGACTGTCCCACTCGCGCTGGTCGGCGTGCCAGGCCATCCGGGTGCAGACGTCGATGACGTCGAATCGATCCATGCGGTCAGCCTGCCGCGCCCCGGCGTCGCGGGGGGAGATGGAGAAGTTGCAGGTCCGGGTGCAGGAAGCTGCACCCGGACCTCACAGCCAGCCGCGTTCCTTCGCCAGCAGGGCGGCCTGGAAGCGGGTGGCGGCGCCCAGGCGGGCCATCAGGTCGGCGACGTGGGCGCGGAACTTGCGGACGGAGACGGCGAGCGAGCGCGCGGCGGCTTCGTCGGTGTCGTGGCACGTGAGGGCGTGCAGGACCTGCTGCTCGATCGGGGACAGGGACGGGTCGTCCAGGTCGCGGGCGCGTTCCCACATGCCGTCGAAGACGTCGGCGAGCATGGCCACCACGCCGAGCTGGCGGATCTGCAGGGCACCGGCCTTCGGGTCGGCCGGGTCGGCCTGGACGAAGGCGACGGCGCGGTTGACGATGGCCAGGTGCCGGATCGGCTCGGTGGTGACCCGGTGCAGATCGCCCAGGGCGCACATGCTCCGGGCGTAGGGTTCCTGGGCGGGGTCGTCCAGGGTGCGGGCGCAGAAGAGGGTGCGGCTGCGCAGACCGCGGGCGAGGAAGCCCTTGAAGGCCGGGATGACGGAGCCGGTCTCCGCGTAGAACGCGCGGTCCTTCATGTGGGTGAACTCACCGGGATCCTCGTTCATCAAGGTGTGCATGCGGCGGGTGACCGCCGGCCCGTCCGGCAGATGCTCCACCAGTTGCACGGACCGGCCGCTGCGGTGTTCCTCGGACAGTTCGGTGAGCACGTCCCAGGCCAGGCTCAGTTCGGCGAGTTGGCGCTGGGTCTGCGACATGCGCCGCCGTACCAGCAGATTCACGGCGGCGGCCGGGGGAAGTACGGCCGGCAGGCCATCGACCAGGCCGAGGGCTTCGAGCTCGGCGAGCACGGCGCGGGCATCCGGCATGCACAGGTCGACGGCGGCGCGCTCCACGTCGGAACGAGGCTCGCGGAGCAGGTAGCGGTAGAGCCGCTCCTGCTGGGTGGTCAGCCCCAGGCTGGTCAGGGTCATCGTCACCCTCCAAGGTGGTGCGGGTTCATCGGCGGACCGTCGTGGCGGCCGGGGTGCCGGAGAAGGCGTGCATCGGATCGGCGGCCGTACTCCGATCATGCTCAGAACGGGTACGGCCGCGCAGGCGCAGCGCTACGAGGCGATGCGAGACGGGGCGGTCGAGCCCTTCTCCGCTCGTCGCGCCCTGCGGCCCGCCTCGATCGAGGCGCCCGTCCAGGCCGAGCACCCCGCCGACCTGCTCTGACGGCACTCACCGAACCGACCGCATCGTTCCTGCCGGCCGCGGTCGGAGACCCGCGGCGGAGATCACGGTCGGCGAACCCCTCGAGTGATCGCGTCCGGCACCCGGTGCCGGTGTCGCCGATCCGTCATCAGCGGCCGGCACCGGCGGCAAGGAGGCTCATTCGTACTCCGTCGAACGACTGATTCATGCGTTTCGAGGATCAAGTACGGTTGACACCCGGAACAACGACGAATCCCGCAAGATCACATTCAGTAGGAGCTAACGGATCAGGTCAGGCGTGGAACTGCGCGACATCGAGATCTTCCTGGCCCTGGCCGAAGAACTGCACTTCGGCCGCACCGCCACTCGGCTGTGCCTGTCGCCGGCCCGCGTCACCCAGGCGATCCAGAAGCAGGAGCGGCTCATCGGCGCCCCGCTGTTCGAGCGCACCAATCGCCTGGTCCGGCTGACGCCCGTCGGCCGTCAGCTCCGCGACGACCTCCAGCCGCTGCACGCCGGGTTGAGGGAGAGCGTGCAGCGCGCCCAGCTGACCGGCCGAGGCATCACCGGCACGTTGCGCGTCGGCATGCTCCCCGCCAACATCCACGACCTGCGCCCCTACTGGGACGCCTTCCACCTTCGGCACCCGCAGCGGAGGCTGCGCATCCAGCGCACACGATTCAGCGATGCCTTCGCCGTGCTGCGCCGCGGGGACATCGACGTCCTGATCTGCTGGCTGCCCGTCGAGGAGCCCGACCTCACGGTGGGACCGGTCCTGTTCGCCGACCCCCGTGTACTGGCCGTGGCCGCCGACCACGAGCTCGCCCGGCGCACGTCGCTCTCGCTGGAGACGGTCGCCGATTTCCAGCACCCCCGCCCCGGAACCGGGCCCGACTACTGGTTCGACGCCTACGTTCCACGCCAGAGCCGCCGCGGCCGCCCGATCGAACGCGGTCCCCTGGTGCACGACACCGAAGAGGCCATCACCTTCACCAGCCTGGCCGAGACCGTCACCCTCTTTCCCTCCCACATGGCCCGCTACTGGGTACGGCCGGACATCGTCTACCTGCCGGTCCACGACATCGGCCCGCTGCCGTACGCGCCGGTGTGGCGCAGCGAGGCGGAGAACGAGTTGATCCGCTCCCTCGCCGATGTCATCCGTGACCTCGGCCCCCTCCCGTCGGGGAGCTGACCCGTACCGCTTCGAAGTTCACCGCACAGGGCCTGGACCGGGAGTCCTCCGGAGCGACTACGCGGCCCGGTGATGCTCGCCGGCCGGCCCGCCGGGTATCTCGCGGCGCCCGATCCGGCCTTCCCAGCGGTACGGCGGTCCGCGCATCGGACGGGCGCACGGCCCGTGAAGAGGATCGGTACGGGAATCAGCGGTGAACCGATCGAGCCGCGTCGGTCGCGGCCCGGACGAACTCGCGGACACGGCCGCCGGTGTTGGTGGTGAGCCAGATGGGACCCCACTGGATGGGCGGGGCGTCCTGGAGGGGGACGTAGGCGATGTCGGGGCGAGGATAGAAGCGGGCGGCGTGCTCGCCGACGGGGAAGACGCCCTGGCCGGCGGCGATGAGGGCGAGGGCCTCGCCGAAGCTCGTCGCCCGCGGGCCTTGGGGGACGAGCAGTCCGTCCCCGGTGCGCGACGGAGTCCGGTCGGACTGGAATCTCCGCGGGATGTCCACCGGCACCTGGATCACCGGATGGTCGGCGAGCGCCGCCACCGGTACCGCGTCCTTTCCGGCGAAGGCGTGGCCGGCCGGGACGGCCAGGAGCCGCGGCTCGGCCACCAGCACCGGGCCCGGGGTGAGACCTGGTTGGGCGGCGAACAGGATGTCGGTGATCTGGACGTCGATGTCGCCGTCGAAGAGCCGGGAGACGGTGTCGTGCCACTGCGTCTCGTGGATGTGCACTTCGCAGTCGGGGTGGCGGGCGGCGAACACGCCGACGGACTTGAGCAGGAGCTGTCCGGCGAGGGCGCCGAGGAATCCCACCCGCAGCACGCCGGTGACGCCCCGTCCCGTGTCGACCGCCCGCTGGAACGCGTCCTGGATGCCCTTCACATGCGGCCTCAGGTCATCGGCCAGCCGGGTGCCGAGCGGCGTGAGCCGGACGCGGCGGCTGGTCCGCTCGAACAGCGGCGCGCCGATCAGCCGTTCCACTTTTTTGATCGTCTGACTGACACGTCCCGGAGTGAGCCGCAGCCGCTCGGCCGTGCGGCCGAAGTGCAGTTCGTCGGCGAGTGTCAGGAAGATCTGGATCTCCTGCCGCTCCAGCATCATGCCCCCGATCGTTGAGTCCGGCTAACCACCGCTTCGCTGATCACGCGTTGATGCAGGTCAGCCTGGCGCACCATCGTTGGAGACCAGCGACACATGCTAACGAAAGTAGTGGAATGAGAGCGAAACGAAAGATCGTTTCCGGACTGTTCGTCTCTCTGGACGGGGTCGTGGAGGCGCCGGAGACCTGGCACTTCCCGTATCTGAACGAGGAGATGGACGCGGCGGTCGGCGCGATGCACGAGGAGGCCGACACCCTGCTGCTGGGCCGGGTGACCTACGAGACGTTCGCCGCGGTCTGGCCCCACCAGACCGGCGCGCTCGCCGACCGGATCAACAGCCTGCCCAAAATGGTCGTCTCGGCCACCTTGGGCGAGGCGGCCTGGGCGAACTCGACGGTGCTGGACGGCGACCTCGTCACCGCGCTGACCGAGGCCAAGAACCGGCCGGGCGGGAACATCAACCTGTCCGGCAGCATCACCCTGACCCGTGCCCTGCTGAAGGCCGGGCTCATCGACGAGCTCCGTCTCCTGGTCCACCCGGTCGTGCTCGGCGCCGGCCTCCGGCTCTTCCCCGAAGGCGCCGGCCGGGTGCCCCTGAAGCTGCTCCGATCCGCCACGTTCGCCACAGGCGTCATGGATCTGACCTACCGGCCGCTCTGAACCCACCCACCACCACGAACGGAGAAGACCATGAACGACGTCCGGATCAGGACACTCCAGGTTCCGGGAGCGAACCTGCACTACGAGGTCAGGGGTTCCGGGCCGCTGCTGCTCATGATCCCGGGTGCGCCCGCCGACGCCGGGGCGCTGGCCGGACTCGCCGCGGCGCTGTCCACCCGGTACACCGTCATCACCTACGATCAGCGCGGCCTGTCGCGCAGCCCGCTGACCGGACCCGCTCGCGATCAGGACGTGGCCGTCTTCACCGAGGACGCGCACCGGCTGCTCACCGCGCACGGCGGTGGACCCGCCTACGTACTGGGCAACAGCGGCGGCGCGCTCACCGCCCTGGACCTGGCCGCCCGCCACCCTGGGCAGGTCCGTGCCCTGGTGGCGCACGAGCCGCCGATTCCGGAGATGCTGCCCGACCGCGAGCACTGGCGGACGGTGTTCCAGAACGTCCAGGACGCCTACCGCGCCGAAGGGCCCGGCGCCGCGATGCAGAAATTCGTCGCCACGATCGAAGGGGAGCCCAGCGGCCCGCCACAGATGCCCGACTTCTCCCAGATGCCTCCCGAAATGCTGGAGATGATGGGCCGGATCCAAGGGAACATCGACTTCTTCCTCGCCCACGTCCTGCTGCCCGTGCTGCGCTTCGTGCCGGACCTCTCCGCGTTGCGCTCCGCCGCCGACCGGATCGCCGTCGGAGTCGGCGCGGCTTCGCCCGACGGCGTCCCTTTCCGCTCCGCCCTCGCACTCGCCGAGCACCTCGGCACCAAGCCGATCGAATTCCCCGGCGACCACCAGGGGCTCGCCTTCGACGCTCCCACCAGCGCCGGGATCATCCACGACGCCTTCACCCGCCTCACCCGGGATGCGGTTGCGTCCACGGAAGCGATGTAAGAGTCTCCCCTGGAGCGGATCGGCGGGCGCCCACGACTGATCGGGGTCGCACACGCCCCCGGTGGGCGCTCTGCCGAGAACGCCGGTCGGCGGCGGTCACTCGGCGGGCCGGGGCCCCGCGGCGCGCCGGAGCCGGTCGGCGATCGCCGGTCCCAGCCCTTCCTCCACCGGCAAGGACACGGCGATGGGGTTGCGCCCACGCTGGTCGAACTCGCGTATCCCCGGAAGGGAGGTGGAAGTCACGGACGGCGCGCCTCGGTCGCGCCCGAGCCGTCTCGCGGTGAGGGCGCGGCGTCGGCCTGTTCCGCGTCCCACCGGTCGAGGAGCCTGGGGAACTCCGGGCCATGAAGGCGTACATGTCGCGCATGCGCTCGAGCCGGGCGCGGGCGGCGGGATGGCCGCCCACCGCGGCGAGTCCCTGCTCGGCCGGGTGCCGGGCTCGATGCCCTTGCGGGCATCCGCACCCCGAGACGCCCGCCACGGCCTGTTCACTTTTCGTCGTCCTCCCCGCTGACCCGGCGGAGGGCGTCCGGCAACCCGTGCGGGTGGAGGTGGGGCAGCGGTCCCGCGCCTGGATCCTCACGCAGTTCCTTCACCAGCGCCACACAGAGCAGGAGCATGACGACCACGAACGGCAGCGCGACCAGGATCGTGGCCTGCTGCAGCGCCTCCAGTCCGCCGGCCAGCAGCAGCACCAGCGCGATCGCCCCGACCAGCACCCCCCACATCACCACCAGGGGCCGGGGAGGGTGGAGCGAGCCCCGGCTGGAGAGCGAGCCGAGCACCAGGGAGGCCGAGTCCGCGCTGGTGACGAAGTAGAGCGCCACCAGAGCCGCCGTGATCACGGTGGCGAGCGAGCCGAGCGGCAGGTGACCGAGGAGGGCGAACATCGCCGCCTCCGCTCCTTCTGCGATCTTTCCGGTGAAGTCCGCCGCGCCCGACAGCTGCAGCCATACGGCGCTGCCGCCGCTG
>NZ_BMQE01000074.1:0-19569 GCF_014647955.1 Planomonospora antibiotica | reverse complement strand
AGGCGGTGGTGCGCGATGTCACGCCCCGCCAGGTGCTGGGCACCGCGGTGGTGCTGTGGACCCGGGCGCTGGTTGCGATGGTGATCTCCGCCTGGTTCGGCATCGGATTGTCGGTGGCGGCGACCGGACGGTTGCTGCACGCACTGGGCCTGTCGGTGCAGCGTCCGGTCTACCGGTCGCCGCGGCGTGATGAGGCGGCCATCGCCCGCTGGATGGGCGCGGTCTTCCCGCGGATCCGCCGCGGCGCGCGGCGGCGGGGAGCGGTGGTGCTGTTCGCCGACGAGATGAGCATGCGCGTCGATCACCGCTCGGGCACCACCTGGGGCGTGGTCGGGCGGACTCCGGTCGCGTACGCGGGGGCGGGCCGCCGGTCGGTGAAGATGTTCTCGGCCCTGGCCTGCGACGGCACACTGCGTTACCGGCTGGGGCATGGTTCGATGGACCGCTGGGCGTTCATCGGGTTCTGCGCGCAGCTGCTGCGGACCATCACCCGGCCGATTGTCTTGATCGTCGACGGCTCCTCGATCCACACCGCCCGGGCGGTCCGCGACTTCGTCGCGCGCTCCGGCGGCCGACTGCGCTTGTTCTTCCTGCCGGCGTACGCACCCGAGCTCAACCCCGATGAGTGGGTCAACCAGAACATCAAGGCCAGGGCGGCCCGTGAGGCGGTCGCTGATGAGCACGAGCTGGCCGTGGCCATGCATCGCGGCATGCGCCGGCTGCAGAAGCGTTCCGACATCGTCCGGGGCTTCTTCGCCGACCCGCATCTGGCCTACATCGGCCCGCGACACCGATAGTCCCAAAACTTATGATCGGCTCAGTACCCGCTGCCCGGCTGGGACACCGGCATGCTGCTGGAGGCCGCGGACCGCATCTCGGCCACCGGCGATGTGCCCCTGCAGCGGCGCCTGTTCGCCCGTGTCGAGGCAGCCGCCCGGCGCGCCGGGGCGTCCAGCTTGAGCAGATCCGAGGTGACCGCGTCCTCCAGGAAGCACTCGTGGTCAACGCGGACCTGTTGCACCTGGAGCTGGTCTTCAATCTCAGTTCGCAGACCGCCATCGAGTACGCGGACATTGCCCGAAGTCTGCTGGAGCGACCTATCGAGGCCGCACAATCAGTCTTTTGACGTTTTCGTAAGGGCAGTGCTCTACTCCTCTGCTATGACAACTCTGACGAACCTTCAGCCCGCTCCTGTCATCGACGAGACAGCCCGACTGCTGACCGAGCACTACGTTTTCCCTGAGATAGCCGAGCAGCTCGCCGACCTGCTACGACGACGCCTCGCCGAAGGCGCTTATGACGTCGACGGTGCCGAGGAACTCGCCCGTCTGGTCACCGCGGACCTGCAGTCCGTCAACGACGACAAACACCTGAGACTGAAGCACCACGCCGACCTGGTGTCCCCCGAGCAGGGCGCGGCGACCCTGGAGTCCATCCGCCGGGACTTCGACACCTCGCTGGCCGGTGTGCCCCGGCTGGAGTTGCTCGACGGGGGGGTCGCCGTGGTGGAGCTGGCGCCGATGCTGTTTCCGCTGGGGTGGGCCGCCGAACCGCTGAGCGCCGCACTCACCCTGGCCTCCCGCGCCCAGGCACTGATCGTGGACCTTCGCAACAACAGGGGCGGCGACCCGGACACCGTCGCCTTTGTCTGCAGCTACCTCCTGGACGAGCGCACCCACCTCAACACCATGTACTGGCGCAGCGGCGAGCGCAGCGAGCAGTCCTGGAGCCTGCCGCACGTTCCCGGGGCGCGTTTCGGCGGCAGCAAACCGTTGTACGTGTTGTCCAGTGACAGCACCTTCTCCGCCGCTGAGGAACTGGCCTACGACCTGCAGCAGCTCGGCCGCGCCATTGTCGTCGGCGAGGCTACCCGCGGTGGCGCACACCCGTGCAAGGGCTGGACCGTGCACCCACACCTGGAAGTCACCGTCCCCACCGGCCGCGCCATCAACCCCGTCTCCGGCACGAACTGGGAGGGCATCGGTGTGCAGCCGGACATCCCTTGCGCTGCCGCGGAATCCCTCGACCAGGCACACGCACTGGCCCTCGCCCGGCTGGCAGACTGACGCAGTCCAGCTCATCGACAGTGTGATACCAAACGTCGTTCGTGATCAAGGCGACTGGAGCTTCGGGCTTGGTACCAGACCGCGCTGAGGTTGGTACCAAAACTCATGCTTCAAACAAGGCACCCCCGGGGTGGGCCAGTTCTCACCGGACATATATCCGCTTCACCCCGGTAGGGTCAGCGGACTTCGTCAGGTGGAGCCAGAATTCGTTTCTCAACTCAGACGTGTTGAGCTGAACTCCACCCATTCCTGGCCTTGAGCTTCCGAAATCCAGTGGGTTCCATCGTGAAGACCTTCATTCACGCTGAACCCACTGGAGTCTCCGGAGCAAGTTAGAAAACAAGCCAGACTTACCGACCTGAGCGTCAGACCTTATCCGGTACATCGTCTTGCCCTGTGGTGTCCCTCTGGCATACTCCGGCCGCCTTCGCCGCAGCCCTGACACGCCTTCGGTCCGCCTCCCGTTTCCGGGCGGCGGGCCGAAGGGACTAGCAGTGCGGGTCTCAGCGACTCATGCTCAGCGCCGGAGACGGCGTTGGCACCTTTCTCTGGTCGGCGGCATGTGAGACCCCGGGCATCTTTTTCGCGGTTTCAATCACTGGCTGCCAGTTCGCGTCCGGCTTCATCGTGACCCGGAACGCCTCAGTCATGTTCTCAACCCTGATCATCTCAAGGAGCCTTGAGTTCTTACGGACATGCTCGTCATTGCGGAATCTGTCATACATGGCGGCTTTGTCCATGAACGTTACGCTCTCTACCCCGGCCATCGTGGTCAGCGTCTTTTCGACGGCTTGCTTTTGCTGCTCGGTGATAGCCGAGCCGCCGCCTTGCGGATCATCCATGCTGCCCCCGCACTCGGGCACCGGAAAATGCTCCTTACACAGGAAGACCATGATCGCCGATTCGCCTGTGGTGGTCGAAAGAAGCCGCTGCACGCTCACGGCCATGACGACGCGATCCTCTGATGGGGCAGGTGCCAGCGCGACCGCGGCCACGACGCCGGCCAGCACCAAGGGGACGGCGGCTACAGCCGCCAACCGCAGCCGCGAAAAGAAGAAGCGGCGGCGAGGAGTGGCGAAGGCGCGGGCGAGGTCGGACTCGCGGCGGCGCCGGTAGGCGGCCTCAGTATCGGGGCGCAGGGAGGCGATCAGGTCATCGAGATCGTTCATGACTGCTCCTGGAAGGTGAGGCGGGAAAGGCCGAGTGCGTCGGCCAGGCGGCGGCGGGCGCGGTGCAGGCGGACGTTGAGGGTGCGAGCCGAACAGCCCGCGATCTTCGCGGCCTCGGCTGGGCTGAGGCCGTACCAACTGATCAGGAGCACAGCCTCGACATCACGCTCGGACAGGTCCGCGAGCGCGTTCAACGCCGCCTGCCGTTCGGCAACCTGCTCAGCGACATCACCGGCCGGGGCCAGCTCGGCGAGCCGCTCGACCAGGCCCTGCCCGCGTAGCCGGGACCGGCGTTGTGTCCGCAGCAGATTGCGGGCCACGCCGAGCAGCCAGGGCAGCGGCGGCTCAGGCACACGCTCAAGTCGCCGCCAAGCGATCAGGAAGGTCTCGCTGGCGATGTCCTCGGCCTCCTGCTGCTCGGCTCGCAACAGCACGTAGCTGAGCACGCTGCGGTAGTGCCCCTTATATAACGCGGTGAGCCGCGCTTCGGAATCGTCCACACCTAGTAATGACCTCTCCAGCCCTCCGATTACCGCCGAGGAGAAAATCATCCCTCGGCAGCTCGCGTTCTTCGCGGGGGTGGACCTGCAACGGAACCGGATCCTTAAATACCGGAGACACGCTCACAGACGCGTACAGGACCGCACGCGAGCGATCACGACCACGCTCTCGGATCAGCTCTCGCAGGGAAGCGTCGCACCGACGCTTCACGGTCTCCTGCGGCTCCTCCTGGACGACGTCGGCCCCGTCGTCCAGGAGGAGCCGCTGGTGCGCCGTCCCGCAAGGTCGGCGCACCACCGCGGTGCCAACCCACAAGCCAGGTACTCGAGGACGTCGCCGGCGGCCGCCGACGAGCAGGGCGGCCTGCCTCCGTCGGACGGCGCACTCTCCGCGGTGAAGTGACCGGCCCCGCCGGGCTGGTCTTCACCCGGGCGGAGAGGAGGAGCGGGGAGCGGTCGGGCGCGGAAGCCTTTCGGCTCTGCCACCTGGTGGTTTACTGCGTAAAGGCTGTGACCGTGATGAACAAAGGCCGACGTCGACTCAGCCTTCCCTGGTGCTGGCACCATCGGAAAGACCATCCAGCGGTCGCAGCATGAGCAGCATGATGGCCAGCACCACGCACCGAAGGATCGACAGCTTCCACACGGTGCCGTCGTCTCCCCGCACGATGGCGTCGAGGGCGATCACGAGTCCTGCGAGGATGATCAGGTCGCGGGCGCGCCAACCGCGCCGCCAGGCCTCCCCGGTCGCCAACGCCAGGACGACGGGGGTGACGGCCAGCCAGAGCACCGCCACCCATCCCCACACCCCCGTCTCCCCGAGCCCGTGCGGGGAGACGGCCCACGCGCGCAGGCCGGGCAGCGGTAGACCCGCCATCAGCGCCGCTCCCAGGACGACCACGGCCGTCTGGATCGATAGCCGGAGCCGTCGCGCCCAGCGCGACTCGGAAGACTCAGACGACGATGCCTCGCTCATCAGGGCCTCCTTCACGGGCGAGAGCCGACTCAGGGCCACGTCCGTGACGGTACGCCCGCAGGCGCCGGCCTGCAGCCGGAAACAGGCGACCCGGTACGGCGCCGTCCGACTCCACCCTTCGGATGATCTACGAAATCCCGGACGATCATCCGGACAGGCAGGCGTACCACGACGATTCGCCGTAGACCGAGCGGCTCCAGGCGTCGCGGTCCCACCCGGTCACCGTGCGGCCGGTCAGCGCCGTGACGGCGGCCGCCGCCGCGGCGGCGTGGGCCTGCGCCTGGTCCCGGGCGGCGATGGTGCCGAACACGCCGAATCCCTCCACCTCGATCTCCCCGTCCGGGCCGTGCAGGCTCCACCGGCCGTCGCAGCGCCGCAGGCACACGTCATGGTCGCCCCACCCCGCCGCCGCAGGGACGTCTGCACTGCGGGCGGGGACGTCCTGCCTGGCATCGAGGATGTCCTGGGCGTCCCGGCCGGGGCGGACGGCGGTCGCGCGGCGGGCATAGCGCCGCTGAGCGGCCCGGCGGGCGGCGACCCGCAGCACCGGTGCCAGCTCCTCCCAAGTGGCCCCGGCGGCGCGGGCCGCGCCGATGAAGTCGCTTTCGACGGCGGACAGCCAGTCACGCAGCGCGGCCAGCAGGGTCAGCGCGGCCAGCGCGTCGTCCCCGCTCAGGCGCGGCCGGTGCGGGTCGTCCGGGCGGACCTCGGTGAACTGCGATGCCGAGGCCACCAGCTTCGCCCAGCCGGGCTCGTTGCCGGGCGGCTGGTAGCGCGCGGCGCCGACGCCCTCCTCCCGCAGGAACCGCGCCGCGTCGTAGGGGTCGGTCAGGTCGTAGGCGGGCCGCACGGGCATCCTCCGATGTCGTCGCGGTGATGACGGATACGTCATCGCGATGATGACACCGTCCCGTCGGCGGGGAGCGGCTTGCGCTCAGGTCCGGCCGGGTCCGGCCTCAGATGACCTAGGCCGGGCTTTCGTGTACCAGAGGGGCCATGACCACTCCGCTGTCCGACCGGGCCACCATGAGCGCCTGCAAGGCCGCCGCCGTGCTGGGCGTGCATCGCGACGCCGCCTACGCCGCCCTGCTCTACCAAGCCGCGGCTGGGGCCGGGGACTCCTCCGGCTGGGTGTGGTTGGCCGAGATGTGGGCGGAGGCGGGGCAGTGGCCGGAGGCCGAGCGTCTGTACCGGGTCGCGGCCGAGGCCGGGAACGGTGACGAATTGATCCGTTTCACTGAGCGCCGCAGTGACGGACCGAGGGAGAAGTACTTGTCATAGCGAGTGGTGATGCCTCGCCAGGCCTTCAGCTTGTTGATCAGTTGCTCAACGGCGTTGCGCTCCTTGTACAGGTCGGCGTCACAGCCGACGGGACGGCCGCCCTTCTCCTTCCGGTTGGCGGCCTGGTCCTTCTTTCCCGGGATGACTGCCTTGATGTGGCGTTTCCGCACGTGGGTACGGCGAGTCGTCGTTCCGCACCGCGGACGACCCGACAGCCCCGGACGGTTGCTCAGTTATCCTCCAGGGTGATTCCAAGGCGGCCTGCTCTGCGTACGGTTCTCCACATGTTCGAACAGAATTACGACGTACTCCCGCGGCACGTGCTCTGCGTGCTCGGCTCCGGCCTGGACCTCCGCACGGTGGAGGAGGTCGTGGGCAGGGTCGGCGGATCCGGTTTCACCGTCGACCGCGACACCTTCCGGCAGGTCCACGATCCTCGGATGCCTCGATCGTTCGCGGCCTGCCTCATGGACGACTCCTTCGACGAGTCCGACGAGGAGGCCGTGGAGATGCACGACTCCGTGGTGTACGTGCTCTCGCCACCGATGCCGCAGCACATCGCGTTCAACCCGCGGCGGCACGTGCTGGTCGGGGAAGAGCACGGCTACAAGCTGCCCGGAGGGGCGTGGAGCGAGGTGATCGACGTCTCGCGGCGGACGCTGGAGGTGGCGGGTGCGCTGCTCCGCTCCGGTGCCATGGCCGTGAAGAACGAGAGCAGCGGCCTGGCGCACGGCCGGGACCGGTGGCTCTTCCTGGCGGATCGGGCGGCCGAGGCGACGGACTGGGTGGGGCTGGCCGTCGTCCTCTTCGACGCCTGGGTCAAGCGCCCACTCGCCTCCGGGAATCTGCTCAGTAGTTGCGGCATGCACCTGCTGGGCGCGCCTGACGTGGAGCTCGAAGTCGACTGGCCGACCCTGGAGCGGCCGTCCGGGCAACAGGTCGGCAACGCCGTGGCGTTGATGGACGACCTGGCGCTCTACCTGCTGGCCGAGGACCGGGCGATGACGATCTCCGACGGCGAGGGGTTCCGCCTCTCCCCTGACGGCCCGCGATGGGTGCTGGAGAGGCATCCATGTCACGACTACGACGAAGAAAGCTTCCACTTCAACCCGTACGGGTACTGGCGCCTGACGCCCGACGGTCCTCCCACCACGGTGCCCGCCGACCCACCGGTCCTTCCCAGAGGGTGACAGCCGCGTCCGGTAGAGGACCGGTGACGGATCCGCTGGCCGTGCCGCAGGTGAATCATGCCGTCCGGCTCGTCCCAGGCGAGGGCATCAGGCAGCGGGAGCTGGCCGTGCTGGAGCCAGTAGTCGAGGACCTTCGTCTGCCGTTATCGTCCCGCTGCGTCGCCTACGGGCGTGCCGGGACCGTACCGCGCAGCCAGTGGCCTCCGGTCGACCAGCCGAGCAGCCGACGCCCTCCGCCGTCCGCGGTGCCGTCGGGGGAGTCGGGGGAGAAGGCGCCGCCCGCGGCGACGTGGGTGAGGCCCGCGAGCGCGGGGGCGAGCCGGGTCCGCACGTCGGCCGGTTGGTCGCTGAGCCGCACCGCCAGCAGGCCGGCGGTGGCCCGGGGGTCGTCCGCGCCGGGAAGGGACATGAAGAAGACCAGGTGGCGCCAGGCGTAGGCGATGTCCTTGATGGTCGCCATCGGCCGGGGGTTGTGCGCGAGCCGTGAGGTCAGCCTGGCCGCGGTGGAGAAGGCGTGCTCGGCCGGCGCCTGCCAGCCGGAGGCGGGCCGTACGCCCACGCGGTGGACCAGGGTGGCCAGGTTGTGCGTGGTCAGGATCTGCGCCTGCTCGATGACCATGCCGTTGGCGGCCACCGAGTACGTTCCCTGCGCGACGCCCGGCCTGGCCAGGCACAGGCCGCCGAAGGTCCGCGAGGTCCGTGCCGCGTACCGGCGGTGGGGCCGCACGTCGTCGATCCCCGCCACCGGCCGGTAGTCGATGCCGTAGTACCGCTCGTACAGGCTGCCGTGGAGCAGCTCGCCGGCGATCTTCGCAGAGGCGAGGAACTTGCCGGAGAACGACCCCATGAAGATGTCGGCTGCCAGTTCCTCCACCCACGGAAGGTCGTGACCCGCCTCCCGGCTCAGCGCGGCCAGCTCGCGGACGAGCGGGTTGGGCAGCAGCGTGGCGGGGAAACCGTCGAGCGCCAGCTCACCGAGGCGGCGGAGCGTCGCGGCGGTGTCGCGCCGCCGGTCCCGGCCGGTGCCGCGGTAAGCGCTCACCGCCTGCACCCAGGGCAGCTCCTCCAGCCTGACCTGCCACCCCAGGTTGAGCAGCAGCAGCGAGCGCCGGTCGCGGAACGCCCGGTAGTTCGCGGCCATCAACGACCGCAGGGCATCGTCGGGGTAGGCGGCGGTGGTCGTCGTCGCGGCGATCTGCGGTACCAGCCGGGCCAGCACCTCGGCGGAGGGGACGACGCCTGCGGCGATGAGCTCCTCGACGGTGCCGGCCAGGCAGCGGCGCACCACCCGCCGGATCGTCTCAGGGATCGCGGCGGCTTCCGCGACGTCGGCGGCCGCGGCCTCGGCGGCGTCGACGGGCCCGGTCAGCGCCTCGATCTCGGCGGGAAGCACCCCGCGGTCGGCCGGCAGGGCGGCCAACCGGCCGACGACGACCCGGGCCAGCACATGGCGGGTGGGCGCCGAGGCCACGGCCGCCCGCCGTTCCCGCAACGCGGCGTGGCGGGCCGAGCCGGGCCGGTCGCGGCGGCGCAGCATCGCATCGACGGCGTGCTGCAGCAGCCCCCGGGCGCGCGGGGTGAGCGGCCGGCCGGCGACGACCTCCTCCAGCGCCGAGCGGAGGATCGCGAGGTTCTCCTTCGGCTTGCGGTGCTTGGTGCAGCGCGTGTGGACGGCGGCCAGCGCGTGATACCGGTTGAGCAGGGCTGCGGCGCGGCGGAGCCACTGCGCGTCATCGGCGGCGGTTCGCGGGTCGCGCGCACGGTCACCAGTGCTCTCCGAGCCGTCCGCGTCGTCTCCGCAGGCGTCCGCGCCGGCGATCGTGCGCGCGACCCGGCCGTCCTGGACGGTCTCCAGCCACAGCGAGAGCAGGTCGTCGGCGAACGGATTCCATACCGTCAGCGCCTCCCGCATCGCCTCGACCCGCTCGTTCGGCCAGCGCCGGGCCAGACTGTCGTGGGTGGTCGCGGCGGTCTCCCGCCACACGACGTCCGGGCCGGGGCCGGGGCGAACCGGAGCCGGTCGGCGTACGGGCCGATCTCCTCCAGCAGGGCCAGCGCCGCCGGGCCGTCACCGGCCCGCAGCAGCCAGGCCATCGCGAGCAGCATCGCCCGGACGACGACGGTGCTGGTGGTGGCGCACCGGTTGTCCACGGTCACCCTGGCCGACCGGATCGTCGTCGACGCGGGCCGGGTCCGGGCGGTCGACACCCATGACGAGCTGGTCGCCGCGGACCCGCTCTACGCCGAACTCGCCGCCACCCAGTTCCTCGTCGCCGCCGGTTGACGGGCCGGGCGGACACCGCGGGCCGCGGCCCGGTGCCCGCCGCGTCCGCAGCGCCGGCCCTGGCCCGTCCCCTGTCAGGAGCGCCATCATGAAGATCCCCGACCGCCCGCTCGAGATCGTGTGGGACATCACCTACGCGTGCCCGCTGCGCTGTTCCCACTGCTACTCGGAATCCGGGCGCCGGCCCGCACGGCGGCTGGACCTCCGCGAGATGCTCCGCGCCGCCGACGCCATCATCGCGATGAACGCGTAGGGCGTCTGCCTGGCCGGCAGGGAGCCCCTCCTGGTGGAGGGCGTCTTCGAGATCGCCGACCGGATGTCCGCGGCGGGCATCGAGGTCTCGCTCTTCACCGGAGGCTGGTCACTGCGCCCGGAGATGATCGACGACATCGTGCGGGGCTCCTTCCGGGTGAGCGTGAGCGTCGACGGGGCCACCGCGGAGGTGCACGACCGGATCCGCGGCCGGCGCGGATCGTTCGACCGGGCGATGAACGCGCTGGCGCTCCTGGACGAGGCCGCCGAGCGGCGGCGCCTGAACGGTGGGAGCCGCCTGGGCCTGGGAATCGACTGCGTCGTGGTCAGAGGCAACTTCCACCAGCTGGAGGACTTCTGCACCGTCATCGCGCCCGGCTTCCCCCAGCTGGAGTCCATCGCGCTCGGGGCGGTGATACCGGAGGGGCTCGCCAGCCGGGAGGGGTTCGCCGAGCACGAACCGCTCTCCGACTCCCAGGTCGGACTGCTGGGCAGCGCCGAGTACGGAGAGCTCCTGCGATCCCTGACGCCGTCGTCCGTGCACGTGTCCACCACGGACAACCTGGCCCTGCAGATGCATCCCGACCTCATCCGCAGCGGGAGGTTCTTCCCCGTCCTGCAGATCGAGCCGGACGGGGCCGCGCGGGCGATGGCCGCCTACGAGGGGACGGTCGGCAACGTGCTCACCGACCCGGTCCGGCGGTGAACCGTGAGATCCGCCGCACCGCCGTCGCGCCGAGCCGGCGCGGATCTGCCCGTCGCGGCCGGGAACCGCGACGGCTCCCCGGCACGGACCGTGATCCGGTCAAATGGAAACATCCGCATCATGCGCATAGAAGAACATTCGCCGGGTATGGGAAGCCGCCGTTCCCGGAATCGACATGGATGTCGTGATGACTTCGAAGTGGCAGTCAGGACAGGACGGTTCGCGCGTCGCCCTCCTAGCGCTGGGCAGTGAAGTGGTGCGGTGCGGGTTGCGCACCGTGCTGTACGAGCTGGAGACGCTGGACGACGTGCTCGACGGCGGCGGTTTCGACGGCAGCATGGAGCTGCTGCACTCGGGCCGGCCCACGCTGCTGGTCCTGGGCGGCGCCGACCCGGTGCAGGAGGCGGAGAAGCTGGCGCGGGCGGCCGGCGATTTCGGGGTGCCGGTGCTGCTGATGCTGCGGTCCGCCTGCGATCAGGCCCTGAGGCAGGTGGCGACGGTCCCCGCGGACGGGTACCTGCTGGAGTCGGAGGTGAATCGCGAGACGCTGATGAGCGTGCTGACCGACCTGGACAGCGGGCTGGTGCCGATGCCGCTTCCCCTGGCGCGCAAGCTGATGGCGACGGTCCGCCTCGAGGTCGGACGCGGACCCGAGGCGCTCGACGCGGCGCCGCTCCCCGGGCCCGCGACCCCGCGCGACAGCCCTCCCCGTCCCCCGCTGAGCCGCCGGGAGCTGGAAGTGCTGGGCCTGATGGCCGAAGGGCTGAGCAACAAGCAGATCGCCCGCGGGCTGGGCATCTCCGAGCATGGCGCCAAACGGCACGTCGCCAACATCCTGGCCAAGCTGAACTGCTCGAACAGGACGCTCGCGACGACCGTGGCGCTCAGTCGCGGGCTGGTTCGCGATCCCGGGCCCTCCCCCCGGGCACGGCGCCGGTGAGCCCGCCGGACGCCTCCGGCGGGACGGACAGGCCCCGCAACGGGGCCCGTGCCTTCAGCAGCATCTCCTGGTACTCGGCCTCGGGATCGGAGTCCAGGACGATCGCGCCGCCCGCGCCCACGGACAGCCATCCCCGGTGGGCCACCGCGGTGCGGATGACGATGTTGAGGTCGGCGGTGCCGTCGAGGCCGAAGAAGCCGATGGCGCCGGAGTAGACGCCGCGGGCCCGGCCCTCGAGCCGGTCGATGATCTCCATGGTGCGCAGCTTGGGCGCCCCGGTCATGGAACCGCCGGGAAAGCACGCCCGCGCCGCCTGCACGGCCGTGACGCCTTCCTGCAGGCGGCCGCGGACCGTGGAGACCAGCTGGTGCACGGTCTCGTAGGACTCCACCGCCATGAGATCCGGCACGTGCACCGAGCCGATGTCGCAGATGCGGCCCAGGTCGTTGCGGAGCAGGTCCACGATCATGAGGTTCTCCGCCCTGGCCTTGGCGGAGGCGGCGAGTTCCTCGCGCAGGGCGGCGTCGCGGCGGGGATCGGGTGAGCGCGGCGCGGTGCCCTTGATGGGCTTGGACTCGGCCGTGCCGTCCCTGCCGACCTTCAGGAAACGCTCGGGGGACGAGCACAGCACGTGCATGTCGTCCAGGCGCAGGTAGGCCGCGTAGGGGGCGGGGTTGAGCCGGCGCTGGAGCAGGTACAGCCCGTAGGGGGAGCCGTCGAAGGGGATCTCCGCGGTGTCCGTCAGGCAGATCTCGTAGCTCTCCCCGGCCTGCAGCATCCGCAGGCACTCCTCGATGTCGGCCAGGTAGCGCTCGCGCGGCCGTACCAGCCACGGCTCGGGGTCGAAACCGGGCATCGGCCGGACCGGAGCGAGCCCGCCCTGCCCAGGTCTAGCCTGCCCGGGCCCGCCCTGCCCGGGCCCGCGGCAGACGGCGGCGGCTCGGGCCACCCAGTCGCGCGCCGCGGCCCGGCTCTCGCGCCCGCCGTCGGTCAGCGCCAGCGCCCAGGTCTCGCCGGTCCCGTGGTCGATCGCCACGAATCTGGCCGCCGACATCCACACCGCGTCCGGGAAGGGCGAGACGTGCGCGGCCGCGGCGCCGCAGTCGCGCTTGAGCTCGTAGCCGAAGTAGCCGACGTAGCCGCCGTTGAGGTCGAACGGCAGCGCCGGGTCCCCGGCGATGGCCCGCTCCGTGATGCGGGCGTCCAGCACGTCGAATATCGAGGCGGAGACCGCCGCCTCGGCACGGCCGGAGCGCACCAGCACGCCGTCGGGACCCGGCCGGCAGGTGAGGACCTCCCCGTGCGCGCCACCAGCGTCACCCAGGAAGGAGAAGCGGCCCGGCCCGGACCCGGTCCGGCTGCTGTCCAGCCAGAAGGCGTACGGCTGGGCCGCGAACAACTCGGCGAAGACCGCCTCGGCGTCGGCGGCCCCGTGGACCCGTTCGGCCTCCAGGGACCAGCGCGGCTCGTGCGGCGGCTGCGGCAGGAAGGCGGCGCCCGCCCCGGTCCTGGCGGACTCGTTGTACTCCGCGGCCAGGTCGCGGAAGTTGAGCATCAGCTTCGGGCCGTACTCGGTGGAGACCGATTCCGGGTGGAACTGCACGCCCCACCAGGGCATCGTGCGGTGTCGCAGGCCCATGACGACCGAGTCCGCGGTCCACGCGGTGATCTCCAGGTCGTCCGGCGCGGGCGTGGCCACGCACAGCGAGTGGTACCGCACCGCGTGGAACCCCTGGGGCAGGCCGCGGAACAGGTCGCGGCCGCAGTGCCTGATCTGCTCCACGTGGCCGTGGATCGGCGCGGGCGCGGGCACCACGTCGGCTCCCGACAGCCAGGCCAGTGCCTGGTGGCCGAGGCAGACACCCAGTACGGGCAGCCCGGACTCGCGGATCAGGTCGAGCGCGATGCCGACGTCGCCCTCCTCCTGCGGGCGGCCGGGCCCGGGAGAGACGATGAGCGCGTCGAAGCGGCTCAGGTCCACCCCGGCCCAGCCGGGGTCGTCGTTGGTGAGCACCTCCGGTTCCACGCCGTAGACCTGGGCGGCCAGCTGGAACAGGTTGTAGGTGTAGGAGTCGTAGTTGTCCACGATCAGTGTGCGCACGGTTCTCCCCACAGGTGGAGGGCGGGCAGCACGGCGCGGTGCCGTACGGCCCGCTGCCACTCCGCGGCCCGGGCCGACACCTTGGCCGGGGTGGAACGGCCGTCGGCGTCGGTCCAGGCGCGCACCGGGCGCAGCCCGTGCAGGGCGTTGAGGGTCCAGGCCTCCAGCTCGGGCAGCTCGGCCAGGCTGACGCGTTCACGCCGGACGGGGCAGCGCCAGCACCCGGCGAGCCGTTCGAGGTGGTCCCGGGTGATCGAGGGCAGTACGGGCAGGTCGGCGTCGGGCAGGCACAGGGTGCCGCCGCGCCACCACACCAGCGCGCTGTGGGCGGTCTCCAGCACGGTGCCGCCCTGGTCGTGGAGCAGCGCGTCGTCGGCGCCCACGGCTCTGGCTCTCTCCCGCAGCCCGGCCAGGACCCGCAGGTCCGGTCCCTTGACCGCGGGCCACAGGCGGGGGTCGGGCTCCGGTGGGATCCAGAGCGCCACCTCCGCGGGACCGGGCTCGGGGGCGGGCCTGGGCCACAGCGCCAGCCGGGGCTCGGCCCCCGCGTAGGCCTCGATGCGGGGGAACCAGCGACCGCGCGGCGGCAGCCAGTGCCGTACCGCGTCCAGGAAGCGGCGGATCTCGGCGGCCGGCAGCTCCGGCACCGCCGCGGCGCAGGCGTGCAGGAAGCGCCGCCCGTGCAGTGCCAGGTCCCGCACCCGCCCCTCACCCACCAGCCAGGAGTCGACGACCGCCGGGTCGTCCGGCCGCCGGTCCGGCGCGGCGGACAGGCCCGCCCGCGTCCACACCAGGCGCTCTTCCGCCCGTCCGGCCGGGAGGGCGATCGGGGGAGCAGTCAGCATGGGGTCACCACCTTCCCTCGCGCACCGCGAAGCGGCGCAGTTTGCCGGTGGAGGTCCGCGGCAGGCTCGGGCGCGGCTCCACGCTGCGCGGCACCTTGTAGGGCGCCAGGCGGCGGCGGGCCAGGGCGATCAGTTCGCTCTCCAGCCGGGCGCCGTCCACCCGCGGGGAGGAGGGCACCACGAAGGCGCGCAGCTTGCGCGCGCCGCGCTCGTCGGCGATGACCGCCACCGCGACCTCGGCCACCGCCGGATGCTCGGCCAGCACCCGCTCGATCTCCAGGGGGGAGACGGTGATGCCGCCCACCATCTCCATGTCGTCGTTGCGCCCGCAGTGCCTCAGCGCGCCGCCGTCCGCGTACTCGGCCAGGTCGCCGGTGCGCAGCCAGCCGCCGCGCAGCGCTCGGGCCGTCTGGTCGGGACGGCCCAGGTACCCGGTCATCACCGAGTCGCCGCGTACCCAGATCTCGCCCTGGCCGAGGGTGACCACCGCGCCGTTCTCGTCACGGAGCACGACCTCGTAGCCGGGCAGCGGGCGGCCGATCGTGCCCGGCTCGTCGCGCCAGGCGGTGGTGGAGCAGAAGGCATGACCGACCTCGGTGGAGCCGAGCTGGTCCAGCACCGGGGCGCCGAGCAGCTCACGCGCCCTGGTTCCCAGGGCGGTGGACAGCGACTCGCCGGCCGAGACGGCCAGCCGTACGGTGGAGAAGGCCTCGGGCGGGCACTCGGCCACCAGGTTGGCGTAGCAGGACGGCACGCCGTACAGCAGCGTCACGCCGTGGCGCGCCACGGCTTCGGCGATCTGCGCGGGCGTCGGCCGGTGGGGCAGCAGCACCGCGCAGGAGCCGGACGACAGCGGGAAGACCAGCGCGTTGCCCAGGCCGTAGGCGAAGAACAGCTTCGACACCGACAGGGTCACGTCGTCGTGGCGCACGCCCACCACGCCCTCGCCCGCGGCCCGCTGGTAGCGGGCGGGATCGGCATGGCGGTGCAGGGCCGCCTTGGGCACGCCGGTCGTGCCGGAGGTGTACTGCGCGTACAGCGGCGTGTCGCCGGTGACCGCCGCGGCGGGTGAGGCGGGGGCCTCCTGGGCCAGGCGCACGAGGTGTCCGCCGGTCAGGGCGGCGTGGCCGGCGAAGCGGCCGGTGAGGTGGTCCTCCGTCACCACGAGGCGGGGGCGGCAGTCCCCGGCCAGGAAGGCGTGGTCGTCGGGGGGCAGGTCGGGGTTGACCGGGATCGCGATCGCGCCCAGCCGGGCGGCGGCCAGGAAGGCCGTCACCCAGGCGATCCCGTCGGGCACGGCGATGAGCACGCGGTCACCGGGCCGCACGTCGCGCTCGGCCAGGACGGAGGCGGCGGAGGCGGCCAGCGCGTGCACCTCGCCGTGGGCCCAGGAACGCCCGGGGGTGTGGAAGGCCGGCCGTTCCCACCAGCCCTCGCGCCGGGCCAGCGCGGCCGCGTGGACCGCGAAGTTGGCGGCCTCGCCGGCGGGGCGGGGGGACGGCGGCCGGGTGCGGCCGCCGTCGCTGAGGGTCTCAGGCACGGCGCGGCCCCCCTGAGAGCTCGTGGCGGGGACGGCGCGGGAGATCGAGGGGGGCGAGAAGGAAGGCGCCGTCCACGGGACCGACCGGCCACAGGCCCCGCGCGGTCAGGTCGGCCAGCCGGTCGGCGCGGTCGTCGCGGTCGTCGGTGAGCGCGGTGGCGACGAGGGTGCCGACCAGCCACAGGATCGCACCGGACATCGCCAGCGCCCCGGCGTCGGCGGGGTCGGCCGGTCGCAGGCGCGGGGTGGCGACCAGCATCGCCACGTGCTCGGCGAATTCCAGCCGGTCCTCGCGGCGGGCGTCGCGGAGCCTGGCGCGGGCCTCCGACCGGCGGCTCTCCAGCCAGGCCAGCCAGAGCGGGTCCACGCGGTCCAGGAGTACGGCGGGCAGCTCGTCCGCCCACCGCACGGGCAGGCCGCCGACCTCCGCCGGTACGCGGCCGGTGCGCGGGTCGGGCCCGGCCGGGGGCGGGGAGGACACGTCGCCGGCCGGCAGGTGCGCGACCAGGCCGTGCAGCAGGGCGGCCACACGGTCGCCGCCGGGCCCGAGCTCGCCGGCGAATCCCTCGGGCGGCACGCTCAGCTCGTAGTACCGTGCCACCGCGTCTCCACCTCCGGGTAGTCCAGTCCGAGCTCGTCGCAGAGCAGCGTCCGGGTGCGCCGGACGAACTCCGCCCGCGCCTCGTCGTTGGTCAGCCGCTTGATGCCCCACCTGCGGAACAGCTCGTTGTTCCTGGAGTCGCTGCGGCCGAAGAAGGGCAGCGTCATCGTGATGAGGCGGTGCGCCGACGACCGCACCTCCTCGCGGGCGGCCGGGTCGGCGGCCAGCTGCCTGGCGGCGGTGGCCCCGAACCCGACGTGGAAGCGCTCCTCCGGCATCAGCGACCGGCACAGCCGGCGCAGCGGCACGTAGGAGCACTCGCACAGGTCCTCCATCAGCACGATCTCGGCCAGGTCGACGACGGCCTTGGTCATGACGTATCCGGTCCACGACTCGACCTGGTAATCAAAGACCGAAAGCGGCGGGCGGCTGTGCGCGTCCTCCAGTCCGAGTTCGTTCGCGAGTTTGTTGAACTTCAGATGGTGGCCGTATTCCTCCATCGCCATTCTGCAGGCCAGCCATTTCTCGCGGGGAGTGGGCGCGAGTGAGATGGACGGCTCGTCGAACACCGCCGCGCCCGCCGCCTCGTTGCGCACATGGCTGTTGATGATCTTGCCGAGCGCGGTGATGTACTCATCGCCGAGTGCGCGGGCCTCGGCGGCGTCTCGGACGTCTTCCGCGAGCGTCTGCGGCACGTCGCCTCCCTTTTCATGCCTCGTCGACGGACGCTAGGAAGGAGTCCGGGCCGGCGCAAGTGCCCGGACGGGCACCTCGAAAGCGCACCCCGCCGCTTTCGGCGGAGTGCCGGAAAGGGCAGTTCCGCGGCGTTCTCCCTGATCATCGGATTCCGTTCGGACAGTTAGGCGAGCCTAAATATCCGGCTGGAATCCGGGCGGGCCGCGCGGAAATGAATTCCGTGGTTTGTCATTCGCCTTCCGGGCGTGCCATGTTGTCCGTCATGACGGAATCTGTCATGACGGAAAAGGCGACGCGTGCGTACCGCGTGTCCGTGCAGGGCCGGCTGCTCGCGGCCGAGGACCTGGAGGCCCCGGTGCGCGAGCTGACCGGGTCGCCCTGTCGTGCCATCCAGACCGTCCAGGGCGGTCCCCTGACGCTGCTGGTGGAGGCACGGCCCGGGACCGGGCCTCGACCGCGCCAGGTGCGCGCCGCCGTCCTCGACGCCTGCGGTGCGGTGGTGGAGACGGTGGCGGTGACCGACCCCGGTTCGCTGACCGGTGACCGCGCCGAGCTCGTGACCCGCTTCCGCCGCGCCGCGCTGCCGGTCCGAGCTGTCGACACGCTGGCGGTCCCCCCGTCCGCACCGGCCCTGGAGGCGCCGGACCCGGAGGCGCCGGACCTGGAGACACCCGGCTTGCAAGCGCCGGGCCAGACGGGCGGCGGGGAGGCACCGGGCCAGGCGGGCGGCGGTTCCTGTGCGATCTCCCGGGAGAACCGGACCGTCCTCCGTCCTCCGGCGATGGAGGAGGTCACCTGTGCGGTGGCCGACCTGCTCGGCGTCCCCCCGGCCGACCTCGACCCCGCCGAGGACCTCATCGCACGGGGCCTGGACTCCATCCGGATCATGCAGCTGGCCGGCGACTGGCAGCGCCGGGGCGTCAAGGTGAAGTTCGCCGACCTCGTGGAGTCACCGTCGGTCTCCTCCTGGCACGAGCTGCTCCGGTCCAGAGCCGGGTCCGGCGCCGCCGCGCCGACGCCAGAGACCGGGCGCGTCGACCGCCACGCCCCCTTCGCGCTCACCCCGCTGCAGCACGCCTACTGGTTCGGCCGCCGCGACCGCCAGGTGCTGGGCGGCGTCGGCTGCCACTTCTACGTCGAGCTCGACGGCCGCGACCTCGACCGCCAAGCCCTGGAACGGGCCGCCCGCGCCCTGTTCGCCAGGCACGGCCTGCTGCGCGCCCGCTTCCTCGACGACGGCACCCAGCAGATCCTGCCGCACACCCCCTGGCCCGGCCTGACCGTCCACGACCTGCGCACGGCCCCGGACGCCGAGACCCGGCTGCTCCAGGTGCGCGAACGGCTGTCGCACCGGCGCCTGGAGGTCGAACGCGGCGAGGTGCTCGACCTGACCCTCTCGCTGCTGCCGGACGGCGCCCACCGCCTGCACGTCAACATCGACCTGCTGGTGGCCGACGTACGCAGCATCCAGATCCTGCTGGAGGATCTGGCCGCACTCTACCGGGGCCAGGACGCCGGGCCGCCCGCCCCGGCCTACTCCTTCCCCGACTACCTGGCCGAGCGTGAGCGTCTGGGCGCGCGGGAGCGCGAGGCCGACCGCCGCTACTGGGCCGGCCGCCTGCCCGACCTGCCCCCCGGCCCGTCCCTGCCGCTGGCCGTCGACCCGGAGAAGGTGGAACGGGTCCGGATCGTGCGCCGCGACCGCAGGTTCACCGCGCAGGAGAGGGAACGGCTGGCCGAGCGCGCCCGCGCGCACGGCGTGACACTGCCGATGGTCATGGCCGCCGCGCTCGCCGAGGTCGTCGGCGCCTGGAGCGGCACGCAGCGCTTCGTGCTCAACGTCCCGCTGTTCGACCGGCAGGCCGTCCACCCGGACGTGGAGCGGATGGTCGCCGACTTCAGCGACCTCATCCTGCTGGAAGTGGACCTGTCCGCCTCCCGGACGTTCGCCGGGCGGGTGGCGGCGCTGCAGGCGCGCTTCCAGCGCGACGTCTCCCACTCCGCCTACTCCGGCGTGGAGGTCCTGCGCGACCTCAACCGCGGCGGCCGCCACGACCAGGTGACCGCGCCGGTCGTCTTCACCAGTGCGCTGGGCATGGGCGACCTGGTCGGCGCGGACGTGCAGCGCAGCCTGGGCAACCTGGGCTGGATGCTCTCCCAGACTCCGCAGGTCTGGTTGGACCACCAGGTGGTGGAGGTCGACGGCGGTCTGCAGGTGAACTGGGACGCGGTCGAGGAGCTGTTCCCGGCCGGGGTGCTGGACGGCATGGTCGCGGCGTACGACCGTCTGCTCGACCGGCTGCTGGAGGGCGACTGGGACGCGCCGGTGCCGTGCCTGGTCCCGGCCGGGCAGCTCGCCATCCGTGCCGGGGTGAACGACACGGCCGCGCCGCTGCCGGAGGGGACGCTGCACGGGCGGTTC
>NZ_BMQE01000073.1:0-19717 GCF_014647955.1 Planomonospora antibiotica | reverse complement strand
CTGGTCGCTGGCCCTGGACATGCAGATCCTCTGGAAGACGTGGTCCGCGGTGATGCGGGGGGCCGGCGCCTACTGAACGGCATCCGCTGACCGGCTTCCGCCGAGTGCCGCCGACCGGTTCCCACCTGTTGGAGAACGCCACTAACGTACACGGAGTGCGCGAAACAGCGCCCACCGTCCCCTAGCTGAGAGAATCAGGGTTTGAAGGACATCGACGCCGTGCCTCCCCGGGCCGGCGAGGCCCCGCCGCGTCCGGGACCGCTGCGCAACCTCGTGAATCAGCTCTGGCTTCCAGAGGGGGAGCACGCCTCGTGGCCGGTGCGCGTGACGGACGGCACGGTCCCCCCGGGTTTCCGAGCCGTGGAGACCTACGCGGTCGTGCCCTCCCCGGAGCGGGCCCGTTTCCTGGTCCCGCTGTCCACGAGGGCGGCCGCGGTGGCCTCGGTCAGCCGCTACAACGGCCTGCGTGAGCCCGGCACGCGGATGTTCCGGTTCCTGCTGGGTCTGGGCTACCGGCTGGGACTGGCCCAGCGGGTCGTCCGGCACCGCCTGGTCGTGTGTGTGGACGAGCGGCTGGACGAGTCGGCGCTCCGCGAGTACCTCCTCTCCGCGCACCTGCGCGAGGTGCTGGGTGGGGGCGAGGTGGCGATCGGGGCGGGCGTGCACCGTATCGATCCCCACCACAAACCGGTGCTCCAGCTCTTCTCTCTCTCCGGCAGGCCCGTGGCGTACGTCAAGGTCGGCTGGAACGACGCCACCCGCACGATGGTGGCCACGGAGGCCGAGGCGCTGTCGGCGGTCGCCGGGATGGGCGAGCCGCACGTGCCCCGCCTGCTGCACGAGGGGGTCTGGCGTGATTACCGGCTGACCGTCACGGCGCCGCTGCCCGAGAGGATCCGTCGGCATCGGGAGATGGACCGGCCGCCGGCCGCCCGTCTCACCCTGGCCGTGGCGGAGAGCACCGGCGGTCACGTCGGTACCCTGCGAGGGTCGGCGTTCCTGCGCCGACTGCGCGAGGAGACCGCGCTCGTGGCGGAGGAGGAGGCCGGGCTCGCGAACGGCATCGCCGGAGTCCTCGACCGGGTCGAGCGCACCTGCGGCGATGTGCCCCTGCGTTTCGGCCGGTGGCACGGCGACTGGGTGCCGTGGAACATCGGCTGGGCGGACGGTGCCCTCTGCGTGTGGGACTGGGAGCACAGCGGCGACCGCGTCCCGGTCGGGCTCGACGCGCTGCACTGGCGCTTCCAGGTCGCCATGGAGGTGCGGCGCCTCGGTCTGAGCGAAGCGGTCGCCGCCGTCGTCCGGGCCGCCCCCGGCGACCTGGCGGAGTACGGCGTACCCGAGCAGGTGCGCGCCTGCCTGGCCGAACTCTACGTGGTGGAGATGTTCCTGCGCGTCTGCAGGCTCAAGCGCGGAGGCGGCTGGTGGAGCGAGCGCTTCCACCCCCACATGACGGAGGAGCTGGCACGGATGGGACGGGCGTGATGAAGGCACTGCTGGTCTGCTCGACGGGCGGCCACCTGACGCAGCTGCACCGGCTGCGGCCATGGTACGAGCAGCACGAGCGGCACTGGGTGACCTTCGAGAAGGCCGACGCCGAGTCGCTGCTCGCCGGGGAGGAGGTGACCTGGGCCTACCACCCCACCACGCGCAACCTGCGCAATCTGATCCGCAACCTCTGGCTGGCGGTGAAGCTGGTCCCGCGCTACCGGCCGGACGTGGTCGTGACGACCGGCGCCGGGGTCGCCTACCCGTTCTTCCTCCTCGGCCGTCTCTACGGAGCCCGCACGGTCTATCTGGAGGTCTACGACCGGATCGACTCGGGTACGCTGACCGGCCGGCTCTGCTACCCGCTGGCCGACCTGTTCCTGCTGCAGTGGCCCGAGCAGCAGCGTCGCTATCCGCGCGGCGTCGTCGTCGGGCAGTTGCTGTGATCGGGCCCGCGCCCGGCGCGCTGGTCTTCGTGACCGTCGGAACGGACCACCACCGGTTCGACCGGTTGATGGACTGGATCGAGGAGTGGCTCGCGGCCCAGGAGCCCGGCCGCGTGCGTTGCGTGATCCAGCACGGCACCTCCCGCCCGCCCGCGGGGGCCGAGTGCCATGCGCTGTTGCCTCACCCGCAGGTCCAGGCCCTTTTCGCCGCCTGCGACGTGGTCGTCTGCCAGGGTGGCCCGGGATCGATCATGGAGGCCCGGGAGGCGGGGCGCATCCCGGTCGTGGTGCCCCGGGTGGCGCGGCTGAACGAGGTCGTCGACGACCACCAGGTCGCCTTCGCCCGGCACCTGGCGAAGCTCGGCAAGATCGCAATGGCGGAGACGGCCCGGGATCTGTACGGCCTGCTCGACCGGGCGCTCCGCGACCCCGCGGCGTATCGGGTGGACCTGCAGGAGCCGGCCGGGGCCGAAGCGATCGAGAAGGCGGGCAAGCTGATCGACGAGCTGCTGCGTACATCGCGTCCCCGCCGCGGATTCATCCGCCGACCCCGCAGCCGGTAGCCGGCGCCGCTTCCGCGGCGGGTCAGCGGGCCGGGTCGAGGAGCGGGTGGCGGCCCGCCTCCGCGAAGGAGTCGACCATGCCGGGACCGTTGTCCAGCCGCAGCCCGCAGCCGAAATCGGAGTCCCAGCGGATCATGCCCTTGATGTTGGGATATCTCTGCAGGGTCGCGGGGATGTCGGTGTACCACTGCGTGGAGCGGGCGGGGTCGGCAGGGTCGTACTGCGTGCCGTATTCGGGGAGCATGAACGGCTTGTGGCCCAGCCCGTTGTCGGTCAGCCACCGGTAGGTGCCGGATATGGACTGCTCGAAGGTCTCCCACGCGGACCCCTTGCAGCCGTAGAAGTTGTAGGGGTCGTAGGCGACCCAGTCGACGTATTCGTCGCCTGGGTACATCGCCGCCATGCGCTCGTCGTTGCCCTCGCCGAGGTAGCCCGTGACGGTCCAGACCCACACCGTGTTGGCCGCCCCGGCCTCCGCGAAGAGCCGGTGCACGTGCCGGGCGGCCTCGACGTACTCGGCGGGGGTGCCCTTCTCGATGTCCTGGCCGGTCGTGCGCCGGTCCATCTCGGGGTCGAAGGAGATGAAGACCTTCTTGCCGTAGTCGCGGATCCGGTCGGCGGCGGCCCGGATGACGTCGTCGTGGCGGCCCGCGGCGATGTCGGACCAGCGCAGCTCGGTCTTCTCGGAGAAGAGCCTGCTCTCCCAAGCGAAGAAGAGCATCCGGGAGGCGCCGAGCTCGAGCTCGGACTCGTCGGGAAAGACGCCGGGCCCCGGCCGGCCGGAGAAGTCGTGATAGCGCAGGACGATGTCGAAGGCCCGGCCGGTCCGCTGCTCCAGATCGGTGACCGACGAGGTCAGGTCGGCGCCCCGGATGGAGTAGACGCCCCACCAGACCCCGCAGGACGGGACCAGGAGCTCGCTGACCGAGCACGTGCCGGCCGGCTCGGTCGTCTGCGCGGGAACCGGGGGCATCGGGACCGCAGAGGGCTCGGGAGCCGGGGTCTCGACCGGTGGGACCTCCCCGGAGGCGGGGAGGTCCGCGGTCTCCTCCGGCGGAGCCCCCCAGCCTTCGATGAGGGCTCCCAGGTCCTCCGGCTGGACGGACCAGTCGGAGATCTCGTACGCCGTGTCGACGAGGCCCGGCCCGCCGGGCTCCTGCGCCGAGACGAAGGCGGTCGTCAGGGAGGAGCCCGTGAGGAGGGCGGCCAGGGCGTAGCGGCCGCGCTGGTGTGCGCCGAGCATGTTCAGCCTCTCGTCATGGGAGGCTCTTTACTCTAATTCACGGTCGCGCTCATGCTAAGGGCGAAGCTGAGATCGGAGCTCCAGGCGTTCGCCTGGTGCATCTCCACCGCGATCGTGTTGGTGCCCGCGACCAGGGCCGCCGCCGGGACCGTGAAGCGGACGGGGGTCCTCTCCTCGGCATTCGTCTGCAGGCCGACCAGGGCCGCGGTGCCGTACGAGACGTCCCCCTCGGGGAGGTTGTCCCGGGCGACCTCGGTGCCGTTGACGTAGACCACGGCACCGTCGTCGCGGAGCAGGTCGATGACCAGCTCCTGGTAGGCCGCCGGATCGGCGACCTCGACGGTGGAGCGGAAGTAGGCGGTCATCGGGCGGGGCGCCGTACCGCCCGGGATGACCGTGGCCTCGTCGCTGTCACCGAAGCCGAGCTGGGCGGGGCCGCTCTGCCAGGAGGAGTCGTCGAAGCCGGGAGCCCGCCACGCCGTGCCCTGGTCCACACCGTCGTACACCCAGCGCCAGGTGGCGCCGGTCGCGATCAGGGTCTCCGTACGCTCGGCGCGGAGCACCGGCGTGCTTGCCGAGCGATTGCCCGAGGCGTCGATCGCCCGCACGAAGTAGCGGTGCGTGCCGTAGGCGGTGGCGTCGATGTAGGACGTGCCGTTGACGGTCGCGATGACGTGGTCGTCGCGCAGCACCTCGTAGCGGGGGGCGCCGGCGTTGTCGGTCGCCGCGCTCCAGACGAGCTGGTTGCCGCCGGTCGTGCCCGCCAAGGTGAGGTTCGCCGGCGCCGCCGGGGCCTGAGCGTCCCCGGAGCAGAACCGGCCGAAGCCGCCGAGCCACTGGTAGCCGGCGTTCGTCCAGGAGCCCCGGTTCATGTCGCCGCCGAACCAGATGCAGCCGTTGTCGTCCGCGATCATCTCCCACGGCCCTGCGCCCGCCCGGGACCGGATCGGGGGGTTGAAGTCCGGCAGGTACTCACCGGTCCCGGCGTCCCAGGCCCCGATGAAGGTGATCTTGTTGACCTCGGTCCAGTTCGTGCCGGGATCCGGCCAGGTGGTGGCGTCCTGGTAGATGAAGTCGTCGCAGTGGCAGGCACCGTAGACGACGCCGTTGAGCTCGACCGCGGTCTGGAAGTCGCCGCCCTGCACGCTGATGCTGCCCCGGACGCGGTCGAAGCCGCTCTTGGTGTACATCTGGAAGTCGTGCTCGGAGCCGCCGATCCAGACGTGGTCGCCGAACTCCCGGATGACCTGGCGATACTGCTTCTGCACGGTGCTCGACGAGGGCACCCAGTTCTGGTCGTTGAGCCCGGCCACCTGCGTGGGCGGCGACGTGGCGGTGATGACGGCCACCTTGCGTGCCGGATCGCCGTTCACGGTGGTGAAGTGGCCGCCGAAGTAGACGCGCTCGGCGGTGGCGTCCAGCTCCATCGGCACGCCGTTGAAGTTGGGCTTCCAGGTGCCGTCGGGCCTGCCGTCGGAGACCCGTACGCGCGCCGCCCGGCTCAGCGTGATCTGGGAGCCGACCGGGACGCCGCCACTGATGCGGTTGAACTGGCCGCCGACGTAGATCCAGTCGCCCTCCCGGTCGAGGGTGCGCACCAGGGGCGTCTGCGAGGTGTGGGCGATGGGCGCCCGCCAGCCCGGTACGGCGGCGCCGGTGACTGGGTCGAGCGCGGCCAGGCCGCCGGTGTCCGCCGCGCCGTTGACGCTGGTGAACTCACCACCAATGATGATCTTGTCGTCGGCCGCCTGGATGTCCCAGACCTGCCCGTTGAGGACGGGCAGGAAGTCCGGCCTCCACTCGCCGGTGTTCACGTCGAACGCGGCGAGGTACGGCTGGCGGATCTTCTCGGTGGGGGCGGGGTTCGCGCCTTTCTGGACGTACTCGAACTTGCCGCCGACGAAGAGCGTGTCACCGAGTACGGCCAGCGACTGCACCTCGATGTTCTGCTCGCCGGAGCCGCCGCCCGTGACGCCCGTCACGCCCCAGGGGGTGGGGGCGGTCTGGTTGGACACGAGCGGCGCCACCGTCGAGGCCGCCGTGCCCTCATCGGGGACGGCGGGGTACTCCACGGCGGTGAGCTTCGGGCGGATGAAGACCTGGGTGAAGGGGATCGGGTGGCCCTCTGCGCCGTTCTGCCATAGGTGGGCGGTGCCGCTGTTGGAGCCGCCGCCCACGGCCGAGCCGTAGGAGAAGCCCTTCTGGTAGCCGTGGTCCGCCCATTCGTAGGTGAACACACGCCGGGTGCCGTTGTTGGCGTTCACGTCCCGGGTGGTGCCGCCGTTGACGGTGGCTCCGTCGAAGGCGGTGGAGGTGAGCCGGTGGCTTCCGTCGAAGGTCCACGACCACTTCTTGCGGGCGGCGAACTTCCAGCGCACCTCCTGCCAGGCGGTGCCCGCGGCGTTGGCGGCCCTGCGCAGCCGGACGCCGTCGGGGAGGGCGTCGACCCGGCCGCCGTCGAGCAGTCCGTCGACGGTGTCGCCGGACAGCGCCGCGGGCGCGAACGCGCCGGTGCCGGCGGGGGTGTTCCGGACGTCGCCGGGGGAGCGCTGCCCGTTGTGGTCGAACTCCCAGCCCTGGCGTCCGCGGCCGATCAGCACCCAGCCGCCGCCGTCGGTGGTCATGTCGCAGTAGAACTGCTGGGGCGCCACGAGCGCGGGCGTCTGGAGCCAGTAGACCCCGTCCGCGCTCGACGGGTGGGACTGCTTGATCGCCCAGCAGGAAGGGGCCGCCCTATCGGCGGCGGTGCCATCGGCGGGCGGCGGCGCCGCGTAGGCGGTGCCGGGCACGGCCAGTCCGGTGGCGCCCACGAGCAAGGCCACGGAGAGGTGTGCGAACCGGGCGGTTCTCCGTGGCCGCGCAGAGACGGCCGTGTCAGGTGAATCAGTCAACGGAACTCCCCGGAGATGGTCGGAGAAAGGCGCGCCGCCGGACCGGACGGATTATCGGGTAAGGCGCCGTACCATTATGGCAAGGCGGCAAAAATAGCGTAAGGAAACACTGGTGTCAATGTTCCGGGCGGGTTGTGTGAATCAGGTCTCCCAACCGAAATCGACGCCGATGAAATCGAATAGGGCGCGATTGTGCGGGCGATAGAACTCGGTCAGTTCTTCCCTGGTCAGGGGGTTCATCTGGGGGGCGGGAAGGTAATTGTGGCGCTCCGCGACGGGCAGCCTCGAAGGAGGTAGGCCGAGAAATTCCACAACCCTGTCAAAGGCTGCTTGGGGGTTTTTGTAAAGCTCTTCGGCGGGCATGATCAGGATGTTCTCTGCAGGAAAGGTGTCCATCCACCGCCTGACCTGCGGGAGATAGATCCCCCGGTCGCGGTATGTGTAGTGGTCGTGGGCCCGGCTGTAGTAGGAGGGATCGGCCGCCATGCGCTCCCGCTCGCCCGCGAGCCGCTCGGGTTCGGCCGCGAGGGCCTCTTCGAAGGTGAGCGGCTCGACGCCGTCGCCCACCCGCTCCCAGTAGTGGGAGTAGGCGCGCTTGACCGGGTCGCGCAGCGTCATGATCAGTTTGACGTCGGGGATCAGTGTCCGGACCCGCTCGGTGACCGGCGGGCAGTACATGTAGTAGGGGCAGGCCTCACCGGTGAGCGGGCGCGTGCCGAACCGCCGCTCCAGCACGTCGAGCTGCTGCTCGGTCGCGAAGTGGGACCGGTACCACTCGATGCCCCTGCCGTAGTTGATGTCGAAGAAGTAGGGGCTCTTGAGGCCCCGCGACTCCGGGAACATCGGCATGATCATCGGGTGCTGGATCAGGTAGTTCCAGAGGGAGGTCGTGCCGCCGCGCTTGGTGCCGATCACCAGGAAGTCCGGCAGGTGCCGGCTGTCCGCTGTGCGCACGCCGTACGCCCGGGTGGCGGCGTTGGCGACGTCCTTCACCCAGCGGGGCGAACGATCCTTCATCCGGCCTGCGATGCTCATGTCGTACTCTTCTCTGTCGTTTCCTCTGCGGCCGTCCCCACGGGAGCGGTCCGCCCGCGCCGTCCCCGGACCGCGCCGAGCAGCACGTCCGCGTGCAGCCGTGCTCGCCGGCGCCAGAGCACGTAGCCGTATCCGGCTCCCGCCACCAGCAGGTAGGCGGCGAAGGAGGGCGCCGTCGCGCCGAGCGTCCAGCGCATGGCGATCCCCACCAGGCCGAACCAGACCACCGCCCAGGCCGCCGTCCCGGCCACGGTCCGCAGGCCCAGCCCCAGACCGATCCTGAACCGGACCTGGGCGGCGGCCAGCACCGTGTCCAGGAGCATGGTCAGCCCCCAGGCGACGGAGGCTCCGACGATGCCGAGCGGCGGCACCAGCACCAGGGTCAGCACCACCGTCGCGACCAGCGCGACCACCTTGTTGAACAGGCTCCACGAGCTCTTGCCGCCCATCAGGAGCACGGTCTGCACGTTGCCCGCCGCCATCACCAGCAGCATCGCCAGGGCCAGGAGTGCCAGGGGGAGAGCGCCGTCGTGGAAGTCCTCGCCGAACAAGGTGAGCACGAACGGGCCGTAGACCGCCAGTGCCAGGTACAGCGGCCATGATCCGGCCACGATCCAGCCCGTGGTCACCGCGTGCAGGTGTTCGGCCTCCCGGAGCTCCCGGCGGGCCAGCATGGCCGCGATCTGCGGTGCGACCGCGATCCGGGCGGCGGCGACGACCAGCGTGCCGGTGGTGATGAACCGGCTGGCGGTGGCGTAGACACCCGCGTCATGGCTGGAGACCATGGCCCCCACCAGCAGCACGCCGAGCCAGACGATGAGGATCTCGATCACCGCCGCGACGCCCCGCGGCCCGGAGAACACCCAGAATTCGCGGACCGCCGACGGTTCATCCGGTTCGTACGGCGTCAACGGCCCCGGGGCGGCCTCGGCCCGCCGCACCAGCCGCCACAGGGCGGCGAGCGCCACGACGAGAGCCAGCCCGACCGGCAGCGACCAGGCGAACATCACCGCGCCCGCGCCGTACCCCAGCGCGACGAAGGCCAGCGCCAGCAGCGGCCGGGCCCCCGGCATGAAGATGTTGTTGATGACGGTGAACGTGGTCACGCTGCCCAGCCCGCGGGTCCCGGCCAGGGCGACGGAGCGCACCGCGGAGACGGCCAGGAACGGCGCGGCGATGTGCAGCATCAGCACGGCATCGGCGTACTGCGAGGGGTCGGCCAGCCACCGGGCCAGCCACGGGGCCGCCAGGTGGAGCGCGGCCGCGACGGCCACGCTGACCGCCGTGACCGGGACCAGCGCGAAGACCAGCACCCGTCGGAGGTCCCCCACCCTGCCGAGCGCGCGCAGCCGCGCCGCGGTGCGCACCAGCGCCGTGTCGGCGCCGAGCTCGGTGGCCTCGGAGAGGATCATGAACAGGGCCACCACGACGAAGAACACGCCCGCCTGGGCCGGACCGAGGAGGCGGGCCACGACGACGGTGAGGGCGAAACCCGCCGCCGCCGACACGACCGACCCGACGAGCCCGATCGCACCGCCCCGGGCGGCCTCGGACAGGTCGGCACCGGACGCCCTGCCCCCGGCACCCCCGGTGCCGGGCGTCGCGGTCTCCGCACTCCCGGCGGATCCGGTTCCGGCCCGCTCACCCATGGCCGATCACCACCGGCCGGGTGCGTACGCCGTCGAGCCACGACTCCGGCTCGGCCGACCCGATCTCGGGAGCGTCCGGCGGCCGCAGCCCGAGGGCGCCGGCCATGAAGATGAGCACCAACTGGGTCCCGTCGAGTCCGTAGTAGAAGACCATGAAGGAGGCCATGACGGGCACCACGTGCAGCCACATCATGCTTGCGGGCACCGCGCGGGTCCGCCAGGCCATACTCCACAACCACAGGCAGAACAGGCCGAGGGCGGGGAAGCCGAAGGAGAACATCAGGTTCCAGAAATGGCCCTGCGTGCCCACAGAGATGCCCAGGTTGAGAGAAGGACGGGGGCCGCCGTAACCGAGGATCGGCGACTCCAGGGTGCGGACGAACGCCTCCTGGTAGATCGCGGCCCGCCCGGTGTTCGTGGTGCTGTACTCGGTGCGGGTGCTGATGACCTCGCTCAGCCCTGAAAGATAGGCGGCGCCCAGCCCGGTGATCAGCAGGGTGCAGACGGCGACGAGCCAGCGTACGTGCCCGCGGAGCGCGAAGCGGAGCGCGGCGTACAGCAGGCCGAGACCGATGGCCAGGAACATCCCCCGGTTGAGGGTGGCGAAGGCGGGCACGAGCGATGCCGCCGCGATCAGCGCGATCATCGGGCGGTGCCACCTCTTGACGGAGGTGAGCAGGTAGAGGAGGACGAACGGCAGGAGCAGCGCGTAATGGCTGCCCCACGCATTGGTGTAGGCGAACGGCGCACTCGGACGCTCGAAGACCTCCGGCGAGCCCCACGGCGCCTGTACCTCGGCGAACTTGGGATGCACCAGGTCGCCGACGAACTCGTTGGAGGAGATGGCCCCGGGGAGCACCTTCTCGAAAGGGGTGCTGAACGAGCCCTCCGGGAAGAGCACCCCGAGGAAGCCGCCGATGACCACCCAGATCCAGAAGACGGCGACGAACCCCGCCGCCCGCCGGACCGGAAGCACACGACGTGAGCAGTTGTAGACGTACAGGAAGACGACCGTCGCGCTCAGGTAGTTCATCAAGCGGAAGACGAAACCGACCATCCGGGGCGCGGTGTCCAGCTGAGTGGCCGAGGCGACCAGGAAGACCAGGAAGAGCATCCAGACCAGGAAGCCGCGGGGGATCCGGACCCGCTGAGTACTGCGCCACATGGCCACCGCCATGGGTGCCGCGGCGATGGGCGCGGCGAACGCGCCGACACCGAGCACCCAGAGCACCGGGAAGCCGGTGAAGAGCACGTGCAGCGGCCACAGCGGCAGCGGGCGTGCCGAAGCGGGCGCCTGGGATCCCAGGTAGCCGGCGGTCAGGAGTGGGGAGCGGGGGGCGGACACGGCAGGGTCAGACACCGCGTCCGCGCGCGTTGAGGAACTTGATCGTCCGTCCCGCGTCGATCACCCGCAGGCCCATGCCCAGGGCCAGGTAACCCCGCCGTTCCTTCCAGTTGCGGCGCAGGGTCCGCACCGCCCACCGCCGCGCCTGGGCGTGCTGCCCGGCGGCGGCGTGGAAGAACGCGATCTGGCCTTCGATCCGGGCCTTGCCCGTCGGCTCCCGGTTGAACTCCGGATGCTTGTCCAGCAGGTAGGAGAGCGCCTCGGTGATCATCACGTAGCGGTCGGCGAAGAAGGACGAGCCCCAGTTGATGGCGGTGAGAGCGGCCGGGACGCAGGCGATGACGCCGACCTTCGTGATGCGCAGCAGCAGGTCGTAGTCCTCCGCGTAGCTGCCGGGAAGCCGCTCGTCGACCGGCCCCACCCGCTCCACCAGCACATCGCGCCGGACCAGGAGGGTCGACGGGTGCAGCTCCATGATCCGGTCGCGCAGCAGATGCTGGAACGTGACAATCTCGTGGGGGCAGAGCCGGGTCAACCGGCGGCCGTCGGAACGGACCTCGACCCCGCTCCCGGCGGCCACGGCCTCCGGGAGCCGGGAGAGCAGCTCGACCTGGGCGGAGGTCTTCGCGGGCAGCCACTCGTCGTCGTCGTCGCAGAACGCCACGTACGCGCCGGTGGTGAGGGCGATGCCGGAGTTGCGGGCCCCGGCCAGTCCGGGGGCGTTGACGTTGCGGGTGATGCGCAACCTGCGGCCCGGCCGCTCCTCGACGCCCAGGTCCTCGGGCTCGGACTGGTCGAACACGACCACGACCTCGATGTCACCTGGATAGTCCTGGTCGAAGGCGGCGACGACGGCGCGCCGGAGCAGCGCCAGCCGGTCGCGCGTCGCGATGACGACGCTCACGGTGGGATGCGCGGTGGAGCCGCCGTCCGATGACGAATTCAAGGTGGTCCGCCCCTTTCGTATGTGCTGGCCCTACACTTGGCGTTCCGTACCGCTGGTCCGCGAGTGATGTCACTCGGCAGGTCAGCACGGGCTGGAGCCTACTTTTCAGGTGATGGCTGGACAACTGGGATGAGGTAACCGCCAGTGGTTGTGCGTAGTACGGCGATGCTCTCCGTCGCCGCGATCGTGGTCAGTGCCGTGGCAGCACCCGCGTTCGACGAGCCTCAGCTCCCCACCTCCGTCCTCACCGTCGCCGACCCGCGGATCGCGGAGGCGAGCGGGCTCAGCCTGTCCGGCGACGGGAAGCGGTACTACACGAGTGGAGACGCGCGAGGGGACGCCGAGGTCTACGTCATCGGCGAACGCGGTGCGACGCATCTCACCCTCACCCTCCCGCCGGGCTCCAACGAGGACTGGGAGGACATCGCCACCTTCCGCAGCTCGGACGGCAGAGGCTACATCTACGTCGCGGACATGGGCGACGCCTACTTCATCCGTCGAGACAAAGGGCTGCCCGCACGGACCACCTTCCGGATCGTGCGGATGGACGAGCCCTCGGCCGACAAGGAGGGCTCGCAGGACGCGGCCGGTGTGGTCTCCTACCCGGTCCAGTACTCCGACAAAGCGGCGCGCAACAGCGAGTCGCTGCTCGTGCAGCCCGGCACGGGCCGGGTCTTCACGCTGGACAAGACGGAGAAGCCCGAGCAGCGGGCCTCGCTGTGGATGGCGCCGGCGACGCTGGAGGAGCGGCGGGTGAACGTGATGCGGAGAGTGGTCGCGCACGTGCCCGTGCTCAAGGCGTCCGGCGCGGCCTTCTCGCCCACCGGGGACCGGATCGTGGTCCGCAACGGGGAGAAGGCCTATGTCTGGCGGGTCAAGAACGATGACGTCGCGGCCGCTTTCAAGGGCAAGCCGATCGAGGTGGACCTGCCCTCGCAGCGCCAGGGAGAGGGCATCACCTTCAGCGCCGACGGCCACGCGCTGCTGGTGAACTCCGAGGGGCCCAAGCAGCCGATCTGGCGGGTGCCGCTGCCGAAGGCGGCGGACACCGAGACACCGGTGGTGCCGCTGGAGTCCACCGGCGGAGCGGAAAGCGGCGGGGGCTCCCGAGACATGCTGATGATCGCCATCGCCGCCGGATCCGGCCTGCTGGCCATCGGCCTGATCACGGTGAACGTCGGCCGGATCCGGCGGGCGAGGCGCTCCGGTACGGTGCCCAGTGCCGTGGCCGGAAACGATTACCGGGCCGGGTGAGGGTGCCGCGGGTGGATGAGAGGGGCCGGCCGTCGCAGCGGATCCCTCCCCGCTGGGACGGCGGGCGCGCTCCCGGCGCCGGGCGGCCCGCACGTTCGGATGGACCGAGAGCGCCGATGGGATCCGCGGGCCCCTCTCTGGACGGCGCCGGCGAATTCCAGCCGCAGACCACTAGCGCACGGTGAGCCTGGCGTCGAACGAGACGTCCGAGGAGTTCACCGCGGCCTGGTGGATCTCGACGGCCAGGACGTTCCCCCCGGGGCGCAGCAGACCGGGGTCGACCGCGGTGGAGTACCAGGCGGACTCATCGGCACCGCCGACCGTACCGGAGGCCGGCGTCTGCGCGGTCACCGTTCCCGCCGGCATGTTGGAGCGGAAGATCTCCACGCCGTTGAGGTAGACCACGGCTCCGTCGTCACGGACGAGGCCGAGCGCGGCCTGGGTCAGCAGGCTCGGATCCGCCACGGTGAAGGTGTGCCGGAAGTGATAGGCGACTCGTCCGGAGGTCATCGTGGTGGCCTCGTCGCCGTCGCCGAAGCCGAGCTGCGCGGGCCCGCTCGCCCAGGCGGTGTCGTCAAAGCCGTCCGTCCGCCATGCGGTGCCGGGGTCGGCTCCGGTGTCCGAGTAGCGCCAGGCCGAGCCCTCGGGAACGAGGACGGTGGGCGGCGCCAGCATCGGGAACTCCGCATAGCGCGCCTTGGGCTGGCCGTTCACCTGCTGGAACTGTCCGCCGACCCGCAGTTGGTCGGGACCCGCGTCCACCGCGAAGGTCGAGAGCGTGACGTTGAGGCGGGGGGCGAAGAGGGCGTCGACGCTTCCGGTGGCGGCGTCGACGGCGGCCAGGCCCCAGCGCTCCACCGTACCGAACGAGGGGGCGAAGTGGCCGCCTGCGTAGACCTTGCCGTCCCGGGCGCTGACCGCCTCCACGTCGCCGTCGCCGTAGACCTGCCAGCGCCGCGCCCCGGAGGCCGCGTCGTAGGAGACCAGGCGGCCACCGGGCCCGCCCACGGCGGCGTAGACCCCGTCGTCCATGACGGAGACGTCCCATACGCGGCATGGATTGCCGCTGTCCTGGCAGGCCGCAGGGGGGCGCCACGCCGCCACGGCGCCGGTGGCCGGGTCCAGCGCGCCGAGGAAGTCGCGGGCCTGGCCGCCCAGCCGCCGGAACAGGCCGCCGACGAGGAGGCGGGATCTGGATTCGTCGGGCTCCAGCGCGTTGACGGTCGAGTCGGCCCCCGGGTTCCAGCCGCCCACCAGGGCGCCGGAGGGGGCGTTCAGCGCCGCGAGCCGGCTGCGCGCGCCACCGGAGACCGAGCTGAAGTCGCCGCCCAGGTAGAGCCTGTCCCCCAGTGCGGCCAGCGCCCGGACCGTGCCGTTGGCGGTCGGCGTCCAGGCCGCGACCAGGTCGCCGTCGTCGGCCTCGACGGCCGCGAGCCGGGTCCGGACCTGCCCGTCGACGGAGGTGAACCGGCCGCCCACGTAGACGGTCGCGCCGTCGGGGGAGACCGCGAGGTCCTCGACGGTGTTGTTCACCGAGGGGTTCCAGCCGCGGAGCAGTTCGCCGCTCGCGGCGTCGAAGGCGGCCAGGCGGCTCATGGTCACGGTCTCGCCCGTGCGCCGGTTGAACAGGGAGGTGAAGGCCCCACCGATGACGACCCGGTCACCGGTCCGTTGGATGGCGTAGACCGATCCGTTCGGTTCCCAGCCGAGCCGGGTCCGAGCCGAGTAGTCGGCGTGGGCGGAGGGGGCGAGAGCGAGGACGAGAAGGGCGGCGAGCGAGGCGGTGCCGGTCCCGCGAGTGAACCGCATGGGGTCTCCAAGTACTGAATTGCGGAGGCCCGATGGTAACCCCGTGGTCGCCCAGCATGGGCGCAATAACCTAATCTCCACCAAAAGCATCGGTGGTCGGTCGGTAAAGGGCAGGTATCTTTAGGGAACACGGCGCCTTCGCCCGGCAGCCGGGGGCCGAAGGAGAGGAAGGTGCCCATGGTGACGGACCCCATGTCCAGCAGGGAGTCGCTGGAGGTCGCCGACTACGCGGGCATCCTGCGTCGGCGCTGGTGGATCGTCGTCGCCGCGGCCGCCGCCGGTCTCGCGGCGGCCGCCCTGGCCGTCGTGGTCCTCCCGCCGACCTATGTCTCCCAGGCGGTGGTCCTCGTCACCAACCCGACCGAGCTGGACCGCACGGCCATGCGCATCAGCATCGACACCGAGGCGCAGCGGGTGCGCTCCGTGGAGGTCGCCAGGCGGGCTCAGCAGCTCATGGGCTCCTCCGAGTCACCCGTCGACCTCGCCGAGAACGTCACGGTCACCGCCACCGCCGAGTCGGCCATCCTGCAGATCGACCACGAGGGACCCAGCGCGACGAAGGCACAGCAGGGTGCCCGGGCGTTCGCCACCGCCTACCTCGACAACCGCAGGGAGAAAGGTCTCCAGCGGGCCAACGGCCAGGTCAACAACCTCAAGGCCCAGCTGGACGAACTGGCGCAGCAGCTCAAGAAGGTCCCCGCGTCCGAGAGAGCGGAACGGGAGATCATCTTGGGTCAGTTCGAGGCGCTGGGCGGCAAGCTCGCCGATGCGAAGATCTCGGCGCTGAACGTCGCCTCCGGCGAGATCATCATGGACGCGTCGTTCCCGGAGGGCCCTTCCAGCCCGAGCCCGATGACCTACCTGCCGGGCGGCCTCGTCGTGGGTCTCATGCTGGGCGTCGTGACGGCCCTGCTCATCGACCGCGCCGACAAACGCGTGCGCAGCGGCCACGACGTGGCCCGCGTGCTCAAGATGAGGGTTCTGCTGGACGTGCCGCCGGGTCGCCGGAGCAGTGCCCTCGGCCTGTTGTCGGCGCGCAGCAGGATCGGGCAGCGCTTCCACGAGCTGTGCCACTCTCTCACCGCCATCCTCGGTTCGGGGCCGGGCAACCACGTGATCGTCGTGACCAGCGCCTCCCCCGGCATGGGAGGGAACATCGTCGCGGCCAACATCGCCGCCACGCTGACCCGCATTGAGTCCAACGTGCTCCTCGTCAACGCCGACCTGGAGTCCCGGGTGAGCATGGGGCTGCTGGGCGTGCAGGGCGGTGACGGCCTGGCCGAGCTGCTGCTGCAGGACAGGACCCTCGACGAGGTGGAGGTCAGCTCGCCGGTGATCCCCCGCCTCCGGATCATCCCCGCGGGCAGGGGGACCGAGCTGGTCTCGGAGATGCTCCAGGGCGACCGGATGAGCCGCCTGGTCAACTCGCTGCGCAACCGCGCCCGGTTCATCGTCATCGACGCGCCGTCGACCGCGTTCGGCGCCGACGCCCAGGCCCTGGCAGAGATCGCCGACATCGTGGTGCTGACCGCCGAGGCCCACGACACGCGCTACGACCAGATCAGGGACGGCGCCCGGCAGATGGAGCGGGTGGGTGCGCCCCTGGTCGGCGTGGTGGTCATCCCGCAGCAGACGGAGGCGCCGATGCCGCCGCCCAGGGGTGTCGGCGCCGTCCAGTCCATGCCGCAGCCCCTGGCCGCGCCCAGCGAGGGATCCGAAACCGAGGACGACGAGTCCGTGGCCGAGGACGATCCCTCCACCGCGGTCTTCTCGATCGTCAAGGACATGAACGGTTCGGGCAAGTCGGCCCTGAAGGGCTGATCCCGCACAGGCCCTCAGCACCCCCCGCCACGCCTTCGGACCGCACGGGCTTCGGCGGCGGCCTCGTACACGTGCCGGAGCCCCGGTCGCACAGGCGACCGGGGCTCCGGTGTCCACGGATCTCACGGGGCGCCTCTCCCGGAGGTACGCCCTCCGGCTCTCCGTCCGGACGGGGAGCCGGTCTTCGGAAGGGCCTTCAGGCGGCCCGGAGAGGACCGGGCCGCCTCTGTCTCAGGATGCGCCCGCCATCGTGAGCGCGAAGCTCAGGTCGGCGCTCCAGGCGTTGGCCTGGTGCACCTCGACCGCGACGGTGTTACGGCCGGCGACCAGCAGGCCGGCGGGAACCTCGAAGCGGACCTTCGCTCTCTCGTCCGCTCGCTCCTGCAGGCCGGTGAGGGCCGGCGTGCTGTTCGTGACGGCGCCCGCGGGCAGGTTGTCCCGGGCGACCTCGACGCCGTTCACGTAGACCACCGCCCCGTCGTCGCGGACCAGGTCGATCAGGAGCTTCCGGTAGGCGGCGGGGTCCGTCACCGTGAACGCGGTGCGGAAGTACGCGGTGATCGGCCTGGGCGTGGTGCCCGCAGGGATCAGCGTCTTCTCATCGGAGTCGCCGAAGCCCAGTTCCGCCTGGCCGGTGGACCACGCCGAGTCGTCGAAGGCGGTCTGCCGCCAGGCGCTGCCCTGGTCGGTGCCATCGTGCGCCCAGCGCCAGCTCGCCGCCTCGCCGACCAGGGTGTCCTGGCGCCCGCCCGACGTCGAGACGGCGTCCGTGGTCGCCGAGCGGTTACCCGCGGCGTCGATCGCGCGGACGAAGTAGCGGTGCGCGCCGGGTGCGGGCTCGGTCCAGCTGGTGCCGGAGACGACGGCCACCACCCGGTCGTCGCGGAGCACCTCGTAGCGCACCTGACTGGAGGAGTCGCCCACCGCGTTCCACGACAGCGCGGTGCCGTTCATGCGCGGGTTCGCCGGGGTGGCCGGTGCTGTGCGGTCGGTGCCGCACAGGCGGCCGAAACCGCCGAGCCACTGTCCGCCGGCGCCCCTGCTCATGTCACCGCCGAACCAGAGGCAGCCGTTGCCGTCCTCGATCAGCTCCCATGGGCCGTTGCCTGCCCGCGAATCCAAGACCGGGGCGAAGTTGGGCAGGTACTCCCCGGTCTTCGCGTCCCAGGCGCCGATGAAGACGATCTGGTGGGCGTTGGACCAGCCGGTGGGGGCGGGGTAGGCGGAGGCGTCGTTGTAGACGAAATCCCCGCAATGGCACGAGCCGTACACCACGCCGTCGATCTCGACGGCGGACTGGAAGTCGCCGCCCTTCAGGGTGATGTTGCCGCGCACCCGCTCGAAGGTGTCCTTGGTGTACATCTGGAAGTCGTGCTCGGAGCCGCCGATCCAGACGTGGTCGCCGAACTCCCGGATGACCTGGCGGTACTGCTTCTGCACCGTCGAGGTGCTCGGCCGCCAGTTCTGGTCCTGCAGCCCCGCTACCTGCGTCGCGGGGGACGAGGTGGTGAGAACGGCGAGCTTGCGGGCGGCCTTGCCGCCGACAGTGGTGAAGTGGCCGCCGAAGTAGACGCGCTCGGCGGTGGCGTCGAGCTCCATCGGCACGCCGTTGAGGTTCGGCTTCCAGGTGCCGTCAGGCTTGCCGTCGGAGACGCGGACCCGCGCCGCCCGGCTCACGGTGATCGGCGTTCCGGCCGCGGCGCCTCCGCTGATGCGGTTGAACTGGCCGCCGACGTAGATCCAGTCGCCTTCCAGATCGAGCGTGCGGGCCAGGACCGGAGTCGCCGTGTTGGTGTGCGAGAGCGTGCTCTTCCAGCCTGTCGCGGGCGCTCCGGTGGCGGGGTCGAGCGCCATCAGACCGCCCGAGTCGGTGGCCGCGTCCCGGAACTCGCCGGCAATGACGAGCTTGCTGCCCGCCGCCTGGATGTCCCATACCTGACCGTTGAGGACGGGGCGGAAGCCGGGCTTCCATTCACCGGTCCTCACGTCGAACGCGGCGAGGTACGGCTGGCGGGTCTTGGCCCCCGCCGCGCCCTGCTGCACATACTCGAACTTGCCGCCGACGTACAGGGTGTCGCCGAGCACCGCCAGCGACTGGACCTCGACGTTCTGCTCGCCCGAGCCGCCGCCCACCACTCCGGTGACCCCCCACGGGGAGGGGGAGGTGCGGTTGCTCACCAGGGGCTCGACGGTGGAGGCCGGCAGACCCGAAGCAGGGATCGCGGTGAAGTCGGCCTTGAGCAGCCTGGGCCGGATGAAGACCTGGGCGAAGGGGATCGCCTCCCCTTCGGAGGCGTTCTGCCACAGGTGACTGGTGCCGTTGTTGGCCCCGGTCACCGACGTGCCGTAGGCGAAGCCGCGCTGGTAGGCGTGGGCGGCGACCTTGGTGGTCGTCAGGCGGCGCCGGTCACCGCCGAGGGCGACGGCGGCGCTGGCGGTGGTACCCGACCCCCTGACGCCGTCGAAGGTCACCGAGGAGAGCGGGTGGCCGGCGTCGAAGGTCCAGGACCAGCTCTTGAGGCTGGAAGGCTTCCAGCGCACCTCCTGCCAGGTGGTGCCCGCGGCGTCGGCGGCCCGCCGGATCCGGATGCCGTCGGCGAGGGCGTCGACCCGGCCGCCGTCCAGCAGTCCCGCGACGGTGTCGCCGGGCAGGGCGGCCGGTTTGAACGCGGTGGTCCCGGTGACCGAGCCGCGGACCTCCGCGGGGGTGCCCTGCCCGCCGTACTGGAAGTTCCAGCCCTGGCGTCCGCGGCCGATCAGCACCCAGCCGCCGCCGTCGGTGGTCATGTCGCAGTAGAACTGCTGGGGCGTCACGAGCGCGGGCGTCTGGAGCCAGTAGACCCCGTCCGCGCTTGACGGGTGGGACTGCTTGATCGCCCAGCAGGAGGGGGCGGCGGTGTCCGGGGTGCTGCCGGGGGAGGTCTCGGCCACCGCCGGAAGGGCGGGCATGACCGCCGCGGTGACGAGGGCGGCCGCCGCGAGGACGGCCGGTCTGGCGAAGGATCTCATTGCACTTCCGATGAGGAGCGGAACAGGGGAGGAGATGAAGAGGAGGAAATAGTACTGAGGTGAACACGCTGTGATACTTGGAACGGTCGATAACGAATGTGGTCGCCGAAGGTGCTCGAATCCTCACCGAGCGTCCAGGCGCTCAGTAGGCGCCGGACCCCCGCATCACCGCGGACCACGTCTTCCAGAGGATCTGCATGTCCAGGGCCAGCGACCAG
>NZ_BMQE01000072.1:0-20426 GCF_014647955.1 Planomonospora antibiotica | reverse complement strand
GCGGGAGAGCGCTTCCCTGACACGGAAGAGGTCACAGGTTCAATCCCTGTATCGTCCACCAGCACGGCGGGTCCCGGCCTCATCGGCCGGGCCCGCCTTTTCGGTCTCCGCGCTCCCGGTGGTGCGGGCTTTCGACGGTCCGCGCGGTCACCGCAGGCTCCGTGGTCCGGCCCTCCCGACCCGTAGGTTCCGCGGTCCGGCCCTCCCGATCCGTAGGTTCCGCGGTCCGGCCCTCCCGACCCGATGGTCCGGCGGCTCCGGTGTGATCCCCGTCTCTCCGGCGGCGCGGGCCCTGGGTTGCCTCAGCCTCGCGTCCGGTCTGCCGATAGAGCGGCGTGGACGGTTCCCGGGCTTGGCGGGTCTTCCTCCTCGGCGGCCTGGTCGCCCTGGGGGTGTACGTGCTGCTCCCGTACGGGCCCTTCCGCGACGCGTTCTACGCATCCGTCGGACTGTCCGGGGCGGCGGCGTCGTTCCTGGTGGCCGCCCGCCTGCGCGGCACGGTCGGCCTGGCCTGGGCGCTGATGGGCCTGGGGCTGGTCGGCACCGCCACCGGCGACCTCATGTGGCTCTACTACGACCACATCGCCGGGGTGGACCCCTTCCCCTCGCCCGCCGACATCGCCTACCTGCTGCAGTACCCCTTCGTCACGGCCGCCCTGCTGCTGCTCGCCCGGCACCGGCGGACCCCCGGCGACCGGGGGGCCCTGCTGGACAGCGCCATCGTCACCGCCGGCCTCCTCCTGCCCTACTGGGTCCTCCTGATCGACCCGAACATCGGCGGCCACGAATCCACCTTCGACCAGCTGGTCGCCCTGGCCTATCCGCTCGCCGACGTGGTGCTGCTCGCCGGGCTCGTCCGCCTGCTGTCCGTCTCGGGCGCGCGGACGCCGTCCTTCCGGCTGCTCACCCTGGCGATGATGTCCCTCCTCACCGGGGACGTGATCTTCATCTCCACCGAGGGGGCGGAGGTCTTCGGCCTGCCCCTCGGGGACACGCCCTTCCTGATGTCGTACGTGCTGTGGGGCACCGCGGCGCTGCATCCCTCCGCACGGGACCTGCTGAGCACCGCCTCGGACGGCGTGCCGTTCTTCACCACGCGCCGGCTGCTCACGCTGATGGCCGTCGTCCTGCTGGCCCCCGGCACCATGGCCGCGCAGCTCGTCTCCGGGTTCGAGCTGAGCGCCTGGCCCGTGACCATCACCTCCGCGGTGCTCTTCGTGCTGGTGGTGGCCCGGATGTCGGACCTGCTGCACCGCCTGCAGGACCAGGCCCGGATGCTCGACGAGGTCGCGCGCACCGACACGCTCACCGGACTGCCCAACCGGCGCACCCTCGACGCCCAGCTGGCCCGGGAGTACACGCGCGCCGAGCGGGACGGCACGCCGCTGTGCCTGGCGATGGTCGACCTCGACCGGTTCAAGCTGTTCAACGACACCCACGGGCACCAGGCCGGGGACCTGCTGCTCGCCGGCGCCGCCACGGCCTGGAGTCTCGTGCTGGGCGGGCAGGACATGCTGGCCCGCTACGGCGGGGAGGAGTTCGTGCTCGTCATGCCCGGCCGGGAGCCGGCGGACGCGGAGGCGCTGCTCGCCGCCATGCGCGCGGCCACCCCGCAGGGGCAGACCTTCTCGGCCGGGCTCGCGCTCTGGGACGGCCGGGAACGCCCGTCCGACCTGCTGCACCGCGCCGACCTGGCCCTGTACGCCGCCAAGGAGGCCGGGCGCGACCGGGTGGTGCGGGCGAGCCGGCCGGCGCCGCCGACCGGCTCGCGCCCAGGTCCCCCGTCCCCGGCGAGGACGTGACGCCCGGCCCCGCCGGCCCCCTCCGTCCCGCCCGGCGGCGCCCCGCGCCTCCGTCCGCCGGCTCCGCACCGCGGGGACCTCCGGGCCTCCGCCGTCCTCAGGGTTCGAGTTCCCGCAGGGCCGCCCGCACGGCCTGCTCGCGCGCCCAGGCCGCGTCCCGGCCCGGCAGGCCGAGGAGGACGTCGTACGCGAGGCCGTCCATGACGCGGCACGTGCGCAGGGCGTGCTCCCCGGTGTCGTCCACCGGACGGAACACCCCCCGCCCGATGCCCCGGGCCACGATCCCGGCCAGCTCCCCGGCCCAGGCCCCGGTGAAGGAGGCGATCCGGGCCAGCGTCTCCTCGTCCCGCGGCGGCCGGGCGACGACCTGCGCCCACAGCCTCCACCGCACGTCTCCGGGGCCCGTGGGGAGGTACAGCTCCACCAGGCGGACCAGCGCCCGGCGCGGGTCGGCGACGGCCGCGAGTTCGGCGGTGCGGCGTTCGGCCAGCTCGTCCTCGCTGAGCAGGAGCGTCGAGACCAGGATCCGGTCGCGCCTGCCGAAGTAGTACATGACGTGGCCGCTGCTCATGCCCGCGCGCTCGGCGATGTCGCGCACCCGCACCCGCTCGGGCCCCACCTCGTCGATCGCCAGCAGCGCGGCCCGCAGCACGTGGGCCCGCACGTCGGGACGCTCCGGCCGGGTGAGGGACGCCGCCGCAGGTCCGGGCTTCGCAGTCATGAGCACCACCGTACCGGTTTAGAATCCTGATCTAAGTTTGAACACTGTTCCAGAAAGGGTGCGCCGTGCGGCTGACACCGACCGAGCGGGACCGGCTGCTGCTGTTCACCGCCGCCGAGCTGGCCCGGGCCAGAAGGGCGCGGGGGCTGCGGCTGAACGTGCCGGAGGCCACCGCGCTGATCGCGGACGCGGTCTGCGAGGCCGCCCGGGACGGGGCCCGGCTGGCCGAGGCGGTCGAGGCGGGCCGGGCGGTGCTCGGACCGGACGACGTGCTGCCCGGCGTGGCCGACATCGTCACCGAGGTGATGGTCGAGGCGGTCTTCGACGACGGCACCCGCCTGGCCGTGGTGGGCGACCCGATCGGAGGCGGCTCCCTGGGCCCCGGCGCGCCCGGCGCGGTGACCGCCGCGGCCCGGGAGGACGCGGGCCCGGCGGGCCCGGCGGTTCCGGACGGGGTGGAGGTGGACGTCCTCAACACGGCGGCGGTGCCGATCAGCGTCACCTCGCACTTCCACTTCTTCGAGGTCAACCCGCGGCTCCGGTTCGACCGGGGCGCCGCCTACGGGCGCAGGCTGGCCGTCCCCGCGGGCTCTGCGGTCCGCTTCGGCCCGGGCGAGAGCCGTACCGTGCGGCTGGTCCCCATCGGCGGCGCCCGCGTCGCGGTCGGGTTCGCCGGGCTGGTGGACGGCCCGCTGGACGCGTCCGGGGCGTTCGAACGGGCCATGGACAAGGCACGGGCCTGCGGTTACCTGGGGAGCGGCGAATGAGCGAGCGGATCGGCGGCGCAGGCGGCGCAGGCGGCGCAGGCCATGTGAGCGTGTACGGCCCGCGCAGGGGCGACCGGGTCCGGCTCGGCGACACGGGTCTGGTGGTCGAGGTCGAGCACGACTCGCAGCTGCCCGGAGAGGAGTTCCTCGCCGGGTTCGGCAAGACCGCCCGGGACGGCCTGCACCTGAAGGCCGCCTCGGTCCGGGAGACCTGCGACCTGGTGATCTCCAACGTGCTGGTCCTGGACCCCTTCCTCGGGGTGCGGACCGCGTCGATCGGCGTCCGCGAGGGCCGCATCCACGCCGTCGGCCGGGCCGGGAACCCCGATACGCTGGACGGCGTGGACGTGGTGGTCGGCACCGGGACCACGATCGTGTCCGGCGAGGGGCTGATCGCCACGGCCGGCGCGATCGACACGCACGTGCACCTGCTCAGCCCGCGCATCATGGAGGCCTCGCTCGCCTCCGGCGTGACCACGATCATCGGTCAGGAGTTCGGGCCGGTCTGGGGCGTCGGGGTCAACTCGCCGTGGGCGCTGCGGCACGCGTTCAACGCCTTCGACGCCTGGCCGGTGAACATCGGCTTCCTGGCCCGCGGGTCCTCCTCGCATCCGGCGCCGCTGGTGGAGGCGCTGGCCGAGGGCGGCGCGAGCGGCTTCAAGGTGCACGAGGACATGGGGGCGCACACCCGGGCGCTGGACACCGCGCTGCGGGTGGCCGAGGAGTACGACGTGCAGGTGGCGCTGCACACCGACGGCCTCAACGAGTGCCTGTCGGTCGAGGACACGCTCGCCGTGCTGGACGGCCGGACGATCCACGCCTTCCACATCGAGGGCTGCGGCGGCGGCCACGTGCCGGACGTGCTCCGGCTGGCCGGGGTGGCCAACGTCATCGGCTCCTCCACCAACCCGACGCTGCCCTTCGGCCGGGACGCGGTCGCCGAGCACCACGGGATGATCGTCTCGGTGCACGGCCTCAAGCCGGAGCTGCCCGGCGACGCCGCCCTGGCCCGGGACCGGATCCGGGCGGGCACCATGGGCGCCGAGGACGTGCTGCACGACCTCGGCGTCATCGGCATCACCTCCTCCGACGCCCAGGGCATGGGACGCGCGGGCGAGACGGTGCGCCGGACGTTCGCCATGGCCGGGAAGATGAAGGGCGAGCCGGGGACGGGGCCGGAGGCGGGGCTGGACACCGGGCTGGACACGGGCGGGCGCAACGACAACGAGCGGGTCCTGCGCTACCTGGCCAAGCTGACGGTCAACCCTGCGATCGCGCACGGGCTGGCCCACGAGGTCGGATCCCTGGAACCGGGCAAGCTGGCCGACATCGTGCTGTGGCGGCCCGACCACTTCGGCGCCAAGCCGCAGCTCGTGCTGAAGGCCGGCTTCCCCGCCTACGGGGTGACCGGCGACCCGAACGCCTCCACCGACGCCTGCGAACCTCTGGTGCTGGGCCCGCAGTTCGGCGCGCACGGGGCCACCGCCGCGGACCTGTCGGTGGCCTTCGTCAGCGGGGCCGCCGCCGGAGCGGGCGGGGACCGGATGACCACCCGCCGCCGCCGCGTGGGCGTGCGCGGCACCCGGGGCATCGGCCCGGCGGATCTGGTCCGCAACTCCCGGCTCGGCGCGGTCCGGGTGGACGCGCTGGGCCGGGTCACCCTCGACGGCGAGGAGGTCCGGTCCTCCCCCGCCGACACGGTCTCCCTCAGCCGCCTGTACTTCCTCTGACCCCACCCACCCCCGCTCTCCCCGCCCCCGCCCCCGGGAGCGGCCGATCCCCCAGGAGCCGGCACATGTTCTCCATGCCACCGGAGTGGCACCCGCACACCCGCACCTGGATGTCCTGGCCGGTCTCCGGCTACGCCCTGGCGGACCCGGAGGCGTCCTACCGGGCCTGGTCGGACGTGGCCAACGCCGTCGTGCGCCACGAGCCGGTCACCATGGTCGTCGACCCGAGCGAGCGCGGGTCCGCCGCCCGGTGGCTGGACCCCCGGGTCGAGGTTGTGGAGCAGCCGCTCGACGACTGCTGGATGCGCGACAACGGCCCCACCTTCCTGATCGACGGGCGAGGCGGCCTGGCCGGGGTGGACTGGACCTTCAACGGCTGGGGGTGGAACGCCCACGCCAAGGACGACCTGGTGGCCCGGGCGGTCCTGGAGCGGGCCGGGGCGCGGCGCTTCCGCTCCGAGCTCGTCAACGAGGGCGGCGGCATCCACGTCGACGGCGAGGGGACGGTGATCGCCACCGAGACCGTGCAGCTCGGCGAGGCGCGCAACCCCGGCTGGACCAGGCAGGAGGTGGAGGCCGAGCTCCGCGCCCGGCTGGGGGTGGAGAAGGTGATCTGGCTGCCCCGCGGCCTGACCGCCGACTACGGTCCGTACGGCACCAGCGGGCACGTGGACCTGCTGGCCTCCTTCGCCCGGCCCGGCCTGGTGCTCTGCCACGTCCAGCCCGACCCGTCCCACCCCGACCACGAGGTCACCCGGGAGAACCTCGCGATCCTGCGGGCCTCGACCGACGCCAGGGGGCGCGCCCTGGAGGTGGTCGAGCTCCTCGCACCGGAGACGCAGGAGGCCGGCGGACAGCTCGTCGACTACTCCTACGTCAACCACTACCTGGCCAACGGGCTGGCCCTGCTCTGCTCGTTCGGCGACCCCCGGGACGCCCCGACCGCCGAGCTCTTCGCCCGGCTCTTCCCGGGGCGGTCGATCGAATCGGTGGACGCCCGGGACATCTTCGCCCTGGGCGGCGGCATCCACTGCATCACCCAGCAGCAGCCCGCGCCATGAGGAGTCGCCGCGTTATGCGTCCAGCGAATGTCCGCATCCGGCCATTCTCATAATAGATCTTGTCAGTGAGGGTTAATGGTGCGAATACTTGCGATTTGTTCTTATTGGCGAGGAAGGCACGTGATGAAAAAGGTCATCGTTCACAAGCCCGGTACGGTCGCGCTCAGCGGGGCCGCCAGCCCCAAGCACGTCGGCTGAACCGGAACCGCAGAGCCGGCGTCCAGGGATGGGCGCCGGTCCGCCGAGGAGAATGAGGAGATCGGTGAGTCGGGGACCCCTCGCCCCGGGAGAAGCCTCGGAAGAAGCGCCCCTTCCTCCTTTGCTCCTGCCCCTCGTGGACGCCGACCGGCGCCTGCGCGGGCCGTACACCGCCGCGGGCGCGATCGTCGCCGCCCTGCTGCCGGAGGCCCGGCCGGAGCTCGTCGCCCGCTACGACGTCGAACTGCGCGCCGTCGCCCCCGACCTGCACGACCGCATCCCCGCCCGGCGCCGGTCCAGGGCGGACGCCCTGCCCCGGGCGGAGCGGATCCTGGTCCACGCGCCGCGCCGGACGCTGCGCATCGCCAACGGTGTCGCCGAGTTCCTCCGCGCCTGTCTGGAGGCCCGTCCGGAGGAGCGGCGGGAGCCGGCCGGGCCCCGCAGGCTCGTCGTCACCGGCACCGCCGAGGCCGACCCCACCGATCTGGAACTGCTGGCGGTGCTGCGCCGCCGCGTCCCGGCCGAGCTGCTCGCCGTGGAGCTCCGGGAGCAGGCCGCGGCACTGCCCGAACTCGAGCCCGAGGAGCACGACAAGCGCGCCGACGAGCTGGAGCGGCAGGGCTCCGTCGGCGCGCGCCTCGGCGCGGTCCCGTACCACCGCGAGCGCGGCACCGACCCCCGCCTGGCCGTGGAGGCGCTGCGCTTCGCGGTGCAGTGGTGCCTGGACGCCGGATGCCACGACGCCGTCGCGGAGCTGGGCCCGCGCGGTCTGGCGCTGACCGATCCGGAGGGCGACCCGGAGACCTGGTGGCGGTTCCTGCACAGCACCGCGACCGCGCTCGGCTCGCTGCGCCGCGAGGACGAGGCCGTGGCCCTGTTCGACCTGGCCCGGAGGGAGAGCGTCTCCCCCGTCACGCACGCGGCGGCCGCCTACTCCACCGGCATGCTGAAGGTCCGCCACCACGACCCCGCCCGGCGCGACCCGGAGGCGGCACTGGCCTGGGTGAACCAGGCGATCGCCATCTCGACGCTGCTGCCGGACCCGCGTGAGCGGGCGTTCAAGCTGGGCTTCGACCTCAACGGCCGGGCCCTGGTCGAGGTACGGCTCGGCCGCCCCGCCAAAGCGCTGGAGCTGGTCCAGCAGGCCGTGGAGCTGGCCGACCGGGAGCTGGGCCCGGACGGGCACCCGATCCACCGGCTGGTGCTGCTGGCCAACCGGGCGCAGCTGACCGTCATGCTGGGCCGCCCGGAGGCGGCGCTGGAGGACCTGGACGCTGCCATAGCCGCGGATCCCGGCTATCCCGACTACTACATCGACCGGGGCAACCTGCTGCACCGGCTCGGCCGGCTGGACGCGGCGGTCGCCGACTACGAGACGGCCATGCGGGCGGGCCCGCCCTTCCCCGAGCCGTACTACAACCGGGCCGAGATCCGCTTCTCCACCGGCGACCACGCCGGGGCGCTCGCCGACCTGGACCACGCCCTGGAGCTCGACCCGGAGTTCGTGGACGCCCTGGCCAACCGGGCCGGCCTGCTGGCCGCGCTCGGCGAGTACGGCAAGGCGCGCGCGGACGCCGAGGCCGGGCTCGCCCTGGACCCGGACAACCCCTACCTGCTGTGCGCGCTGGGCCAGGTGGAGATGGCCGAGGGGCGGCACGCCCCGGCGCGGGCGGCGTTCGACCGCGCGCTGGAACGCTCCCCCGGGCTCTCGGCCGCCTGGGCCAACCGGGGGGTGCTGGCCTTCGAGACCGGGGACCCGGAGGGCGCGGTCGCCGACTTCACCCGCGCCCTGGAACCGGGCGCCGATCCGGCGCTGCTGTTCAACCGGGCGCTGGCGCTGCGCGCGGCGGGGCGCGAGCGGGAGGCGGCGGCCGACCTGGCCAGGGCGCTGGAGCTGGCCCCGGACGACGAGGACGTCCGGCGCGAGCTGGCCGGTCTCGGCGGCGTCACCGGAGCCGCCGGGGACTCCGGCGGCCTCAGCGGGCGGGCCGGGTGAACTCCCCCGCCAGATAGCGCTCGGCCAGCTCGCAGGTGCCGCGGGTGTAGCCCGCACCGAGCCCGGCCGCGGTCTCCACCCCGGCGTGGCTGCCGATCCAGGCGACCAGCAGCAGGCGGCGGAACATGACGAACGTCCAGACCTCGGCCTCGTCCTCGGCGGGCAGGCCGAGCACGGTCCGGTAGCCCCGCAGCCAGGCGTCGATCATCGCCGGGACCTCGGGGCGGTGCTCGATGAAGCTGAGCGCCGCGGCCAGGTCGTAGAGGTACCAGCCGAAGCCGCAGTCGTCGAAGTCGATGACGCTGGGCGGCCCGTCGCCGGCCACCAGCAGGTTGGCCAGCCGCAGGTCGGCGTGGATCAGGCCGTAGCGGCCGGCGTCCCGGCCGAAGCGGCGCAGCCGCCCGCGCAGCTCCTCCGCCAGCCGGCCCAGTACGGCCAGCGCCTCGGGGTCCATGCCGGGCCCGTCCTGCCAGCGCCCCCACCGGGACTCCTGTCCCAGCGCGGCGTCGTGGTCCCAGTGGAAGCGGGTGAAGGCGGCCGGGCGGCGCCAGGACCGCGCGTGCCGGTGCATCCGCGCGGTGGTCGCGCCGAGCCGCTCGAAGCCCTCGACCAGGCGGTCCTGCGGAGGCTCGGTCCCCGGCAGGAACTCGAACAGGACGCACTCGCGCGGCGGCTCCCCCGGGACGGTCAGCACCCGGGAGCCGTCCGGCGCGCGGAGCACCTCCGGCGTCCTGACCCCGGCCTCCTCGCGGAGCGCCTCCAGCCAGGCCAGCTCGGAGCGGATCGCGGCGGCGGAGTGGTAGCCGAGCCGGTGCACCCGCAGCACGGCCCGGAACCCGGTCCGCGGGTCGTCGACCCGGAAGGTGGCGTTCTCCGACACGTTGATCAGGGTGACCTCGGCGCCGGGCAGCCCGTACAGGCGCGCCGCCGTCCGGGCGGTCGCGTGCACGCGCTCCAGCACGCCGCCGCCGGCGGACAGGTCGTGGGCGCGCACCGCCCCCCGCCCGTCCGGGCGCCCGGCCTCCCGTCCGCCGGCGCGCACCGCCCCCCGGGTCCCGCCGGGCCCGGCCCCCGTCACCGGCCCGACGAGCGGAGGTAGGCGAGCACCGCGAGCACCCGGCGGTGCTGGTCGCTGTCCTCGACGTGCAGACCGAGCTTGGCGAAGATGCTGCGGACGTGCTTCTCCACCGCGCCGTCGCTCACCACGAGCTGGCGGCCGATGGCCGGGTTGGACCTGCCCTCGGCCATCAGGCCGAGCACCTCCCGCTCGCGCGGGGTGAGGGAGGCCAGCGGGTCGTCGCGGCGGCGCCGTACCATCAGCTGGGCCACCACCTGCGGATCGAAGACCGTGCCGCCGGAGGCGACCGAGCGCAGGCCCCCCATGAAGTCGTCGACGTCCACGACCCGGTCCTTGAGCAGATATCCCACCGCGCCGCGCGCGTCGGCGAGCAGGTCGTCGGCGTAGGAGACCTCGACGTACTGCGAGAGGATCAGCACCGGGGCCCCCGGCACCCGCCGCCGCGCCTCGACCGCGGCCCGCAGCCCCTCGTCGGTGAAGCTCGGCGGCATCCGCACGTCCACCACCGAGACGTCCGGCCGGTGCTCGGCGACGGCCTCCACGAGGCCCCCGCCGTCCCCCACCGCCGCCACCACCTCGCAACCGAACTCCTCCAGCAGCCTGATCAGGCCCTCCCTGATCAGGACAGCGTCGTCGGCCACGACTACCCGCACGGCACCTCCGCCACGATCACCGTCGGCCCGCCCACCGGTGAGTCCACCGCCAGCTCGCCGTCCACCGCCCTGAGGCGGTCGGCGAGCCCGGACAGGCCATGTCCCTTGGCGACGTGCGCGCCGCCGACCCCATCATCCCCGATCGTCAGCATCAGGACGCCACCGGTCTTGCTCAGGGTGACCGTGCAGACGGTGGCGTGGCTGTGCTTGGCGATGTTGGTCAGGGACTCGGCGACCACGAAGTAGATCGTGTTCTCCACCGCGGCGGCGAAGCGCCCCTCCACCTGGATGTCCAGGTCGACGGGGACCGTGCACCGGCCGGCGAGCGCGGCCAGCGCCGGGGCCAGGCCGCGGTCGGTCAGGACCGGCGGGGCGATGCCGCGCGAGAGCGCGCGCAGCTCGTCCAGGGTCTCGCGGGTGGAGCTGATGGCCTCGGACAGCATCTGCTCGACCGCCTGGGGGTCCCGCTTGAGCTGGCGCTGGGCCCGGGACAGGTCCATGGCCAGGGAGACCAGGCGCTGCTGCGGCCCGTCGTGGATGTCGCGCTCCAGCTTGCGCAGCGCGTTGGCCTCGGCCGAGACCGCCGCGGCCCGGCCCTCGGCCAGGTCGTCGATGCGCTCCTGCAGCTCCGCGACCCCGGTGAGCATGGCCCGGCCGAGCCCGGCCTGGACCAGCGCCGCCCCGCGGAGCACGACCGGGAGCGTGATCGCGAACACCGCGCCGATCGCGGTGTTGAGCATCACCTCGGCCAGGGCGCTGTCGCCGAAGCCGAGCAGTTCCGCCAGCCCGTGGTTGTCCGGGATGCTCGCGATGATCCACCCGTAGATCGGGGCGGTCAGCCCGAGGACCGTCCCTGCCCACCAGGTCACCGCGAGGCAGAACGTCACGACGGCGACCGGGAAGCTCACGATCGCGTGCAGCAGGTCCAGCCACGACTGCCCGCTGGTCAGCGGGTTGGCCATGCGGCGGAACCAGCCGGCGGTCTCGGGCGCGCGGCGGTAGCGCGGCCGGGCGACCGGGTGGCCGAGCACCTGGGGCAGCGAGCGGCGCTCGATGTCGGCGAAACCCCGGGCGAGCATCAGCGTGGCCGCCAGGACCGGCACGCCGATCCAGACGACGGTCGTCCCGAGTCCGGCGGCGAAACCGGTCAGCGCCAGGCAGAAGGCGATCACGGAGAGGGGGAAGCCGGTGAGCAGGTAGCGGCTGTCGATGCCGACGCGGCGCAGGAGGGATCTCATGGGGGAAACGCTACGAGTCCCGGGCGGCGCGATCGACCCGGTGTGCAGGCGTCCCGGGGTAGGGCCATCCCTACCCCGGATGGTGGGGCCGGGCGCGGAAAAGAGGGCGGGAGCCGTCACTGCGCCGCCGGGGGGTTCGCGGAAGTCTCGGAGCACCGCCCCCTGACGAATCGAGACGCCCGGTGACCGCCGTCCTGACCCGCCCCGCACCCCCTCCCACGCCCCTCGCCGCCGCTCCCGCGTCCGCGCCGCCCGGCCGGGACCTGTTCATCGACGTCCTGCGCCTGTTCGGCACCGCCCTGGTGGTGCTGCAGCACTGGAGCATGCCGGTGCTCTCCCTCGCCGGTGACCGGATCACCACCGGGAACGCACTGGCCACCGGGAACGCCTGGGTGATCACCTGGATCAGCCAGGTGATGCCCCTGGTGTTCTTCGCCGGGGGCGCGGCGGGTGCGATCAGCCACCGCGCCGCGCTCCGGCGCGGCGGCGGCTCGCCCGCCTGGCTCGCCGCGCGGCTGCGCCGCCTGGCCTGGCCGGTGCTGCCGCTCGCGGCGGTCTGGCTGCCCCTGCCCCACCTGCTGCTCGCCCTCGGCCTGCCGTCCCAGCCGGTGGTCACGGCCTCGCGCCTGGCCGGTCAGCTGCTGTGGTTCCTGGCCGTCTACCTCGTCGCGGTGGCGGCGACGCCGCTGATGCTCCGGCTCGGCGCGGCGTACGGCCCGCGCGTGCCGGCGGCTCTGGCGGCGGGGGCCGTGGTGGTCGACGTGCTGCGGTTCGCCTGCGGCCTGGAGGCGGCGGGCTGGGCGAACATCGCCCTGGTCTGGCTCGCGGTGCACCAGCTCGGCTTCCTGTACGCCGACGGCCGCCTGGACCTCCCCCGGACCCGGTTGTGGACCATGGCCGCGGCGGGGTACGGCCTGGCCGCGCTCCTGGTGGCCTTCGGCCCCTACCCGGGCAGCATGATCGGCCTGCCGGGAGCCGCGGTCTCCAACATGGCGCCGCCCACGGTGGCGCTGCTGGCGGTGGGGATCGGGCAGATCGGGCTGGCGCTCGCCCTGCGCGGGCAGATCGCCTCCTTCGCCCGGTGGCCGGTGGTCGCGCGGGCGCTGGGCTGGGCCGGTCCGCGCATGATGACCGTCTACCTGTGGCACATGAGCGCGCTGTTCTGCGTCACCGCGGTGGTCGTGGTGGGGCTGGGGATCCCCACCCCGGAGCCGGGCACCTCCGCCTGGCTGGCCGGGTGGCCGCACTGGCTGGCCGCGCTCTCCCTGGTCCTGTGGCCGCTGCTACGCGGACTGTCCCGCTTCGAGGAGCCCCCGGCGGCGCCGCCGTACCGCGGGGGGACCGCCCGGATCGCCGCGGCGCTCGCGCTGGCCGGCGCGGGACTGCTCGTTCTGACCGTGTCCGGCTTCGCCCCCGGGCCGTGGCCGGTGCTCGGCTCCGGCCTCCTGCTGGCCGGGCTGCTGCTCACCCGTTCGGCGAGATTTCGCAGGATCCGCGGGAATTGACCCCATCTCTACTGCCCCGGTGGTTCGACCACCGCCCGTTCTTCGGCAGGATGGGAGGGTGAGCCTTGTAGATCGCCTGCCCGAAGAGATCGACGCCGACCCCGACGCCATCTTCGACGCCTTCGTCGAGTGGAACACCGAGCGGGGGCTCACCCTCTATCCGGCCCAGGAGGAGGCCCTGATCGAGGTGGTGTCGGGCAACAACCTGATCCTGGCCACCCCGACGGGCTCGGGCAAGAGCCTGGTGGCGGCGGGGGCGCACTTCACCGCGCTCACCCGCGACGTGCGCACCTTCTACACCGCGCCGATCAAGGCGCTGGTGTCGGAGAAGTTCTTCGACCTGTGCGAGCTCTTCGGCACCGAGAACGTCGGCATGATGACCGGCGACGCGAGCGTGAACCCCGGCGCGCCGATCATCTGCTGCACCGCGGAGATCCTCGCCAACGTCGCGCTGCGCGACGGCGCGGCGGCCGACATCGGCCAGGTCGTGATGGACGAGTTCCACTTCTACGCCGAGCCGGACCGCGGCTGGGCCTGGCAGGTGCCGCTGCTGGAACTGCCGAACGTGCAGTTCGTCCTGATGTCGGCGACCCTCGGCGACGTGAGCATGTTCGAGGAGGACCTGACCCGGCGCACCGGCCGGCCCACCTCGGTGGTCAAGCACGCCGAGCGCCCGGTCCCGCTGGTCTACTCCTACCGGATGACCCCGCTGCACGAGACGCTGGAGGAGATGCTCTCCACCAACCAGTACCCGGTCTACGTGGTGCACTTCACCCAGGCCTCCGCCATGGAGCGGGCGCAGTCCCTGATGAGCATCAACATGTGCAGCAAGGCCGAGAAGGAGGCCATCTCCGCGCTGATCGGCCACTTCCGCTTCACCACCAGCTTCGGCCGCGCCCTGTCCCGGCTGGTACGGCACGGCATCGGCGTGCACCACGCCGGCATGCTGCCGAAGTACCGCCGCCTGGTGGAGCGGCTGGCCCAGGCCGGCCTGCTGAAGGTCATCTGCGGCACCGACACCCTCGGCGTCGGCGTGAACGTGCCGATCCGCACCGTGCTGTTCACCGCGCTCAGCAAGTACGACGGCAGCAAGGTCCGGCGGCTGCGCGCCCGCGAGTTCCACCAGATCGCCGGGCGGGCCGGACGGGCGGGTTTCGACACCATCGGCTACGTCGCCTGCCAGGCCCCCGAATACGTCATCGAGAACGAGAAGGCCCTGGCCAAGATCGGCGACGACCCCAAGCGGCGGCGCGGCTACGCCCGCAAGAAGCCGCCGGAGGGCTTCGTCGGCTGGAGCGAGGAGACCTTCGCCAAGCTCCAGGAGGCCGAGCCCGAGCCGCTGGCCTCCCGTTTCAAGGTCAGCAACGCCATGCTGCTGGCGGTCATCAACCGGCCCGGCGACTGCTTCGCCGCGATGAAGCACCTGCTCACCGACAACCACGAGGACCGCAAGTGGCAGCGGCGGCACATCAGCCAGGCCATCGCGATCTACCGCTCGCTGCTGGCCGGCGGCGTGGTGGAGCAGCTGGACGAGCCCGACGAGCAGGGCCGCCGGGCGCGCCTCACCATCGACCTGCAGGAGGACTTCGCGCTCAACCAGGCGCTGTCGACGTTCGCCCTGGCCGCCTTCGAGCTGCTCGACCGCGAGTCGCCCGTCTACGCCCTCGACATGGTCTCGATCGTGGAGTCCATCCTCGACGACCCGCGCCAGATCCTGTCCGCCCAGCTGAAGAGGGCCCGGGGCGAGGCCGTGGCGGAGATGAAGGCCGACGGGATCGAGTACGAGGAGCGGATGGAGCTCCTGGCCGAGATCACCCACCCGATGCCCCTGGCCGACCTGCTGCTGGGCGCCTACGAGACCTACCGGCGCGGCCACCCGTGGGTGGGTGACTACACGGTCAGTCCCAAGAGCGTCATCCGCGACATGTACGAGCAGGCGATGACCTTCACCGAGTACGTCGCCCACTACGAGCTGACCCGCTCCGAGGGCAGCGTGCTGCGCTACCTGGCCGACGCCTACCGCACGCTGTCGCGGACCATCCCCGAGCACCTGAAGACCGAGGACCTGGTCGACCTGATCGAGTGGCTCGGCGAGCTGGTCCGCCAGGTCGACTCCAGCCTGATCGACGAGTGGGAGAAACTGTCCAACCCGTCCCTGCAGCCCGAGGCCGAGCAGGAGATCGAGGCCAAGCCCCGCCCGGTCACCGGCAACCCGCGCGCCTTCCGGGTGCTGGTCCGCAACGCGATGTTCCGCCTGGTGGAGCTGGTCGCGCTGGAGAAGGAGGAGGAGCTCGCCGAGCTCGCCCCGGACGTCGACTGGCCCGCCGCCCTGGACGCCTACTACGACGACCACGAGGAGGTCGGCACCGGCCCGGACGCCCGCGGCCCCGCCCTGCTCCGCATCGAGGAGGAGAAGGAGCTCTGGAAGGTCCGGCAGGTCATCGCCGACCCGGCGGGCGACGGCGACTGGGGCATCGACGCCCAGGTCGACCTGGCCGCCTCCGACGAGGAGGGCCGGGCGGTGCTCCACGTCATCGGGCTCAACCGCCTCTGACCGCGGCACCGCTCCGGCCGTGCGCTACCGGCCCGCGGGAGCCGTGAAAATAGGGGCATGAGCGATGAGGCGATCAGGCAGGTGCTCGGCCTGCTCTACCAGGACGACACGCTGCGGGTGCTGTCGGCGCTGGCGCTGGAGCGCGCGCCCGAGGAGTCGGGGCTGGAGCGGGACGCGATGCTGCTGGCCCTGGACCGGCTGAAACGCGGCGGGCTGGCCGTACACGACCACGAGGGGGTGTGGCGGCTGCGGCGGGAGCGCTTCCGCGAGCTGCTGCACGCCGCGGCCCCGCCGCCCGAGCCGGTCTCTCCCGAGGAGAAGGTGCTGCGCGCCTTCCTCGTGGAGGGGCGGCTGCGGGCCATCCCCACCAAGCGCGACAAGCAGCTCGTCGTGCTGAACTACGTGGCCCAGGTCTTCGAACCCGGCGTGCGCTACTCGGAGAAGGACGTCAACGTGGTCCTGCGCGCCTTCCACGACGACCACGCGGCGCTGCGCCGCTACCTGGTCGACGAGGGCCTGCTGACCCGGGAGAACAACGTCTACTGGCGCAGCGGGGGCACGGTCGACGTCGTCGGCGCGTGACGCCGGGCGGCCGGCCCACCGCTGCGCCCGGCGGCTCGGGCGGCCCGCGGCCACGGCGTCCCGGGCCGCCCGTGCTCCGTTCACCGGCGTTCCCGTCCGGCCCGCCCGCGGCGCTCCCGCCACGGGCGGGCCGACGCGGGATCACCGGCCGTAGTACTTCTTCGCGCCGTCGTGGAGCGGGACCGGTCCGGTCTCCGGCGCCTTCTCCCGGGTGATGCCCCTGGCCGACGGGTGCACCTTCTCCAGATCGGCCTTGCGGTCGAAGAGCAGCCGGGTCAGGCTCTCGGCGAGGGCCGGGTCCATCCTCTCGTTCACCACCAGCAGGTTCGGCACCACGATCGTGGGCACGTCGGCGGGGGTGCCGTAGACGTCCCTGCCGATGGCGCCCTGCGCGTACACCGGTCCGTGCTCGGCCTGCATCCTCGGCAGGGAGGCGTCCAGCGGGACGAAGGCGACCTCGTCCTTGAGGCTGGTGAACAGGTCGGTGATGCCCGGCGTGGGCAGGCCGCCGGACCAGACCAGCGCGTCCAGCGTGCCGTCCTTGATGCCCTGCACGCTCTCCGGCAGGCCCAGGGACTGCCGGGTGACGTCCTCGTCGGGGTCGAGGCCCGCCGCCTCGAGCAGCCGCAGCGCGATGACCTCGGTGCCGGAGTTGGGCGAGCCGGTGGAGACCCGCTTGCCCTTCAGGTCCGCGACGGACTTCACGCCCGCGTCGGCGGCGGCGACCACCTGGGTGGAGTTGTCGTACAGCCGGGCGATCGCGCGGATCGGCTGGGGCCCGGTGAACGCCCCCTTGCCGGCCACCGCGTCGGCCGCGGAGTCGGCCAGGGTGAAGGCGATGTCGGAGTCGCCCCGCACGACGCGCTGGATGTTCTCCACCGACGCGCCGGTCGCCTCGGCCGTCGCCTGGTAGCCGGGCACGTGCCTGCCGATCTGGTCGGCCAGCCCGCCGCCGAGGACGTAGTAGACGCCGGTGGTGTTGCCGGTGGCGATCGCCAGCGCGGCCACGGCCGAGGCGAGCACGATCTCCCCCACCGGGGCCTGCACCAGCAGCGCCGACCCGCCGGGGTCAGCACGAAGGCGAAGGGCACCAGGAAGGCAGGCAGCGTGTACTTCCACGTGGCCAGCATCATCCGGTAGGCGTCGCCCCAGGTGATCGCCGAGGCCGCGAAGGCTGACAGCGCCGCCGGCGGGCTGACCTCCAAGAGCACGGCGTAGTAGAAGGTCAAGGACCCCGGCCTGAAGGCCGGGGCTTGAGGTACGGCACCGCTGCTACCTCAAGCCCGCGTTGACCAGCCCCAGCCATCAGCGAGTGGAGGTGCGAAAGATGGCTACGTCCGATGTACGACGGCAGACCCACCGGCGGGTGCTTCCTCAGCCCGCTGCTCTGGAATCCACGGGAGCAGACACCCCGGGTCGGGACGAAACGGCCCGTGGAGACACGATCGGCGACGATTGCGTACCGGGCATCGGACCTGGGCGAGGGGAGACCCGCGTGCGGCGCACCCGCGTGCGCGGGCGTCACCCCGAGGCGGCTGCGGCCGCCGAGGGAGAGCGGGGCGGTAACGCCCCATCCGTGTTCGTGCTCGACAAGCACGGCGAGCCGCTGATGCCGTGCCCTCCGGCCCGTGCCCGAAAGCTGCTCTCTTCCGGTCGGGCAGTGGTTCACCGGCACACGCCGTTCGTCATCCGTCTTAAGGACCGTACGGTGGCCGAGTCGGTCGTGCCGGGGGTGGAAGCCGGGATCGATCCGGGCAGCCGCCACACCGGCCTCAGTCTGTTCACCGCGACCTCCGAAGGCGTCCGGCGAGGCCTGTTCGCCCTGCAACTCGACCATCGGGGCGGAAAGATCCGCGACCGACTGGCCGCCCGGGCGGCCTACCGACGCGGGCGCCGGTCGCGGAACCTGCGCTACCGCGCCCCGCGCTTCCATAACCGGACCCGCCCGGACGGGTGGCTGGCGCCGTCGCTGCGCCACCGCCTCGACGGCACGCTCTCGTGGGTGACCCGATTGTCCCGGTGGGCGCCCGTCCGGGCGCTACATGTGGAGCGGGTGGCGTTCGACACCTTCGCCCTATCGGCGGGCAGGCCGCTGGCGGGGGTGGAGTACCAGCAGGGCACCCTGCATGGTTATGAGGTCCGCGCGTACCTGCTGGAAAAGTGGAACCGTACGTGCGCCTACTGCGGTGCGCAGAACATACCGCTGAACATCGACCACATCCAACCCCGCGCCCGGGGCGGCTCCGACCGGATCAGCAACCTCACCCTGGCATGCGTGCCGTGCAACCAGGCCAAGGACGCTCGCCCGGTTGAGGAGTTCCTGAAACGCGACCCGAAACGCCTGGCCCGCCTCCTCGCCCAGGCCAAGGCGCCGCTACGGGACGCCGCCGCCGTCAACACCACCCGGCAGGCGCTGGGGCGGACTCTGACCGGCATCGGCGTGCCCGTCCACGCCGCCTCCGGCGGGCGCACCAAGTGGAACCGCTCACGCACCGGAGCGCCCAAGTCCCACACCCTGGATGCCTTGCACGTCGGCGCACTGAAGACCGTCACCGCCTGGCCCGCCACCGTCCTGGTGACCACCGCGACCGGACGCGGCACCTACGCCCGCACCCGGACCGACTCCTATGGCTTTCCCCGCCTCACGCTGCCCCGAATCAAGCAGGTCCGCGGGTTCACCACCGGGGATCTGGTGCGCGCCGTGGTCCCGTCCGGGAAGAAGGTCGGCACGCACACCGGCCGGGTCGCGGTCCGCACCACCGGCAACTTCAACATCCGCACCGCCCGCGGCCTGGTGCAGGGCATCGGCCACCGGCACGTGCGGCTGTTGCAACGCGCCGACGGCTACGGTTACACCACCGCAGAGGAGGCCACCGTGACCGGCCGTTCCGCGTTTCCTCCCCGGCCTGAAGACCGGGGTCTCCATGCTGGAGGCAAGTGATGAGGTCCTGAGGTGATGACCGTGCCGTCGTCTCCGTCAACCGCCGCTCCCGCGCGTGAGCCGCCTGCCATTGACCGCACGGTATACATACGGCTGACGCGGGCCGATCAGATCCGGATCACATTACGATCACACCGCCGGAACGTTCCTGGTCGCTTCCCGTCACCGTGGAAGACCGCTGGATCCGGATCGGCCCCGGACGGACCGGAGTCCGCGTCGAGCGCGTTCCACGGCCGGGACGGAACCGGGTCAGCCGCCCGAGGTGTCCAGCTCGGCGTCCGCGCAGGGCGCCGCCAGGTCGTACGGGTCGTCGAGCCAGCCCGCGGGCAGGTGCACGCGGTCGCGGGCGTGGGTCTTGCCGCGCGGCGCGTCCGCCACCTCACCGGGCCAGGGCTGGGCGGGGTCGAGCTCGGCCAGCCCCTCGCACAGCCCGGCGAGGGTCTCCGAGGTGGCCAGGCGGCGGCGCAGGTCGGAGCCGACGGTGAAGCCCTTGAGGTACCAGCCGACGTGCTTGCGGAAGTCGGCCACGGCGTGCGGCTCGCTGCCGAAGCACTCCGCCAGGAGCGTGGCGTGCCGCTGCATGGCCGCGGCGACCTCCCCCAGCCGGGGCCTGGCCCGCTCGCCGCTCCCCGCGCACATGGCGGCCAGATCGGCGAAGAGCCACGGCCGGCCCAGGCACCCCCGGCCCACCACGACGCCGTCGCAGCCGGTCTCCGCCATCATCCGCCGCGCGTCGTCGGCGCTCCAGACGTCGCCGTTGCCGAGCACCGGGATCTCGGTCACCGCCTCCTTGAGCCGGGCGATCGCCTCCCAGTCGGCGGTCCCGCCGTAGTGCTGGACCGCGGTGCGGGCGTGCAGCGCGACGGCCGCGACGCCCTCCTCCACCGCGATCCGGCCGGCGTCCAGGTAGGTGAGGTGGTCGTCGTCGATGCCCTTGCGCATCTTCATCGTCACCGGGAGCGTGCCGGCGTTGCGCACGGCCTCCCGCAGGATCGCGCGGAGCAGGTTGCGCTTGTACGGCAGGGCGGAGCCTCCGCCGCGCCGGGTCACCTTGGGCACCGGGCAGCCGAAGTTGAGGTCCACGTGGTCGGCCAGGTCCTCTTCGGCGACCATGCGGACGGCCCGGCCGACGGTCACCGGGTCGACCCCGTAGAGCTGGAGGCTCCGGGGCCGCTCGTCCGGCTCGAACCGGATCATCTTGAGCGTCTTGACGTTCCGCTCCACCAGCGCCCGCGTCGTGATCATCTCGCAGACGAACAGTCCGCCGCCCTGCTCGCGGCAGAGCGTGCGGAACGCGGCGTTGGTGATCCCGGCCATGGGCGCCAGCACGACCGGCGGCCACACCTCCAGCGAGCCCAGCTTCAACGACTCCACCTCGTGTTTCTACCGCACGCGGCCGGATCGGACGAACCGGTCACCACCCCGGCTCCGCCGTCCACGGCCCGGCACGCACCGGCCGAGGTGACGCGCGGTTACGCAATCACCCGGAAAACCCGCTAGAGTTCTCTCGTCGCCACGGGCCGAAACGCCCGGTGGAGGCACGCGGAAGTGGCTCAGTGGTAGAGCATCACCTTGCCAAGGTGAGGGTCGCGGGTTCGAA
>NZ_BMQE01000071.1:0-20567 GCF_014647955.1 Planomonospora antibiotica | reverse complement strand
AACGGCCCTGGTGAGGGCCACTGTGGCATAGAACCGTCTCCACGTTTTCGGGGGATTGACATTCAGTCCGCAACGGCCACGTAGCCGTAACTGCCCAGCCAGAGCGAATCATGCCTTCCAGCAATGTCTCCCAGCCAGTCGAAGCTATGCCACTACCATCACTCTCGGACTGCTTGAACGCATAGAAAACGGTCATCGGATAAGATGATGACGCACCATTTCTAATGCGCTCAAACACCTGCTTAAATCCATCCTCAAAAAATCTGTTTGCAGCCTCCTTCCCTCCTCGGCGATATGGATTAGCAATTAACTCATCAGATTTGGGAGTTAAAAGCGTGCCGAACAGATCGGGAAATACATCGACAAGTGAACGCCTCAGCCAGATGTAGAAGAAGTCAGAAAGGTCGGCATAGCCGATATTGTCATAATATGGCGGATCGGTAGAAATTACTCGATCTTCGACATTAACACTCATGGCGTTCTCTTGATAGACTTTTCCTACTGGCATAAACCCGCACCCTTGAACGCCGGCAGAAACCCACTTCACATGGTTTCCGAAGTTTCCAACCGTTTGCGAATGTGGATTAATTTCAACGTAATCCCAGGCCATCGGTATCGCTTGCCGAGCAAACGTATCTCTTACTTTTTCAACTGTCCCGATCCAACTGCAGGCCGTCGAAGACCAGTCGGCGAGCTTACTCAGGGCGAATGCGAGATAAACAGCGACCGAGTCTCCGTACGATTGGGCACCAGAACCGTTTTGAGAAAGAGGATCCCCTAGAGGAAGGCCGCGGGAAAGCGCATCGGATACAACCCTCCCCCTAGCTTCGGCGATCAGATCACCAAAAGTGCTGAGCGCCACCAGCTGCCTGTTACTGAAGAGGTCCGAGAATTTCTTCATACCAAACAAGGGAGGCGAAAACCAGCGAGGATTATCCGAAACTTCGCCCTCGGGAACGTTTTCCGGAAATGGAATCTTTGCCATCTCTTCATGCTCAGCAGTCGGAGCGATATAATAACGCATCCGGGGGCCCTCGGCTACAGTCACCATCAACTGAGCCCCCATTCTCCCAATCTTTCCCTCCTCGCGGATATACGTCAGAGGGACGGGAGTGTTGCAGATCAGACAGGTAGCGCCAGATCGGCCAACAGTTCCTTCTCGTGCCGTCCCCGTCGGACCTTTGATCTCAAACCGGACACGCTTTCCTTCCACGACAGGCTCGACATAACGCTCCTTCCCCTTCTTCTTACCAAGCCAGAAGGAGCGAACCAACGGCATGACGCCACTGCAGGCTGGATTGGGACAGGTCACCGTGCGGGCCCAAATCCAGGCGATGACGTTGGCCTCAGATCCGTCTTCCAGCCTAGCCTTCGGGTAGAGGTGACCAATACGCTTCTCGGCCTCGTCCCGAATCCACTGTCCATACCTCCGGACATCTTCCGCTAGACCAGTCGCGCCAGGCCACTTATCGATCTTCAACTTGTCAGCCTCAGGGAAAACCGGAGGCATCTCCAACCACTTTGAAGGAATTTCGATGAGTGCCTTATTGATAAGAACAGGCACCGGATTCAGGTCAGAAGCATGCGCTTCTAGGCCGAGCCTCTGAGCCTCGAAGGGAATAGACCCTCCGCCCGCAAATGGGTCCAGGATAGATGGCGGATTATCACCACATGATTTCCATATCTCAGCACGGGCTTCCCCATAGAGGGCCTTGTCGTTGATTTTTTCCCATTCGACAAGTCGCTCAATGATGCCAAATAGGCGCTTACGTTCCAGCACCTGGTCTTCCTCAGTTGGAAACTCTTCGGGGCGCGATGAAGGGTCGTCTACGAGCTGGGCAAAGAGAACTGCCCGAGCGGCAGCCAAAGGACGTCGAGCCCACCAAAGATGCATTGTCGCGGGGTGTCCCTGCCGAGGAACTGATTTCTCATGAACCGATCCCTTGTTGATCGCCTCCAGCGGCATCGCGACCTCGATCAGCTTCTTCCGGTATCCGCCCGAACCAGTACCAGTGCTCATGCCGGTGCTCCTCCTCGTGCCCATTCCTTGTTCCAGTCCCCCACCAGGTCGGTGGCGGCGAAGTCTCCGAAGTCCACGTCCCGGAACGGGTCGACGAGGTAGCGGACCTCGTCGTGCTCCGGGCCGTCCGGGTGCACGCTGACCAGAGCGAGCCGGAAGCTCTGTCCGGAGTTCTTGCCGGTCAGCACCTCCGTCCGGGTGACGTGGAAGTCCTGCGCTCCGGCGATCCGGCCCTTGACCTCCAGGAAGACCCAGTGGTCGTCGGCCGTCCGGGAGCGGATGTCGTAGCCCGGGTTGTTGTGCGCCATCTCCTCCGGGAGCCGCCCGAGCCGGCGCTCCTCGGCGAGCACCCGCTCGACCGCCCGGCGCTCCACCTCGGCCGTCTCCTTGGCGTACCCCTCCGCCGCGCCGTCCCGCAGCCCGGCCAGCCGGTCGAGCAGGCCCTGCGGCACGACCAGCGCGGCGCCCGCCACCAGCGGAGGCCGGATCTGCAGCCGCTCGGCCCGGTCCAGGTCGGCCATCCGGCGCTCCAGCCGGGCCTCCAGGTCGCGGGCCCGCCGCTGCGCGGTCTCCGGGCGGATCTTCAGCTTCTTCCCGCTCTGCTCGGCGTCGAGCAGGTCGGCGTGGCGGATGTCCCAGTAGTTGATCTCCTGCAGCAGGCGCTGCCGGACGAGGCTCCGGGTCCGGGCGGTCTGCTCGGTCACGTGGCCGCGCAGCTCGTCGAGGTAGGCGGCCAGGCCGTGCTCGACCGCCCAGCCGACCGCGAGGTCCTCCACCCCGCCCGCCAGCCACTCCTCCGTCAGGACCCCGGCGGTCAGCCGCCGCTCCTCCTCGGTGGCCGGGAGATAGTCGAGGTACGGCGCGGCTCCGGCCGTGCGGGACGCGGAGGGACCCACCTCGACGAAGTCGAAGCGCTTGCCGATGATCCGGTCGTGCCCGTCGGCGACCTCCTGGGCGACGGCCACCAGCAGATGCGGTTCCTCACCGGGGTCGCGCCGGTCGACCAGGACCGCGCCCTGCTTGAGCTGCGTGCCGTACCGCTCGATGACCAGCGAGACCACCGCGTCGAGCAGCGGGTGGCCGGGGGCGAGCAGGTCCGCCTGGGGACGGCCGGGCACGCGGACGAGCCCGCGGTCGAAGGTGACCCGCGTGTAGGCGCGCAGCACCGGCACGCCCGCCCGGATCTGCCGGTCGTGCGCGAGCAGGTCGCCGGGGACGTGGGTGATCTCGTAGCGGCCGGTCTCGCGCTCGGAGACGCGCCCGCCGAGCCGCCTGAACGCGGCCAGGAAGAACGCCCGGACGTAGTGCGGCTGCAGGCGGCGGGCCTGGGCCTCCTCCATGCGGAGCCGCCACTGCGCGACGTCGGCCTCGCCGAGCCGCTGGTGCGCCAGGGCGCGTTCGGCCAGCAGCCGGTCCAGGCCCTCGCCGACCGAGGCGTCGATGACCTGGTTGAGCCGGTTGCGGACCTCGGGCCGGTCACCGTACTGGATGGCCTCCATCAGGAGGCGGCGCAGCGGCTCGCCCTGGAACGCCTCGCCGAGCACGTCGAAGACCTTGCCCTTGTAGGCGCGGCGCTGTTCCTCGATCTTGTCGAGGAGGCGCTGGAAGACGGCGCCCTCCCGGGTGTCGGCGGCGACGAGGTTCCACAGGTGGCAGACCTCGGTCTGGCCGATGCGGTGGATGCGGCCGAAGCGCTGCTCGATCCGGTTGGGGTTCCACGGCAGGTCGTAGTTGACCATCAGGTGGGCCTGCTGGAGGTTGAGGCCCTCGCCCGCGGCGTCGGTGGCGACCAGGACCCGGCACTCGCGGTCCTGGGTGAAGACCTCCTTGACGCGGCGGCGCTGGTCGCGGGAGACGCCGCCGTGGATGGCGACCACGGCCTCCTCCCGGCCGATGAGGCCGCGGAGGCGCTCGACGAGGTACTCCAGGGTGTCCTTGTGCTCGGTGAAGACGATGAGCTTGCGGGGGGCGCCGTCGTCGCCGCGGACGAGGGTGTTGCCCTGCAGCAGCTCCGACAGCTCGGTCCACTTGCGGTCGGTGCCGGAGTGGCGCACCCGGCGGGCGACCTCGGTGAGGTCGGCGAGGAGGCCGAGCTCCTTGTCGAGCTCGGCGACGGTCTGCGCGGTGGTGGCGGCGTCGACGACGTCGTCCTCCAGCTCCTCGACCTCGCCGCTGGGCAGGTCGTCCAGGTCGGCGTCGAGGTCCTCGGGGGCCTTGCCGAGCAGGCCCGCCAGGCGCTCCTTCAGCTTCCCCTCCATCGGGCTGCCGCCGGTGACCAGCTCGTGGCGGAGCTGCGTCAGGCGCTGGTGGCGGCGGACGAGCGACTGCAGGATCGCCTCCGGGCTGGAGGCGAGGCGGCGCTGCAGGACGGTGAGGGCGAAGCCGACGGTGTTGCCGCGCCGTCCCTCGCCCTGCGCGGCGAGCTGCTGGGCTCGGCCCATCTGCTCGCGGACGTACTCGGTGACGGCTTCGTACAGGTCGCGTTCGGCGTCCGAGAGCTCGTAGGGGACGGTGTAGGCGCGGCGCTCGGGGAAGAGCGGCCGGCCCTCGAAGGTGAGCAGGTCCTCCTTGACCATGCGGCGCATCAGGCCGTCGGTGTCGGCGGAGCTGATGCCCTCGCGGTACTTGCCCTCGAAGCGGTCGGAGTCGAGCAGGCCCATGAAGAGCTGGAAGTCGGCCTCGTTGCCGGCGTGCGGGGTGGCGGTCATCAGCAGCAGGTGGCGGGCGTGCCGGCCGAGCAGCTCGCCGAGCTGGTAGCGCTTGGTCTTCTTCAGCTCGTCGCCGAAGTAGCGGGCGGACATCCGGTGCGCCTCGTCGACCACGACGAGGTCCCAGTCGCTCCGCTCCAGCTGGATCTGGAGCTCCTCGCTGCGGGAGAGCTGGTCCATCCGGGCGATGAGCAGCGGGTGGTCGGCGAAGACGTCCCGGTCGACCTGGGCGTCGAGGAGCTGACGGGTGAGCAGCTCGAAGCGGAGCCCGAACTTGTCGAGCAGCTCCTCCTGCCACTGCTCGACCAGGCCGCCCGGGGCGACGATCATGCATCGTTCCAGGTCGCCCCGGAGCATGAGCTCCTTGATGTACAGCCCGGCCATGATGGTCTTGCCGGCGCCGGGGTCGTCGGCGAGGACGAACCGGAGCGGGGTGCGGTCGAGCAGCTCGCCGTAGACGGCCTGGATCTGGTGGGGCAGCGGCTCGAGGTCACTGCTGGTCACCGCGAGCATCGGGTCGAAGCGAGCGGCCATCCGGAGGCGCAGCGCCTCGGCGGCGAGTTTGAAGGCGGCGCCGTCGCCGTCGAAGGCGTAGGCGGCCGACGCGCGGCGCACGCTGAGCCGGGGCTCGTGCTCGCGGTAGAGGAGCTGGGCGGCCGTCCGGCCGTCGCCGGTCCGGTAGGTGAGGTCGACCGCGCCCGTGCCGTACCACTTGACCGCGACGACGGAGACGTCGCGGTCCGGGACGACCCCGCCGACGACGGCGCCGGGGGTCAGGTCCTCCAGCCGGACGCCCGTCATCGCGAGGCTCCCGCGGAGGGACAGGGCCGGTGGGTCACGGTGGTCGACGCCTTTCGTCGGGCTGCCCGGAAGCTCCCTCCCGGGTCGGCCCCGAGAGGGGCGATCCGTTCCTGGAGCGGTCTTCCTCGACTCAATGTATCGGAACGTGTCAGCGGAACGCCGGTATGTAGTCAGGATAAATGCACACAAGTGCACACACGAACACGAACGAATGTGGAGCAGGACAGTCGATGCCTTCGCTCGCCGACAGCAGCGGGGATCGCATCAGACCCTCTTGTACACCCCGAAACCGTACACCCGGCCGAACTGCGCACACAAGAGCGTGTCGTGAATCAAGTTCACCGATTGAAAATGTCTACCAGTGGTGATCGCGGCGAAGCTCAGAGGGCGAGACGGCTGAGGCTCTCGCGCACCTTGACCACCTCGGGATGATCCGGCCCGTGCAGCCCGGTGAGGTCGTCGAGGAGGAGCGCGAGGGTGTGCTGGGCGCGCTGCGGGTGGCCCGTGCCCAGCTCGAGCAGGCCGATCTGCCGCCTCAGCTCCAGCGGCCGGGAGTCGTCGCGGCCGTAGACGGCCTGCGCGTCGACGAGCAGGCGCTTCAGCAGCTCCAGCGCCATGCTCGTCTCCCCCAGGAGAGCCTGGCAGGTCGCCTCCTGGCGGCGGCAGTGCAGGGCCCGGTCGTCGTGCCGGCCGTACCTGTCCGCCAGGTCCCGGTGGAGCTCGCCGAAGGCCGGGGCGGCCCGCCGGTAGTCGCCGCCCTCGAAGAGCACCTCCGCCAGGCGCAGACGCAGGGCCAGCACCTGATCGTCGCCGGACCCGAACACCAGGGTGGCGGGCTTGGCGACGGCGCTCAGCACCTCGACCGCCTGACCGTACCGGGCCTCCTTCGCCAGGGCCGCCGCCTCGGCCAGCGCCCGGTCGAGCTCCGCCCGATCCGTGCCCTCGCCCCCGGCGGTCGTGGACGCGGCCGGCTCCAGCAAGGGGACCGACGGCGGAGCCGCCCCCGGAGCCGCCCCCGAAGATGCGCCGGAAGGTGCGCCGGTCCCGCCGCTGATCCGGCCGACGAGCTGGGCGTACATGCCCAGCGCGCTGGGCCCCGGATTCACGGTGCCGGGGAGCGGCGGCAGTTCGCCGACGAAGGGCAGCAGGGCGTCGCGGACCTCCACCGCGTGGGCGGGCCGGTCCTCGGCGCGCTTGGCCAGCAGCCGGAGCACGAACCGGTCGAGCTCCTCGGGCACCTCCGGCCGCTGCTCCCGGACCGGGGGCGGAGTCTCGTTGACCTGGCGGTGGAGGATCTCGTACTCGGTGTTCCCGTCGAACAGGCGCTCTCCGGTGAGCATCTCGTGCAGGACCAGCCCGAGCGCGTAGAAGTCGCTCTGCGGGACCACCGCGGCGCCCCGGACCTGCTCCGGGGACATGTACTGGGGAGTGCCGAGGGTGGTCCCGGTCCGGGTGAGCCGGGAGACCTCGGGATCGTGGAACATCGCCAGGCCGAAGTCCAGCACCTTGACGCCGCCCTCGGGGCAGAGCATGAGGTTGGACGGCTTGAGGTCGCGGTGGAAGACGCCCCGCCCGTGGGCGGCGTGCAGCACGGCCGCGATCTGCGCGGCGATCGCGGCGGCCCAGCCGACGGGCAGGACACCCTCCTCGCCCACGAGGAGGTCCACGGTGACGCCCTCGACGAACTGCATCACCATGAACGGCCGGGGGCCGATCTTCGGGTCCGGGTAGACGCCCGCGTCGTAGACGGCCGGCGCGCCGGGGTGCTCCAGCTTGGCCATGACCCGCGCCTCGTGGAGGAAGCGCTTGACCAGCGCCTCGTCGTGCTGGCCGTACGGGAAGCGGATCAGCTTGACGGCGACCCTGCGGTCGAGCTGCCGGTCGTAGCCCCCGTAGACCTCGCCCATGCCGCCTTTGCCGAGGGGGAGGCCATCCAGTTCGTAGCGGTCGCCGATGATCGTCCGACTCGCCTCCACTAGCCCTCCCCAGAGCCGCGCCATTGGGGCAAAACTACACCCCTCGCACCTCGGAGCACAGGGATCTTTCCGGTGCCGGAGCAGCGGCTCCACATAGCACGCAAGAGGACTTGGAACGTTCTTTAATGTAATTGTGAGAAGAATGCCACCCAAAGTGTAACTTGTGTACTGGGTTCACCTCATGCTCTACTGGTCGCCCCAAACCCCCACCCCTCCCCGAAGACCCTCTCGCACCCGCGGGCCCGATCCGCCAGTGGATCCCCTGCCACCGCAAGCGATCTACTCCAGCTTGAGCCCCCTTTGACACCCGCATAGGGTGTCGCAATAATCCGCAAAGTACCTAAATCAGATGATCTGTCCGAATTGATCGACAGTGATCATCCCGACGATGGAAGGAAGTCGGTCACCCGTGACGGATCAAGAGCTGGCCGCCGAGCTGCGCGATCTCGCCGATCACCCCTGGCTCGTGACCCGGCGCGCCCAGCTCCGGGAGCTCTCCCGCGCGATCACCGACTCCGACCAGGCGGAGCGCTGGTGCGAGGTCGACCTGTTCTCCGCCTTCTCCGCCGAGGACACGGTCCTGCCGGAGGAGGTGTCGAGGAAGCCGGTGGCCTGGTTCCGCAGGGCGGACTCCTTCGTCGGTCCCGGCCTCGTCTTCCTCCCGATCCTCGTCACCTGGCTCGGGCTGAAGGCGGCGACCACCGCCTACGGGCAGGCCCTCGCCGCGGGCGGGCCGGAGGTGGCCCGGCGTCCCTTCCTCGAGATGTGGCAGCAGGGCTTCGACGGCAGACTGGCCGGATTCTTCAAGTTCGACAACATCGCCTTGTGCACGCTCCTCGCCATCGGCGCCGTCATCGCCTGGACCATCACCGCCAGCCGTACCCGGGATTCCCAGGAAGACCGGATGGAGCACGAGCTCACGAATCTCCGGGCCCGGCTGCGCGGAGCGTTGACCGAGGCGAGCCTCGTACTCGGCCAGGTCCGGCTCTCCTCCCCTGCCCGATTCACCGCTGAGCTCACCAAGGCAGCGGCAGAGCTCACCTCGGTCAGCACGGCGGCCCGCCAGGTGCAGACCGACCTGGTCGAGACCGCGGCCAAGGCACAGGCCGACCTCACGGAAACGATGACCCGTACGCGCGCCGACCTGCTCACGACCGTGTCGCAGGCGCAGTCCGACCTGCTCACGACCGTGTCACGGACGCAGTCCGAGCTGGTTGACGCCCTCACCCGGTCGCAGGACGCCGGGGAGAAGACCGCGCAGACCCTCGCGGCGAGCGCCACCGACATGCAGCGGGCCGTCGACGTCCTCGGCAGGCGGCTGGCCGAGATCAATGTCACCTGCGACGACATGACCGCGGCCATGGAACACGCCTCGGCCGCGATCGACGCCGCCGGTTCCACCACCGGGCAGGCGGTCGGCGGTCTCGGCGAGCGGCTGGCGACGGCCGTCTCCGAGACCACCCTCGAACTGCGGCAGGCGTTCAACGACGAGGTCGCCCGGACCATGACGTCCGTCCAGAGCACCCTCGGCGAGCTGGACACCCGGGTCGCCGAGCTGGTCAACGCGACGGCGGGCATCGGTTACGCGGTGGACCGCGCGGCCGACTCGATCGACTCGGTCGGCGCGTCGACGGAGAAGGCCGTCGGCCTCATCGGCGGGCAGGTCAGCGACACCCTCGCCATGAGCGCGGCCGAGTTCCAGCGCACCTTCGGCACCACCAGCGCGGAGATCCGTGACGCCCTCGGGGAGTGGTCGGTCACCGCCGGCGCACATGCTTCCCGCATCGAGCTCGTCTCCGACGCCTCCGGCAGGACGATCACTCTCCTGGAGCAGGCCCGGGACACGTTCGACCGGCTCCCGGCCGCGCTCGCGGACGCCCTGGCCGAGCTGCCCGGGAAGGTCAGGGACCTCACCGACGGCGAGTTCACCGAGCTGAGGGAGGCGATCACCGAATTGGAGCACGCGGTGGACCGGGCGGCCGACGCCTTCACGGCCTCCGCCCCGAAGGCCCCGAAGGCCCCGGAGGTTCGTAAGGGCACCCTGTGGTGAACCGGAAGCGGAGGACGTCCGCCCCGATCCTGCTGGCCGGCTGGCTCTTCGCCGACCTGCTCCTCGGCTTGACGATCATCATGTTGGGAGCCCAGGCGCCCCCGCCGCTGCCGGTCGCGGCGCAGGCGGGCAAGAGCACGGCGGCTCCCACCCCGACGCCGTCTCCGACCCCTTCCCCCTGCGCCACCCGGGTCGGAGGGGTCCGCCCCGAGCCGACCAAGATCTCCTTCCAGGTCAGTCCCGGAGCCGGGGACGGCGCGCTGGCCGCGCAGGTGAAGAAGAACCTCCGCAAGCACGAGGGCGGTTTCACCGGACGGCACGCCGGCATGGTCCTGACCTTCGGCGCCAACAGCGGCTCCGGGGACGGCGTACACCTCGCCTCCCGGGTCAACGCCGCCCTGCGCAAGGCCTATCCGGCGGTCTTCCAGGCAGCCGCGACCCGGAACTTCCACGACCTCTCCGCCCCGAGCGGGTCGATCTCCATGGAGATCTACTTCGTGACGGACGGCTGCTCCCCCACTCCCGAGAACTGAGGATCCACCGATGAGCGAGCAGGTACTCCCCTTCTACCTGGTCTGCGACGAGTCCTACTCGATGCAGGGCGCCCCGCTGGACGCGATCAACCAGGAACTGCCGAGGGTCCACCACCAGATCGCGAGCAACCCCGTCGTCGCCGACAAGGCGCGCTTCTCGATCATCGGATTCAGCTCGACCGCCGAGGTCCTGCTGCCCCTGTCCGACCTGGGGGACGTGACCGAGCTCCCGACGCTGGAGGCACGCGGCGCCACCGACTACGGTGCCGCGTTCTCCCTGCTGCGCAGCACGATCGAAGCGGACATCCGGACGCTCAAGCAGGCGGGTCACACGCCCTTCCGCCCGACCGTGTTCTTCCTCACCGACGGCCAGCCGACCGACAGCTGGCACGCCGAGTACCAGCGCCTGGTCGACCCCGGCTTCTCCGCGCGCCCGCACATCCTCGCCTTCGGGTTCGGCGAGGTGGATCCGGCCACACTCCAGCAGATCGCCACCTTCAGGGCATTCGTCGCACAGAACGGCATCTCCCCCGCGCAAGCACTCGGCGAGTTCGCCAAGCAGTTGCTCCAGTCCATCGTGCGCTCGGCCACGCTCTCTGCCTCGAATCCGACGAACACTGCCATTCTGGCGTTGCCTGAGCAGGCGGCCGGCTACACGGTCCTGCAGGCGGACCCGGTCTGATCCCGCCGATGGAGACCAGTATGAACGCCGAGCAGTTCACCCGGAGCCCGGAGTATGACAGCGGGTCCGGGCCGCGGTTCCCCGAGCCTCTGATCATCGGCCGGACCCCCGCGCTGAAGTCGGCTCCCGGCCCGCTGCCCACCGCGCGCTACACGGGTCCCGACACCGTGCTCGACGGAGCCGACCTGCCCGGTCTCACGATCCGGGCAGCGTCGATCCGCGGCGACTACCACCGCTACGACGGCCTGCCGCGGCAGGACGCCCTGGGGATCCGGCCGCTGAGCGAGTCACGGGTCCTGGTCTGCGTCGCGGACGGGCTGGGCAGCCGGGAGCTCTCCCACCTCGGCGCCGAGGCCGCGTGCCGGACCGCCTTCGAGGTCTTCCCTCCGGACTTCTCCGAGGGCAGCGATTTCCGGGAAGACGCCAAGGCGTACTTCTCGGACATCTCCGAAGGCGTCATCCGGTGCGCCGAACGGACGGGGGTCGCTCCGGAGCAGCTCGCGACGACGCTGACCGTGGCGGTGATCGACATATCACCCGACCAACCGGCCCGCCGCTGTCGGGTCATGCGTGTGGGCGACAGCACCGCCATGCAGCTGCACAAGGGGTTCTGGAGTCCCTGTTTCCTCCAGGACAACGAGCAGACCGTGACGTCTTCGGCGACGCGGGCGCTCCCCATGGACGCTCAGCGGGTCAACGTGGCCGCGACCACGCTCTATCCCGGTGACATGCTGCTGCTCTGCACGGACGGGCTGGCCAAACCGATGGTCGGCAGGGCGGTCAGCGACCAGCTGGCGACGTGGTGGAGCGCGGCGGCCCCGCCCTCGCTGCCCGAGTTCCACTGGCAGCTCAGTTTCCGGGCCAAGACCCATGACGACGACCGCACGGCGGTCTGCGTGTGGGGAGCGTGAGGTGGTGTTCGTCCCTCACCTGCTGGACCGCGACCGTGCGTCCCTGTCTCTCGAGCCCACCCCGCTGAACGAGGGTGGCCAGGGATTCGTCTTCCGGGTGAACGGCCCTGGCAGCCTGGTCTACAAGGAGTACAAACCGCAGGCCGGCGCAGTGGACAGCGCGGTTCTCGCGGACTTCGTCGAGTTCGGGGTAGGGCTCTCCGCCGAGGACCGCACCCGGCTGTTCTCCGCCTGCGCCTGGCCCGTGGCGCGGGTCGTCTCCGGCGGCAGGATCACCGGTTTCCTCATGCCCGAGGTGCCGCGCGACTTCTACGGCACCGTCGGCGGCGAGACCAGATTGGTGGAGCTGCAGTACCTGCTCTTCGAACCGAAGTGGGCCTGGCAGGACCTGCACCAGCCGGACATCGCAGGCCGGGTCGAGATCGCGCTGGCATTCGCCACCCTGGTCGATTTCCTGCACGGCCACGGGTTCGTGATCGGGGACATCTCCGCCCGCAACCTGCTGTGGCGCCCCGGCGTGCCGTACGGCGTCTTCGCACTGGACTGTGACGGGTTCCGGCGCCACGGCAGCGACCCGGTGACCAAGCAGGCCCATACCGTCGACTGGGACGACCCGTACGGACCGAGATCGGGCCCCGACCTCGACACCGACCGCTACAAACTGGCGCTCGCCCTGGGCCGGATGCTCTCCCGGAACGCGCACGTGCGGCCGGGCAAGCAGTTGTCGCTGCTGCCGGGACTGGAACCGCGGTTGGCGCGCCGTGTGACGGAGCTGTTCGACAGAGCCGCCGGGCCTTACGGCACCCGGCCCATCGCCACCGAATGGGTCCAGGCGATCCGAGGCCGGCAGTGGACTCCGGTGAGCAGGCCACCGATCTCCTCCACCCCGGTTCTCCCGTCCCAGGTGCGGATCACGACTCCCGAGGGAGAGCGGAGTTGGCAGCCCGTCGGAGGTCGACCGCAGGCGGCGTCCGCTCCCGCCCCTCCGGCGGTGCCTCCCCCCGCTCCTGCTGCGTCCTCGTCGATCCCGGAGCGAAGGTGGCGGCCGATCGGTCAGCCGCCGACGGCCGGAACCACTCCCGTTCCTCCTCCCGCTCCCGTCGGCCGCACGGTCACACCGATCCGGCCGCCCGCCCCGGTGAGCCGGCCGCCTGCGTCGGCCATCTCCTCCGGTACGGCACCCGCACCGGTGTCCCGGCCTGCCCCCCGGCCGCAGCCCGCCCCCACGCCTCGATCAACACCGGTGGCTCAGCCCGTCTCCGCTCCGGCTCCGGCTCCGGTGCCGGGTGGGCTCGGCAAACAGGTCGTCGACTCCGGTGGCTACACCGATCAGCGCCAGGTCGTCCGCAGCAGGATCGAGGACGACGCCGTCGCCGTGTTGCTCGACGGCCTGGCCGCTGGAGGAGGCAGGCTGCCGGTCGCAGAGGCGGCCAGGCTGCTGGGCGAACCGGAGCAACGCGTGCCCCTGCTGATCGGTGAGGCGAAGCGGCTGCTCAACGTCGAGGGCTACGCCGTCCTCGCGCTCAAGGACGGCGACCAGACGGTCGAGCTGAACGTGCCGCTGCTCCGGGAGCAGTTCCTCGACGAGGAGGACGGATCATGACGCGTAAGATCAGCCGGGCCCGGCGGAGGCAGATCATCGACGCGCTGGGACGCGGGACGGTGCCGCAGACCGGCCTCGACGTGTTCGCCGTCGGATTGGAACGGTTCGAGAAGGCGCTCGACGACGACCTCTCCGCCGTGACGGCGGGCGGCGGCGGCTTCAAGGCCGTCCGCGGTGAGTACGGCTCGGGCAAGACCTTCTTCGCCCGCTGGCTGGCCGAACGGGCCAAGCGCCGGGGCATGGCCACCAGCGAGCTGCAGATCTCCCAGCGGGAGACGCCGCTGCACAGGCTGGAGACCGTCTACCGGCGGCTGATCGGCGGCCTGTCCACCACCAGTTCCCCACCGAGCGCCCTGCGGGAGATCGTCGACTCGTGGCTCTTCTCACTGGAGGAGCACGTGATCGCCACCGGGAAGGCTGCCAAGGACGACCGGAGGATGATGGCCGCGGAGGTGGAGCGGCTCATCGAGAGCCGGCTCGCCGAGGTGTCACGCAACACTCCGGCGTTCGCCACGGCGCTGCGCTTCTACCGCCAGGCCCGGCTCACCGGTGAACAGGCCATCGCCGACGGTCTGCTCGCCTGGGTCAGCGGGGAGCCCCACGTGGCCGCGACGGTGCGCCGCTACGCGATGCTCAAGGGCGAGCTGGATTCCAGGAGCGCGCTGGGCTTCCTCCAAGGCCTGCTGGTGGTGCTCCGCGACTGCGGGCATCCTGGCCTGCTCGTCGTGCTCGACGAGATCGAGACCCTGCAGCGCCTGCGCAGCGACGTCCGGGAGCAGAGCCTCAACACGCTCCGGCAGCTCATCGACGAGATCGACAAGGGCCGGTTCCCCGGTCTCTACCTCGTCATCACCGGGACCCCCGCCTTCTACGACGGTCAGCAGGGCGTGCAGCGGCTCACCCCGCTCGCCCAGCGGCTGGCCACCGACTTCGGCACCGATGCCCGGTTCGACACGGCCCGAGCGGTGCAGATCCGCCTCACCGGCTTCGACCGGGACAAACTCGTCGAGCTGGGCTGTGCCGTACGCGATCTCTATGCCCAAGGGGATCCGCAGGAGGACCGGATCCGTTCCCTGGTCGACGACGGCTACATCAAGGAGCTGGCCGCGGCCGTCGCGGGCGAGCTGGGGGTCGGCACGGCCCCCCGGGTCTTCCTGCGCAAGCTCGTCGCCGACGTGCTGTACCGGGTGACGGACCACGAGGACTTCCATCCCCGGAAGGACTACAAGCTGACCGTCTCCGACGTCGACCTGACCGACGAGGAGCGCAACGCGGTTCGCGGAGTGCGCCGCGCCGCCTCGGCGGACGAGGTGGAGCTCGACCTGACGTGACCGCGACGTCCTCCACCCTGCTCCATCCCACACTGGCCTACCACGTGGCGAACACCCTGGGCTGGCCCCACCTCCGGCCGCTGCAGTCCGAGGCCCTCGCTCCGGTCGGGGACGGCCTCGACGCGCTGCTGATCGCCCCGACCGCGGGCGGCAAGACCGAGGCGGTCGCCTTCCCGCTGCTGTCGGCGATGGAGGAGCAGGGGTGGACCGGCCTGTCGGTGCTCTACGTGTGTCCGCTGAAGGCCCTGCTCAACAACCTTCTGCCGAGGCTGCAGACGTACGCGACCTGGCTGGGCCGGCGGGTGGAGGTCTGGCACAGCGACGTGTCCGGTTCGCGGCGCCAGTCGATCCTGCAGGACCCGCCGGACGTGCTGCTGACCACGCCGGAATCGCTGGAGGCGATGCTCCTGAGCACCCGGGTGGATCACCGGCGGCTCCTGCGCGACCTGCGGGCGGTGGTCGTGGACGAGGTGCACGCCTTCGCCAAGGACGACCGAGGCTGGCATCTGCTCTGCGTCCTGGAGCGCCTCACCCGCCTGGCGGAGCGCCCCCTGCAGCGCCTCGGTCTATCGGCGACCGTGGGCAATCCCGGTGAGCTGCTCTCCTGGCTGCAGGGGTCCGGAGCCGGGGAGCGGCCCGCACGCGTGATCGCACCCGAGGCCGATGCCGGTTCCGCTCCGCCGGCCGTCGAGCTGGACCACGTCGGCTCCGTGGCGAACGCGGCCCGCGTCATCGCCGCGCTGCACCGGGGCGAGAAGCGGCTCGTCTTCTGCGACTCCCGGCGCATGGTCGAGGAACTGGGCGAGGCACTCCGGGAGCTCGGGGTGACCGTCTTCCTCTCCCACGCCTCCCTGTCCGCGGATGAGCGCCGCCGTGCCGAGGAGGCCTTCTCCCAGGCCCGCGACTGCGTCATCGTCTCCACCTCCACCCTGGAGCTCGGGATCGACGTGGGCGATCTGGACCGCGTCATCCAGCTCAACGCACCCTGGTCCGTCGCCTCGTTCCTGCAGCGGCTCGGCCGAACCGGGCGACGACCGGGCATCAGCCGCAACTGCCTGGTCCTGGCACTGAGCCAGGACGACCTCCTCTCCTGCGCGGGACTGCTGCACCTGTGGGGCACCGGGTACGTCGAGCCGGTCCAGCCGCCGCCGGAACCGCGGCACATCGTCGCCCAGCAGTTGCTGGCGCTCACCCTCCAGGAGGGACAGGTCGGCGACGAACTCTGGCCGGACTGGTGGAACGGGCTTCCTCTCTTCCGCGAAGGGTCGGCCCGGCCGGTGCTCGACCATCTGATCAGGGAGGGGTTCCTGGAACGGGACGGCGGCGGGCTGCTCATCGGGCCGGAGGCGGAGCAGCGGTTCGGTCGTCGCCACTTCACCGACCTGACCGCGGTGTTCACCGCTCCCCCTGAGTTCGCGGTGTTCCACGGAAACCTCGAGATCGGCCGGACCGGCCCCGAGCTGCTGACCTCCGCGGTGGCGGGACCACGCCTGCTGCTGCTCGCGGGGCGGACCTGGAAGGTGGACTGGACCGACTGGAAGCGGCGACGCTGCTTCGTCGAACCCGTCGAGGGCACCGGAGGCGAGGCCCGCTGGACCTCGTCGACGGCCGGCGGCACGTCCTTCGCCCTGGCCAGGTCCATGCGCGAGGTCGTCCTGGGCGCCGACCCTCCGGTACGGCTCACCCGCCGGGCCGTCGCGGCGCTCGCCAGGGCGCGGGAGGAGAACGCCGACACCGTCCATCCGGACGGCACGGTGATCGTGCGGGCGGACGGCGACCTGCACTGGTGGACCTGGGCCGGATACGGCGCCAACACCACGCTGAAGGCCACGCTGGGACCCGCCGCCGATCCCGCCCAGCGGGTGGACGACCTGCGGGTCAGGCTGCGCGGTGACCTCACCGCGGCGGACTGGCGCGCCGCCGTACAGGGGCTCGATGGCGCGCTGCGCCTGCCGGAGGTGGACGACAGGGCGTTGAACGGCCTCAAGTTCAACGCCGCGCTCCCCCGGGACCTGGCGGCCGCGACACTGGCGGCGCGTCTGGCCGACTTCCCGTCCACCGCCGTGGTCCTGGCCGAACCTGCCCACTTCCTGGTGCGATGACCATGGCTTCCGCGGACCGCACCGGGCTGCCTCCGTGCCGGCTCCCCTCGAAAGAGGGGAGCCACCCGAACCGCTCCGGCCGTCTCCCGCGGACAGCACTATTCCAAAGAGTGCACCGCCAGCACCTTCGCCAGGCGCTCCTCGAACGTACTGCCCTCCACCCGGGCCTTCTCCGGTCCGACGTACTGCCGCCAGCGGGAGGGATGCCGCGGTGAGCCCGCCACCATCCACACCCTGCGGACACCCTCTTCTCTGAGGTGACGGCGCAGCCATTCCGCCTGCTCCCGCAACCGGGCGCCCACCTGCCCGGTGACCCGGTTCGACCCCCAGGCGAACAGAATCTCGTCGGCCGCCGCCACCGCCTCCGCGAGGAGCTTCCGGGAGCGGAGCACGTCGGACTCCTCGATCACAGCCGCCCCGAGCCTGTCCTGGTCCTTCGAAGGGACGTCCAGCAGGTTGGCCAGCCGCAGCCGATCACACCCCATCAACGGGAGGGCACAGCCCAGGTTGCGAAACGAGATCGTCTCCGGCGCAGGACGAAGCGCGGGATTCAGAAGAACCGCGCACAACGTCCGGGAGTCCCGATCCGGTTCAGGGTGCACGCGGTCCTCTCCTCGCCTCATCGGAAATGCGGGCACTGTAGCGCGAGATGTTCCGCTGAGAGAAAGTACGCAGCCCAGGCCTGCCGCCTCCAGCGAGTGAACCTCCGCGCGTCCCGGCCTTCGCAAGCGGATCGGGTTCAGGTCCTGCGGGACTGGTTTCGGCCCCCAGCCCGGTCGGGAAACGGCAGCGACCACTCGAAGCAGTTCTTCCTGCAGAACCACCGCAACCCGCGTTGCCGCCCTCGTCCGGATACGCCGTACTCGGCCTGCTCCTGGCAGCTGGGGCAACTAGGCGGGCGCACGAGTTGGTCGGCTCGTTCGTGCTCCAGCATCCGGGCCGCGATCCCCCGTCCCTCCAGCACGCTCATGATCTCCCGCGGTTTCGTCCCGGCGTGCGAGAGCACGTTCATACTGCCGATGAACGTCAGGCGCTCATCGATGACGGCTAGCTTCTGATGCTGGTCTTTGAGAAACACCACGTGCGGCAACATCGCGGCCAGTTGCGCCACGTAGGGCTGCATCGTCGAGTTGACCTGGTAGGAGGGCCGGGTGATCACCCGTACGTCCACTCCTCTGTCCACGGCATCGGTCAGCGCGGGCAGGTAGCCACGTACGGCCCGAGCCGTCCACGGGCTCCACAACCAGATGCTCCGTTCCGCCCGGACGAGCTCGTCCAGGAGCGCTTCAGGCAGAACCTCCTCGTCCAGAACGCTGACGACTCTCGCGTAGGAGCGCACCGCGTCCCAGAGTTCGTACAACACTCCGGAGCCACCGCCCAGGTCGGCCGTACCGAGTAGTGCGGACGCGGAGACCGTCTGGACGGTGCCTGAACGGATCATGTCCCGGACCGCACTGAGCGGAGATCCCGGTCTGGCCCTGCTCAGAGCGGGACGTGACGCGATGACGTACAACCTGTACTCGGCTCGAGTCGCTCCCACGTTGAACACCCGGACTGCGTCGAGTTCGGAGCTGCTCAACCAGCCGTTTCCGTCTTCCACGAGATCGAAGATCACTGTCTCGAACTCCCGGCCCTGGAAACTGTGCACCGTACCGGCCTCCACCGAAACCGGCAGGCCCGCGTCGGCGAACGAATCGGCCAGGAGCTGCCGGTGCGGTTTGTACGGCGTGACCACCCCCACCGCCCGCTCGCCGTTGTCGATCAAGTGATGCTGGGCGAGTGCCTTGGCCAGCAGGGGGCCGATCGGCCAGCTACGTGAGGAGCCGACTCTCTGCACGCCGGCGAGCTGGTCACCGAGCCCGTCCACGTCGATGAAGACGATCTCGTCGCGCTTCCCCGTTCCCGGCGCCAGCCTGCCCTCGTAAGCCACCCGGTTGGCCAGCTCGTTGATCGATTTTCCGAACCGGTACTGCCGGGTGAGCATCACACATCCTGGCTGATCGGCCGCCCGCGGAAACACTCCGACGGCCTCGAACGGGTCCCGCCGCAACCACTTCTGAACACACTCCTCCCGGGACTTCGCCAGTGCTCCCGTGACGATGGGACCGTTCTGCAGAGAGTCACCCAGCAGCGTCGTCCCCAGTTCGGCTCGACTGACCGCGTAAAGCACCTCCGCAGGCGTGGAGGCAGCCGCCTCATCCACCAGGACGAAGTCGTAGCGGCGTTCCCGCAGGGACGGCCGCATTCTCAGCATCGCGTGGGTGGTCGCGATGACCTGGGCGGAGTCGATCAGCTCCCGCTCCGCGTCCCGTGCCATCCGACGCTGTTCGGCCAGGAGCTTCTCATGCTCCTTCTCCAGTTCCGCCAGCGTGGTCAGTGCCGGTCTCGCCTCCGCCTCCAGCTGCGGTCGTCGCATATACAGCCGGGGCAGCCCCTCGGCGTCCGCCCGCCTCACCAGATCGGCGTCCTCGGGCTCCGGCAACGGACGTCGTTCGGCCTCGGCCACGGATCTTTCCCAGACCCCGACCTCTTGCTCTGCCCGCGCCACGGCCTGTCGGCTCTCCAATCGCCGAGCCTCCGCCTGGATGCGCCGATCGGCCCGCCGCTCGATCTCCGCGGGTTTGAACACCACCTGTTGGAGGAGTCCGGCTCTCCGGCGGCGCAGTTCCGCGCTCGACCGAAATGCGATCTCCGACATCCGTGCCAGTCGGGCATCCGCTTCGGCCAGCTCTCTACGGGCGGCCTCCCTCGAGTCCGAAAGGCTTCGCAGCACGGCGCGGTGAGTGGAACGCCAGAGACGGGAACGATTCTCGCTCTCGACCATCTCCCGATCCCATCGTCGCCATTCTTGTTCGGCTCGAAGTTTCACCGTCTCCGCTCGATCCAGCTCGAGCTGCAACCCGGCGAGCTCTTGTTCGATCTTCCGCGCATCCTCCAACCGGTGCCGGGTCTCCGAGGTCTCCTCCCACGCTATGACCGTCCGCTGCTCCTCTTCCGTCGCGTGCCGCTCCCTGCGCACGGCCTGCAAGCTCTCGGCTCGCGCGGCGTCCAGTTCTCCACGAAGCCGTTCCAGCTCCGCCAGCTGCCCGAGCCGTACTCGTGCGGCCTCATAACGGTCGGCGGCGAACCCTTCCAGCCGGTCGTGCGCCTCCTCCAGAGCATGGATACGCTGATCACCACGCACTTCAGTGATCTTCTCGACCAGAGTTGTCCGGCGTCGCTCCAGCTCGCCGAGACGGGCCTGTTGCAGTTTGGCCAAGCAGATCCGCTGATCCTCCGCCACCTCAGGCATGTGTGGGGTGCCGATCCGTAGCAGTGCCCCCGGCGTCGGGTCTAGATCTCGGGCCGCCCTGTGCAGGGCATTGTCCACCGCCACGTTGGTGCCCGAGACGAGCAGAACGCTCTTCCCCTGGGCCACGAGATGCCCGAGAGCATCGACGATGACCGCGGTCTTCCCCGTTCCCGGCGGCCCCCAGACGACGTGCAGACCCGGTGCGCAACAGGCCGCCCTCGCCCGGCGCTGTTCCGGGTTCCGCCCCGTGGGTGTTCCCGGATCAGGGGGGACCGGAGATAACCGCCCCTGCGCGAACGCCTCGGTCAGCGGAGTCAGCTTCAGCCCGGCGAGGCCGGTAACCAGTGCCTCCAGCAGTTGTCCAGCCGCCGCTCGCCGTACCCACAGGAACAGTCCTTTGGCCGGGGCCTCCTCGATCACGCGGACCCGCAGGATCGGGCCGTCCATCACGCTCTCCATTACGGAGTACTTGCGCTCGGCCGATCCTTCCTCAGGTGCTAGTGCCGCATCAGGCAACGTTTGCCTCGTTGTGAACTACCGTCCGGCTGCTGCGCCGGG
>NZ_BMQE01000070.1:0-21803 GCF_014647955.1 Planomonospora antibiotica | reverse complement strand
TGACCAGCACGTTCAGGTCGTGCCAGCCTCTAGGGGCCCTGAATTACGCGGAACGCGGGTCAAGGCGCGGGACCGCTTACCGGCTGCTGTGGCGAGCGCCGCGGTTGGACAGCGATAGTCAGCGCATCGGCCCCTGCCGTTTGCCTTACTGAGGCGCGTGGCCGCGGTGGGTCTGCGGGGGCTCAGAGCCGGGGCTGGCGGGTGTGAGTGCGCTGTTAACGCGGTACTGCAGGCGGATGGCAGCCAACCGGAGCGCAGCGGTGGCCACATTGAAAATAGGTCCAGTACTCCCAAAGTTTTCAGGATCGCCGGGAGTAGACCGCGCCGCCCGGATGGGACCGGCCCCGAGTCGGTAACGATCTATGGATCGCACGGGAGCGGGACGCCTCCGCGCGCTGATATGGCCGGTATGGGTCTGCCTGCATGGATGCGCCGCTCTCCCTTCCCCGATCCGGTTCCTGCCGCGGCGGTTCCGCCGCATCTGCGTCCGCCGCGCCCGGCCGGCTGGTGGATCGTCCCGGTCGCGCTGGGCATCGGCGCCGCCGTGTTCGGGGTGGCCTGGTGGCTGCTCACCGGCGCCTCCGCTTCCTCCGGCGGCGGGCCCGCGGCCACCCCGGCCCCGGCGTCGACGGCCGCCCCGCTGCCTTCGGGGGTCACCCTCGTCCAGGTGCGCAGCGAGGTCCTGCGCACCGCCCTGGCCGCCGGGGCCGGCATCGGCGCGGCCATCACCTTGATGCTGGCGTTCCGGCGGCAGCGCCATCAGGAGATCGCCACCCTCCACACCAGCCACGACGCCGCCGAGCGCCGGGTCACCGAGCTGTACACCAAGGCCGTCGAGCAGCTCGGCCACGACAAGGCCGCCGTGCGCCTGGGCGGTCTGTACGCGCTGGAGCGCCTGGCCCAGGACAACCCCGGCCACCGCCAGACCATCGTCAACGTCATTTGCGCCTACCTGCGCATGCCTTACACCCCACCCGTCCCGGCACCGGAGCCGGTCCAGGCTCCGCCCGCCCGGTCGGCTCCCCCGTCGAATGACCGGTGGCTGCATCCGCCCACGCCCGGCAACGAGGAGACCCCGCTACCCGAGCAACCCGCCGCCGACAAGACCGACGACGCCGAAGGCGAGCGGCAGGTCCGCCTGACCGCCCAGCGCATCCTCGGCGATCACCTGCGTGACGAACGCGCCCCCGGAGAACGTGACAGCGGCCAGCCGGCTGATGTCCGCTTCTGGGACGGCATGCGTCTCGACCTGGCCGGCGCCGCCCTCATCGACCTCGACTTCCAGGACTGCCGCATGGCAAAAGCCGGGTTCGGCGGGGCGACCTTCACCGGGGACGCCTGGTTCGGCAGGGCGGTCTTCACTGAGACCGCCCTGTTCGGCGGGGCGACCTTCACCAAGACCGCCCTGTTCGGCGGGGCGACCTTCACCAAGACCGCCTGGTTCGGCGGGGCGACCTTCACTAGGGACGCCTGGTTCGGCGGGGCAACCTTCACCGAGATCGCCCTGTTCGACGGGGCAACCTTCACCAAGAGCGCTCAGTTCGACGGGGCGGTCTTCACTAGGGACGCCTGGTTCGACGGGGTGGACTTCACCGGGATCGCCCTGTTCGACGGGGCAACCTTCACCGAGACCGCCCTATTCGGCAGGGCGACCTTCACCGAGACCGCCCCGTTCGACGGTGAGGACGCCCGAGTGCTGCGGCCGGATCGTGGTCATGTCTGGCCGCCAGGGTGGACGGTCGCGGAGCAGCCGGACGGGACCGGGCTGCTGCGGCGGCAGGAGGAACCGGAGCCGGCCGCGCCGGGCGCGGAGGGCGGTGCCCCCGCGCCGGACGGCGAGGACGGGACCGGGACGCCGGAGGCGGTCGGCTGACGGCGGGCCCAATGCCCGGTTTCACCCGATTCCCAGAGGGTCAACTTGCGGGAATTCCTATTCCCGGGACTTGACCATGTCAGGGAACCCTGACATGCTGACTGTCAGGGTTCCCTGACATGGAAGGGGTACGGCGATGGGCTGGCTGAGCGACGACGGGCACGAGGGATGGGCCGACCCGCTGCCCGGCGGATGGCGCGGGCGCTGCGACTGCGGATGGGTCGGCCCCTCCCACCCGACCTACCCCGCCCCGAAGGACGGCGACGACGCCCCCGACGCCGTCGCGGCGGCCATCCGGGAGCAGTGGGCCGGTCACCTGACCCCGGCCACCCTGCGCGCCGTTCAGGAGGCGGCCGCGGCCGCCAAGGCCGCCACCGAGCGCCTGGAGGAGGCCGTGCGCGCCGCCCGCGCCGACGACCGGTCCTGGGCCGACATCGGCGCCGCCGTCGGCATCACCCGCCAGACCGCCCACGAGCGGTGGGCCAAGGCCTGCGGGTAGCCCCCGCACCGACACGCCCCGCCCCGGCGCGAGCCGTACGGCGGGGCGTCGCCGTGTCTGCCCCGGCGCGCCCCGGGCGGGCGAGCGTAGCCGTCACGGCCCGCCCCTCAAGCCCGCTCCCTCGCTTCGCTCGGTCGGCGGGCTTGACCGCCGGGACCGCCGACGGCTGGCCGCCCTTCCGGCGGGGCGCGGCGGGCAGCAGACGGCAGAGCTGAGAACAGAGAAGCCAGAACAGATAAACCAGACAAATTAACTAAAACTACATGAATACTACAAATGGTACATAAGTGAAAAATAGAGAATACATGAATTAAATAGACAATTAATGCATATATGCATATATAGGACATATGTGAACTAAATAGAAATACAAGATCAACTACAGTGCTAAGGCATCGTCACCTTCGCGCCGATGCGTCCGGGACGAAAAGAGGTCCGCGATGTCGTCCGACCACGAGGAAAACGTCTCCGTCTACGTCCGCGCGACGTACAGCCTGGACGGCCGCACATGCGCCTGGTGCCGGGAGATGGTGCCCTACTCCGGACGCGGCCGGCCCGCCGTCTACTGCTCCAAGGCGTGCCGCAACCGGGCCTGGGAGGTGCGCAGCGCGGAGCGGCGCCTGCAGCGTGACATCGCCGCCGGGGTGCTGCGCACCGAGCCGGTGCGCGAGCTGATCCGCGAGACGGTCACCGAGACGCGCACCGTCACGGTGCGGCCCAAGCCGCCCGCGCCGCCCAAGCCCGCCAAACCGAGCCCCGAACCGGGCGTGCCGACGTCGGCGCGCGCGTGGATCGCTCTGCTCGAAGCGCTCGGCGAGCAGCTGCGTGATGGCGAGCTCGGCCGCCAGCACTGGCACCACGCCCGCCTCTACAACGCGCTCGTGGAGGCCGTGGTGGACCTCGGCGACGCCTACCCGGGCGGCCTGGACTACCTCCGAAACGAGGTCACCCGGCGCAGAAGTTGAGCCGTCCGCGCGTCACCGGCGAGGAGATTTCCCGTGCTTCGGCGCGGAGCAAGTTAGTACATAAACCGGAGTTACCGGCGTGCGAGGCGCACCGCGCTCGGCGAGGGGACGGAGACGGTCGAGCGCGGCCCGCTCGGCGTCGTCCAGGCGCTCGCCGAGCCGGTCCGCGGTGCGTCGTCGACGCGTTGCGGCGGCGGAATTACGCGCCCGGATTCCGTCCCGGACGAAACGGAAGCCGGACCCGTTCTCCGGAGCAAGTTGGTAGATAAGTCGGACTTACCGACTCGGCGGGCTCGGCGAGGGGGCGAGCGAGTCGCCGGCGACCGGGACAGCGGGCGCAAGATATGCGCTCGGCCGGGCTGATCGAGCGGCCGGGAAAAGGGGGCGCGTACCCCCGCGCGCAGGGGGGCGCGCACTGGGGCGCGCGGCGCGCCCCCCTTGGTTTCCCGTCCGGCCAGGTGGCGAGCGGTCGCGGTGGCGGCCGCCGCGGTGAGGTAACGGGGTGCAAGGGTGTCCCGGAAGGCGTGTCATTTTGTCGCGGCCGCGACGGCGATCGGCGGCACTGATCGGGCGGCGATGAGACGAGCGATCAGGACTCCTGATCGGGGTCGCCCGGGGCGCTGCGGGGCGTTGCGTTGGAGGCCGCACGGCGGGGGATTTCGCCGGGCGCACGAGCGGGATAAGCGCGCCCTGCGCACGGTCGGCGGCGGCCGGATTGCGCACCGAGTATCGTCCCGGACGAAACGCTGAGCGTGTCCGTTTTCCGGTGCAAGTTAGTGCGTAAGGGCACCTTATGAAGCGCGGGCCCCCGATCGGCGGATGAGAACTTTCTTCACGGGTTCAAGGCGGCCGCCGTGGCGGCCGCGGAGGAGTTGCCGAAAGAATCCGCCGGCGGATCGGGCGGGCTACTCGCCCGGGTCGGCCTGCCACATCCGCTCCAGCTCGGCGATCTCCTCACGGCGCCGCTGCAGCGCGTCCCGGACCGCGCCCATCACGTGCTCGTGCACCCACGGCGGGGGCGGGTCCTCGGGGGAGATCAGGCACAGCGAGGAGCAGTACGGTGCCCAGTCCGGATCGGTGACGGGCGCATCGCAGCGCGGGCACTCGGGCACCAGGTCCTCCTTGCCGAACGGTGGGCTGCCGAATTGTTCTCATAGGGATCAAGCGGCCGCGCCGACGGCGCGGCCGTCGCGCTCGGCGGCCGCGGGCCGGGCGTGCGGCCCTGGCGGCCGGTCCCGGCCCGCGCCGCCCGCGCTCCGTCCGCCCCTCAGCGCCGGTCGGATCCTTGGAATCTCAGGCGTTGGCCCCGCCGTAGACCCAGACATCCGGATCCTCGTCCGGCGTCGATCCGTAGAGCCCGCCAGGCCGCCCCGGCACGCTCACGTACGCGCCCTCCGAAGCGATCCCCACGAAGAACTCCCGACCGTCCAGCGGCCCACCGATCAGGGCCACCCGCTTCAACTCCGTCGACATGCCGCCCATCCTCCCGCCTCCCGGTCCCGAACCTCACACCTACGCATTAATGAATGATCAAGGTCGGGCGGGGGGTCGGCTACCGCCAACATCGGTACCGATCCTCCCCGCAGCCGTACCGGGCCGGGGCCGTGACGATCGCCGGGGGTGGCCGCCCCCCGTAGGTGGTCGGGGCGATCGGAGACCGGGGACCTCCTTCGTCGCCCCCCGTCCATCGAAGCCCCGGGCTGAAGTCCCGGCGCGGCACGAGAAGCATGTGCCGCCTCGTCGTATGAGTCGTGTATGAGACACCTCATACACGCATGTACAAGCCTCTTCTACAGGTGTATGAGGGTTCTACCTGTGTATGCGAGGTGGGGCCGATACGGTGCCGAGGTGTTCACTCTCGCGGTCCTCAACCAGAAGGGTGGGGTCGGCAAGACCGCCACCACCATGAACCTCGCCGGGGCCCTGGCCGAACTGGGATACCGGGTCGTCATGATCGACCTGGACCCGCAGGGGCACCTGACCGAGGCCTGCGGCATGCCGGAGGCGACCCGCCCGGCCGCCCTGTACGACGTGCTGCTCGCTGACTCCGGCGCCGTCACTCCCGAGGCGGTCGCCGCCCTGGTGGTTCCCTGGCGCGACGGGATCGACATCGTGCCGACCTCGGTGGAGATGTTCATGCTGGAACGGCAGCTCTACCAGCACCGTGGGATGGAGTGGCGCCTGCAGCTGGTCACCGAGCGCTTGGCCGGCCTGGGCGTCTACGACGTGTGCCTGATCGACTGCCCGCCCTCCTTGGGGGCGCTCACCGACAACGCGTTGGTGGCCTCCCGCCGCGTCCTCATCCCGGTCCAGGCCGAGGACTCAACGTTCCGCGCGCTACGCCTGCTGCTGGAACAGGTGGCATCCGCTCAATCCGACCTGCGCATCGAGATCGAGGTGGTGGGGATGGTCGTCAACCTGCTGGACCGGCGCAAGGGCCGCATCGTCACCTCCGCCCTGGAAGATCTGCACAAGATGCCGCTGGCCGTGCTCGGAGAGATCCGCGACCTGAAGGAGGTTCGGGAGGCCTGGCGCGAGAGCCTGCCGGTGGTCGCCTACGCGCCGGAGTCGCCATCGGCCGCCGAGTTCCGCCAGCTGGCCAAGGTCCTGGCAGGCGACAGTGCGGACGGAGGGCAGGCGTGACCCCGGCGAAGAAGATCGGCCCGCCCAAGGGGGTCGCCGCGAGCACCGAGGCCGCCCGCATGGCCACCCTGGGCGGCCGGTTCAGTGACGCCTCACCGGCAAGTACACCGTCGTCAGATACAGGTGTACCTACCTCATACACGCCTCCGAAGCGTCGCAGAGGCGAGCCAGCCGGGATGACCCGCCGGACTTACTACCTGCCGACGCAGGTCGCCGAGGATCTGGACGCGGCTGTGGAGCAGCTGCTGGCGGCCACGGCCGGGCGGGCGACCAAACACGAGGCGCTCGCGGCGATCCTGACCGCAGGATGCCGTCAAGCTCCTACGCTTGCGGCCGGCCTTCGGGCGGCGCTGCTGGCCGAACTCGCGGCGCAGCAGGAGGCCGACCAATAGCGAAGGGCCGTCCCTCCGCAGTGGAGGGACGGCCCCGGGTGATGGACCGGCGGGCCGGTCAGGCCGCCATGATGAGGGCCGCGACGAACAGCCACGCCACATGCCAGGACTGGTCGAGGGCGTAGGCGCCCGTCCCGAGATGCGGCGCGTCGTTGTGGCCGGGCCGCGGGGCACCGAGCCGGTAGAAGTCGCCCTTGCCGGTCGCCTTCGCCAAGCGGGCGAGGGTGGTTCGGCGGTCGGCCCAGTAGTGGCTGATCCCGTCGAGCAGGAGGCTGGCGGCCACGGCGAGCGGGGCCAGGCGCAGGCCGGTGACGGCCAGCAGTGCGGCCAGGAACCCGGCCTTGACGGCGGCGAGCTGCAGGACGTGAGCGGCGCAGTGGCGGCGGCCCTCACGTCCCGGCAGGCCCTTGTGCAGGGCCTGGTGGTGGGTCTGGCCCCACCAGTGATCACCGAAGGTGTGGGCGGCATACAGCGCCGCGAAGGTCGCGGCGAAGGCGGCGTGGGCGGTCATCGCTTGCATCCCGGGGCTGACGGGCGCGGGCATCGGGGGGCGCCGCTGGTCTGGGCGCCGCATCCGGGGCAGGTCCAGATCCGCTTGCTGGGCTCGGCCATGATGGTGGTGATCCCTTCTCGGTCCTCGGCTGGTTCGGGTGGGTGATCGAGGGCGCGTCCGGGTGTGCAGCCTGGACGCGCCCGTCCAGGGCCTACCGTCGGCGGGCGGTGGTGACGAGCTCGTGGCGGATGCGCCTGGCGGCGGGGTCGTCGCCGTGGGCGTAGTGCACGACCTGGTCGCGGGCGTCGACGGTGGCGTAGTTGCCGCAGCAGTCGCAGACGATCGTCTCGGTCATCTCGGGGCGTCCTTTCCGAGGTCAGAACCGGCCGTCGGCGCTGGAGTGGCTGGCGCAGGACCAGACCATCTCGCCCTTGAACGTGATCATGGTGGTGGGGCGGCGGGAGCAGCCCGCGGAGAAGCAGTCGCCGCGGTCGCTGCGCTCCACGAAGGTCGGTCGCTTGTGGCCCATCGGTCCTCCTGGTGGTGAATGTCGGGAGCTGGACCGCTCCGGGCACCCGCCCGACCACCGGCCGGGCGAGCACCCGCAACGCCTCAGCGCCGGATGAGCGGCTTGGTCACGTCGCGGTGGGTCAGGCGGACGACCAGACCCGCGGCCGACAAGTCGCCCGCGATGGCCTCGGTCATGGCCACGGCCCGGTGGCGGCCGCCGGTGCAGCCGACCGCGACGGTGACCGGGCCGCTGGCGGTCGCGGTCAGCTCGCGCACCAGGGCGACGGTGTGACCGATCGCGGCCCGCACGCCCGGGGTGGCAAGGACGTGGCGGTAGATCGTGGGGTCCAGGCCGGTCAGCTCGCGCATGGCCGGGTCGGTGTGCGGGTCGCGGAAGCGGCGGCGGGCGTCGATGACGATGTCGGCCTCGGGTGCCGGGGCGTGGCCGTAGCCGAACGAGGTGATCTTCGCGGCGGGGGTGCGCTTGCCCATCAGGGGTCCTCCTTGTGGTGACGGTGGGTGACAGTCGGAGCGGGATAGTCCGCCGGGCGGGAGCGGTGCCGGCGAGAGCGGGTGTGGGGGTCGTGGGGGTCGTGGGGGTCTGCCGGAGAGGGCCTGTGCGGGCTCCACAGGGGCGGAAACCCGGGGTCCTGGACCACCCCCCCGACCCCCCCAACCCTTTGTTTCTGCTGTTCAGCGGCCGTGGGGGTCCCCCGGGGGAGGGTGGGGGGTGTGGGCCTCCCCCGGGGGACCCCCACGGGGGAGTCGATGGTCAGGCGGCGGGCCAGGCGGCGACGTCGGCGGGCACCTCGATCTCGCCCCGGGTGATACGCTCCGCAGCCGTCTCCAGGGCCGCGCGCGCGTAGCCGCGCCGCTCCTGGCCGCCCCGGGAGAACTTGTTCGGCAGCGGCCGGACCTCCAGCGGGCGCAGCAGATCGGCCAGCTCGGTCATGGTCAGCCCGAGCGCGGCCGCCAGTTCCTCGGAGTGGAGCCGCTCGGTGCGCATGGACTCGAAGACCGCCAGGGCACGGCGCAGGATCTCCGGAACCGGCGCCACCGGGGCGGCGGGCACGGCCGGGACCGCCGGAGTCGACGGCGCGGCGGGGCGTACCTGGGTGGCGCGCAGCATCTCCCGCGGGTCGGCCCACTGGGAGGCGTCAGCGACCGGAGCGACCTGCGGCCGGGAACGGCGGGCCAGCTCGATCGGGTCGGCCCAGGTGCTCGCGTCCGCGGTCGCGCCGCCGGGCAGGGCCGTCAGGTGCGGGCGCTGCCCGGCAGCCGGAGCGGACGGCGTCGGGCGCGGGGACGCCACCATGGCGCCCTGGCCCTCCTGCCCTTCGGCCGGGTGGGTCAGCGCCGGGTCCCAGATCACCGGGTTGCCGCGGTCGTCGGTGATGCCGGGCAGCTCGATCGGGCGCGGCCGGGGCAGGCGGGCGCGCTGGGCCGGTGTCGAGAAGCACCAGCGCATCCGCTCGTGCCGCCCTCGGTAGGCCTCGCCGGCGGCCGCCACGGACGGCGCGTCCAGCTCGGTGCGGTTGCGGCTCATGGCCAGCGAAGCGGGGCGGATGTCGCGCTGCGGCTTCATCCGCCAGGCCTTCCACGCGCGCACTTCCTCGTTGCCGTGGATGCGCACGAAGCCGCTGCCCGGGCCGGACAGCTCCATGATGTCGGCGCCGTTGGCCGACTCGTACAGGTAGGTGACCTCCTTCTGGGCGCAGCCCGCCATGATGATCCGGTTGTGCAGCAGGGCCAGCAGGTCGGTGGAGACGGTCGAGGAGATCGAGCGCAGCGCCGAGACCACCACCTGGCAGGCGTCCGCCCGCCCGAGCCGGGCGATCTTCTCGATGCGGTCGCGGATGCCGCGCTCGATGGGGTCGCGCACGTCGGGGGCCAGGACCTCGGCGCCCTCGTCCAGGATGATCGTGACCTGCGGGACGGAGGCGGAGACCGGCAGCAGGTCGGTGTCGGAGTCGACGCGCAGCTGGGCGTAGGCGGTCTTGCGCTCCAGCAGGATGCGCACCTGCGCATCGGCCATCAGCAGCGCCTCCTCCGGGCAGGAGGCGGCCCAGTCGATCGCGGGCCGGTCGACCTCGCCGTCCATCCACGGCCGCACCCACGCCTGGGCGACGCCGCCGCCGTTGAGGTCCATGTGCCAGGGCAGGTTGTCGAAGCAGCGGCCCAGCTCCGCAGTGATGGTGTGCAGCGTGCCGGTCTTCGCCGAACCGGTGGTGCCGACCACGATGGTGCGGGGCTGGCGCATGTTCAGCCGCATGGGCTGACCGTTGCGGTACTCGCCGATGGTGATGCCGTCGATGACCGAGCGGGGGCTGTAGTCGCCGGGGTGGTCGATGTCGGCGGCCAGCCGGTCGACGGTGGCCACCTCCAGCCACACCGTGCCACGCAGCTGCCCGGCCCGGGGCGGCAGGACCTCCACGCCGCAGCCCAGCGGCAGCCGCGCGTCGTTGGCCATGCCCTCGCAGGCCTGCTTGAGACGGGCGTCGGTGACTCCGCCCGGCGGCAGGACGACCAGGAGGCTGTAGCCGGTCTTGGTCGGCCACTCCTCCACCTGCTCGATGCGCACGGCCAGGCCGTTGCAGCAGCGGCGGATGCGGTCCTCCCACTCGGTGGCCAGCGCCGCGTGAGCGCGCGGCACCAGGGCGGTGCCCGGCGTGACCGATCCGCCGGCGGACCGGCGGGGCTTGGTGGCCCGGCCCAGCGGGGCCAGGATTCCGGCGGTCGCCGCGCCGATGCCGAGCGCCGCCCACGCGCCCTGCGTCCACGGCGTGTCGATCAGCGTCCAGGTCCACCAGGCGCCGCCGCCGACCCAGCAGCCCACCCGGTACATCAGGGCGGAGGGACCGAGCTGGCGGTGGGCGCCGGCCACCACCATGGCCGCCGCTCCGATCGCGGTGGCCGCGCCGCCCACCACGGGCGAGACGGCCACCGCGTCACCGACCGTGGCCAGCGCGGCCAGGGCCAGGGAGCCCTGCACCGTCGCCGAAACCGGCCCGCGCGGGCGCAGCGACCAGTCCACGGCCGTCTTCTGCTGGGTCTGGGTCCGGGTCTTCGTGTGGGTGCCCACGGTCGGCCTCTCCTTCTGAGCGTGCGTTCTGGCTGGTCAGGGGGCGGTCAGCCGTTGCGGCCGACGTCCCACAGGTGCTCGTTGTTGCGCGGTGCCTCCGCGCGGGCCAGGTCGGGGGCGTGGATGCGCCGGTACAGGGCGGTGATGTCCTCGGCGACGGCCGCCAGCTGCGCCATGCGCGCGTACAGCTCGTGCATGGCCTCGCCGACCACGGGGCTGATCGGGTACTCGCCGGACTGCAGGCGCATCGTGTAGGTGCGCAGCGCCATGGCCACGTTGAGCGGGATCTCCGACAGCTGGTCCATCTCGCGCGTGACGGCCCACATGTCGCCGGGCGCGTGCGAGGCGGCCACCGAGTTGAGGTCGGCGGCAGCCGACACCAGCGGGTTCACCATGGGGTTCCTCCTTGCGTAGGTGCGGTTGGTGGTGAGGGCGTAGGGGTGGCGGTGAGCGGTCGGGGCCGCCGGGGCGGGCTCGGTGGGGCGGTCGGCCGGGATGCGGAAGAACGTGATCGAATAGCCGCATCCGCAGGTGACGACGGCCTTGGCCTCGCCGCCCGGCACGGTGACCTCGTGCGCGCTCCCGCACCGGGGGCAGGTGACGGTCGCGGTGATGGGCGGTTCGCCCTCGCCGCCGTGGACGACGGAGGTGGTCTCCTCCGCGGCCTCGGCGCAGGCCTGCGCCGTCGTGGCGGCCGCGCTGGTCGTGGTGGTCTCCGCCTTCGGCGTCTCAGCGGACTTCTCGGTGGCATCGGCAGAGGACTCCGCGGCCTTGGCCGCCTTCTCGGTCTTGCGGAGCCGGTGGGCCCGCCACCGCTCGACCACCAGGGCCAGCAGCGCGATCAGCGGCGCGGCCATCGCGCCCGGCCAGCCGCCCAGCGATGCGGCGGCCCGCCGGCGGGCGGCGCCGAAGCGCGTGCGCTCGCCCTCGCTGGTCGTGCGGGCGGCCTTCCACGCGGTCGAGACGCGGCCGCCGGTCTTGCGGTCGGCCCAAGCCCCGGCCTTGCGGGCCTGGGAGGCGGCGGCCCGCCCGGTGGCGCGAGCGGCGCGGCGCGCGGCCTTCGTGGTCGCCTGGTAGGCCCGCCCGGCCCGGTGCCCGGTCTTCTCATCGGCCCAGGCAGCGGCCTTCTTGACCTGCTGCGCCCCGGCGCGGGACAGGCGGGCGGTGCCCGCACCGGCCGTACGGGCGCGGCGGCCGAACGCCCGGGTGGCCTTGCCGGTCGCGGTGGCCGCGTGCCGGACCGTCTGGATCGGGGAGTTCGGGCCAGCGGCGTTCTTGCCCTTGGTCTTGTCCGTGGCCGTCGTGCCGGTCGCCGACCGGGTCGCGCGCGTCGAGCTGGTGGCCGCGCGCTCCCGGACCGAGCCGCCCGAGCCGCTGCGGCCTCGCCCGGCGGGACGCTCGGTGCCACCCGAGGGGCGGGTGCCCCGGCCACCGAGCAGACCGCCCAGAGCGCCCGAGCGTGACGTGCTGGCGGTCGAGCGGCCCGCCCGCCCACCGAGCACGCCCCCGAGTCCGCCGGCGGATCGACCACCCGAGCGCGAGGTGCGGCCCTCGCTGCGCAACGCCCCGCCGAACACCGACGAACTGGAGCCTGCCCGGCGGCCAGGACCACGCCGACCCTTGCCGTCCTCCCAGCTCACACCCCACGTGGAGCGCTGACGACGCTGGTAGCGGTGGCGGACGTAGGCGACGGCGCTGCCGCCGGTCAGCACCGCCCCGCCGACCAGACCGGGCAGCCCGAGCAGCTGGTACAGCGACCCGAGCGTCACGGCCGCGCTCGACAGGCCCCCGGCGGCCAGGTGCGCCGCCGGGATGCCCTCCGGGTGCTCGTCGTCCTCGTCCTCGTCGACGTCGTCGGGCTCGTCGGCCTCGACCGGCTCGGGGGCCGGGACCGGCGTCGACGCCGGTAGCACGGTCCCCTCTATCGGCGCGGCCTCGACAGGCGCGGACGCGCTCTCGGCCACCTCTGTGATGGGCTCGTCGGTGTTGCTCATCGGGCACCTCGCGGGCTCCGGCGGGACCGGGGAGCGGACTGGGACAGGACGGAGGAGGCGGCGCGGCCGGCGGCCGCGAGCACCGACACGGCCGCCATTCCGGCGACCGCCCCGGCCAGCCATGCCGCCGCCAGGGCGGGCAGGCTGGTCAGAGCCAGCAGCCACCAGGCCAGCGCCGAGACGATGACGGCGCCGATCAGGTGGGCGCGGATACCGGACTCGCTACGGCGGGGGCGGCTCATCCGGCCACCCCCAGGTCCGCCAGGTCGAACAGGGCCTCTTGGCCCGCGCACAGGCCGCACGGCTCCCAGTGGCGCCGGTCGTGCCGCTTGGGGTCGCGGCACTCCTGGCCCGCCGGGACACGGGGCAGCGTGGCGATGTGGCGCTCCAGCTCCTCCTTGGCCGGGGGCCGGGCGTACCAGTCGCGGCCGGTGGTGCCGCAGGTGCAGGTCATCCGGTAGACCGCGCCGACGTCGTCAGCGGTGCGCACGACCTTCGGTCGGTGGCGGAGCGCGGCCGCCGCCTTCTTGGTGGTCTTCTTGCGGGGCATCGGTCCTCCTCCTCAGCAGTCGTGGGCGGCCGGGTCGTAGGAGCCGTCGATGACCGGCTCCGGGGGCGTGTCGGAGGCGGTCTGCGGGGCGCAGGTCGGCAGCGGCGCGTCCTGCACGGCCGGGACGGGAGCGGGGGCGGGATCGGCCGGCGACCCGCAGGCCGACAGGACCAGCAGTGGAGCGGCCAGCAGGGCCACCAGACGGGAGCGGGTCATCGTGCGTCCCCTTTCAGCACGTCGCGGACGTCGCGGGCGTCGTCCATCCCGCATTTCAGGGCCTGACGGAGGCGGTTCGCGGACGGGTACGGAGGCAGCTCCCCGGAGGCGATCAGGCACCGCGCCTGAGCGACCAGCGGAGCGAGCTCGTCGGCCTTACCGGCCTTACCGGAGCGCGGGTCCGGCACGGTCAGCGGGGCCGCGTTTGCCCTGTACGTAAGGCCAGTAAGGTCGGGCGCCGGGAGTGCGCCAAGGATCTTCCACAGCGTCGGCAGGAGCCAGATCGCGGTGACCGCGCCGAGCGGCCCGAGCGAGTGGACGATCAGCGGCAGCAGATCGAACCCGCCCCACTTGATCGCGGGCCAGCAGTTGAGCACGAGCGTCAGCCCAAGCAGCAGCGCCTCGGCCTTGAAGAGCTTCTTGCCCTCCGGGCTCTTGCGGTCGATCGGCCGGCCACGCATCGCGGCGTAGGCCTGGACAGCGACGGCCGCCAGGAGCGGCAGCGACAGGATCGGCTCCACGCCGAACGCCGCCCACCAGCCGAACGCGTCGGTCTCCTTGTTGAGGTCGAGGCCCTTGACGACGGAGGCCTGCACGCCGATCGAGGACACGCCCAGGGCGATGACGGCCGCCGACATCGACATGACCGTGGTGATCCGGCGCACCCGGGCGTCCTGCCAGGCCAGCGCGGTCGGATCCTGACTCAGGGCGTACAGCCGGGCGGCCTCGGCCACGCGCCGGCGGCGCTTGCGGACCTTGGTCGTGTCGACCAGCAGCGGCGCGTCGTCGGCCTGCAGCTCGACCAGGCGGTGGGCCTCGGCGACCTTCGCGCGCAGCGCGCGGACCCGGTCGGTCTCGCCGTCCTCCTGGTCGTCCTCGCGCTCGTCGTCCTGGTCGTCGTCCTCGGGGGAGACGACAGCCGGGACCGGAGCCAGCAGGACCGGGTTGTGGGCCGCGGTGTAGCGCTCGATCTCCGCCAGGCCGCGGGCGACCTCGTCCGGGTCGGGCGTCGGCGCCGACGCCGGGGGCGTGATGCTCATCTCAGATCACCCCCGCGGCGGCCATGGCCAGGACCAGGGCCGCGGTGAGGCAGACCGCCATCAGGGGCGCCACCAGGGCCGCGCGGATGACCTGCGCCCGCCCAGCGGCACGCGGCCGGGTCTGCGCGGTGGCGATGACCTGGGTCAGCTCGCGCACCGCCGCGGTGAGGTCGGTGATCTCGGTCTTGATGTCGGCCAGGCCGTTGCTGACGTCGGTCAGGTCCTCGCGGACCTCGGTGGTCTTGCCGATCCCGGCCGCGATCTCCTGGAGGTCCTCATGCAGACCGCGCACCGCGCTGGAGAAGAGGTAGTCCTGCATCACTTCACCGCCCGGACGCTGGTCGGCAGGGCGTTGGGCTCCGCGCTGAAGAACACGATGTTGGAGCCGGCCATCTCCGGACCGGCCTCGTTGAGCGCCCAGGACAGCAGACCTTCGCGGGTCGAGCCGGGGGCGGCGGTGACGGTCCGGGTGATCGTGGCCTGGCGCATGCCGTTGTGAACCGCCTTGGCCAGGGTGAGGACGACGAGGAACTCCATCAGTGACCCTCCCCCTGCGCGAGGGCGGCCAGGCGGTCGACGGTCTCCTGCGCGGCCGCCAGCTCCGTGTCCACCAGGCCGAGCAGTTGCTCGGCGGCGGCCAGGCGGTAGTGCCAGATCTCCACGTTGCCGTCGGCGATCTCGTCGGCGGCCTCGACCAGCAGGTCGTCGAGGATGTCGCGGGCGGCGTCCTCGCGGGCCGCAGCGGCGGCCGCGTCCTCACCCGGGAGGGCTGGCACCGTCAGCGCGGGCTCCATCCGGGCGAGGGCGTAGGCGAGGGGACGCAGATCGAGGTCGTCGAGCGGGGTGCGGGGGCGAGGGATCGGGGGGACGATGGTTCGCATCGGGCCAGTCCTTCCAGGGGTGTGGTCCGTGTCGCGGCCTCGGTGTGACAGCACCGAGGCCGCTCTCATTTGCCAGCTCGGAGGTGCGACTCTCTCGAACTGACGTAAGTCAAAATGACTCACTCACCTGAAAGTAGATGCGCTCTCAACAGGGGTCAAGAGGCAACGCACAACTGTCTTAACCAAAGTGAAGTAGTGCACTTTGAGAGCGCGCATGTACGGTAGGACCATGAACGAGAACCGGCCTACGCCTTCGCGCCGGATCGCCGAGGACTTGCGCTCCGACATCACCTCCGGGCGGCTACAGCCCGGATGGAAGCTGCCCAGTGGCCGGGAGCTCGCCCGGCGCTACGGCGTCACCCAGAACACCGCCAACCGCGCTCTGTCGATCCTCGCCGCAGAGGGACTCATCGTCGTCAAGACCGGTAGCGGCACCTACGTAAGGGAATCCCACCCGATCCGTCGCCTGGGGCCCGACCGCTATGCCCGGCACAAGTGGCAGAACACGATCGTCACAGTTCATGCTGACGACCGGCCCGACGGCGAAACCGTTGAGCAGCAGGGTGGACAGACGCAGGACGTTGCACTGACAGAGGCAGACGAGGAGATTGCCGCCGCCTTGGGCATCGAGGTCGGCGCCCCCGTCTACGAGCGCGCCCGGGTCATGACCCGCGATAACCACCCGACCCACACGATGAACAGCTACTACCGGCGGGAGGACGTCGAGGGCACGGCCATCGTGGATCCCCGGCCCGGGATCGCCGGCCGCGGTGGCGGGTTCGCGGTCCTTTCCGAGCGCGGCCTTGAGCCGTACGAGATCACCGAGGACATCTCAGCCCGGATGCCGACGACGGAGGAGGCACTCCTCCTGGAGTTGCCCGCGGGGGAACCGGTTGTCGAGGTACGTCGCACTACCAGAACACGTGAAGGCCGGCCGATCGAGTACGCCCGCGGCGTGCATGCCGCCAGCCGTTTCCTGTGGTCGTTCACGTATCCGATCCCGGACTGACCGCCGATAGTCGATCGCCAAGACGTAAAGCTCGCAACCCGACAGACTCATCCCTCAAATACAAAACCGGCGGCTCTGGAATCCGCTGCTGCGACACCAGAACCGCCGGTCAACAAGCTGCTCGCCCCGCCACAGTCGCCAAACTCAACCGGGACGAGCCTCACGAGAGAGGTCCATTTGTCTCCCCTCGCTACCTCCACGGTAACGCAGCCCGCCGCCGGATTTGATCCGGGACCCGCATGCCTGCAGCCGGTCGCGCTACAGGCGCACACCCGTGATGAGCTGCCCGATCGCCCGCGCAGCCGTACGGCCAGCGCCGTCGCGGCCGATCGCCCCAGGTCGGAGCAGGACGCAAGCGTCAGTCCTTCGCTACACACTCCCGGACCGCGAGGGGCGGGCCGCGCACGGCCTGCTCCTCCCAGTTCTCACGGGAAGCGAGCCATGGCGAACGCAGCAACCGGAGCGGCCCTGCGCGGGGGTGCCCGATGACCGACCCGCAGACCGACACCCAGGCCAGGATCACCCCCCGCGTGGTCAGGCCGGCCGCGATGGACTGGGTCAAGTTCGACGCCGAACTGGCCCGCGACGGGTCGGTGGACCCGGTAGAGAAAGCCCTGTACGCCGCGCTGGCGTCGTTCGTCGACGTCGAGGGCCGCGACAGTGACCCCGACCCCGACGGCGACGACGTGCCCACCCGGGCCGTGCTGGCCGGGTGCATCGGCCGCAGCGTCGACACCGTCGACCGAGTCACCAAGCGGCTGGAGGAGCGCGGCCTGATCCGGGTGCACCGGCGCCGCGACCCTGACAACCCGCGTAGCCACCTGCCGAGCGTCTACGAGCTGCTCGACCACGAGCGGTGGGACGAGCGTGCTGCGGCCCGCGCCGCCGCCCGCCGAGCGGCCCGCGAAGGGCGAGGAGGTAGCCGCACGGATGCGGCCAGGGGTAGCCGCACGGATGCGGCCAGGGGTAGCCGCACGGATGCGGCCAGGGGTAGCCGCACGGATGCGGCCAGGGGTAGCCGCACCGGTGCGGCGGTACCTCTTCCCTCCAGAGATGTTCCTCCTCCTCCTCCGTCACACGGGTCTGCAACGGCCGCACCGGCCACACCGGAGAGGGAGGAGGAGGAGGGTTTCACTCCCACTGGCAACCCCGACCCCGGCGCCGGTGAAGACGCCGAGCGCGGGCGCTCGGGCACCGCTCCTGGACCTCGCAGCGACGAGGGTGGGGCCGACGTCGACGAGGCGACCGCGTGGGTGCTGGAGCTGCCGTGGCGGCGGCCGCCGAACCGCGCCCACCGCCAGGCGCTGGCCGACCTGGTCGCGGCGGCGTGGGCCGACGGATGGACCCCAAAGGACCTGCGGGCGGAGCTGACCGCCGAACTCGAGGGCGTGCGCTCGCTGTACGCCGTGTGGTCCTCGCGCCTGGCGAACCTGCCCGCCCCGCCAGCACCGACGCCCGCGGCCGCGGACAAGACCTCCGGCGGACTGCCGCCCAAGTGCGACGATCCCGAGTGCGATCCCGTCGACCGCACCCTCGATCGCAGGGAGGGCGGCCGCCTGCTGTTGGTGCCGTGCCCGCGCTGCAACCCCGCCAGCCCCGACTACTACCAGGCAGGAGCCGCAGCATGAGCGCGCCCGTCGACGACCTCGCCGCTCTGGCCGACGCCGACTTCGGCCGGGTCCCCCCGCATAGCATCGAGGCCGAGCAGTCCGCCCTGGGCGCCATGCTCATCGGAGCCCGGTGCATCGACGACGTCGCGGCGATCATCCGGCCGGAGGACTTCTACCGGCCCGGCCACCGGGCGATCGCGGCGGTCATCGTCGAGATGAACGCTCGCGGCGAGGCCGTGGACGTCCTGACCGTGCTGGATGAGCTGGAGCGGCGCGGCGAGCTGGCCCGCGTCGGCGGCGGCACCTACCTGCACACGCTGACCGCCGTGGTGCCCACGGCCGCCAACGCGCTCTACTACGCGCGGATCGTCAAGGACAAGGCGATCCTGCGGCAGATCATCGAGGAGGGCACCCGCCTGGTCGCCTACGGCTACGGCGGCGACGCCGAGGATGCCGACGCCGTGCGGGAGCGGGCCATCGCCGAGCTGTCCGGCCGCGAGGAGGGCTCCGACGTCATCGGCCTGGCCGAGCTGATGGCCGCGCACATCGACCAGTTGGAACGCGGCGACGACTCCAGCCGCGTCCCGCTGCCGTACCGCGACCTGACTGCGCTCCTCGGCGGACTGCGGGCCGGCCAGCTCGTGATCGTGGGTGCCCGCCCGTCGGTCGGCAAGTCCGTCGTCGCCCTGGACATCGCCCGCCATGCCGCCCTGCAGCACGGACTGCCGGTCTACCTGGCGTCGCTGGAGATGTCCCGCGGTGAGCTGGCCAACCGGCTGCTGTCCGCCGAGGGCCGCATCCCGCTGACCGACCTGAGCAACGGCACGCTGAGCGATGAGCAGTGGAGCAAGGTCGCGCAGGTGTCGGCGCGTCTGGCCGAGGCGCCGCACCTGGTGATCGACGACACCACGAACGTCACCGTCGAGCGGTTGCGCGCCCAGCTGCGCAAGATGGCCCCCCGCCCCGGCATCGGCCCGGCCCGGCTGCTGGTGGTCGACTACCTGCAGCTCATGCGGCCGCTGCAGACGGCCGGGCGCAAGACGGCGGAGAACCGGCAGGTCGAGGTGGCCGAGATGAGCCGGGAGCTGAAGCTCATCGCCAAGGAGTTCGCGATCCCGGTGGTCGTCGTCGCCCAGCTCAACCGGGGGGTGGAGCAGCGGGCCGACAAACGGCCGCAGATCTCCGACCTTCGCGAGAGCGGCGCCCTGGAGCAGGACGGCGACGTGGTGATCCTGCTGTACCGCAACGACGACCCGGCCGCCGGCACCGTCGGCGAACTGGAGCTGATCGTCGGCAAGAACCGCAACGGCCCCATCGGGTCGGTGGCCGTGGCCTTCCAGGGCCATTACGCCCGTGCCGTCGACATGGCCCGGCCTCGTCAGGCGTAACAGGTGATGCCCTTTACGTCGTTAAGGTCACCGCGTCGCACCAGGGCGGTGACCGGGTCGGGCCTGTCAACGGGAGGACGGACGATCGCGATCACCGTGCGCGGGGCCGATCAGGGGTCTGAGGGCCACGCAGACGGGCGATCGACCACCTCTTGGTGTCAGACAGCCCCCAGCTTGGTCCGGGCCGTCTACGGGGCTCTCAGCCCTCGCCCCTGTCCGGCGGTCCGGGATGATCTCGCGACGAGACGCATCGTCGAGGACAGCTGGGCCGTGCCCTCCCCGAGGGGCGTTTCCCGGCTTTTAAGACACCCCAACGCATGCGCGCGCCCGCGAGGAGAACCCCTCACCCGCTCTGAACTGGGGATATGACGTAACGATGCCGGTGCATCAGGCTATGGCGCCGGTACAGGCGACCTCCCGGCGGAAGGACCTCATGGGCGAGCTGACACGCGAACAGCGGCAGGCCAGGGCCGCGGCCCTGCTCACCGGGGAGGCCGAGCGGCGCACCCGGGCACAAGCGGAGCTGGCGGCCGCGACCGAGCAGGTGCGGGTGGCGGTCCTGGCCGCCCGTGCCGCCGGGATCACCGTGCGGCGCACCGCCGAACTCGGCGGCGTGAGCATCGACACGGTCAACCGGTGGACGGCCGAGGCCGCAGAGCAGCGGGCCCGCGAGCAGCTGCTGAACGTGCAGATGGCCGCCGACCCGGCCCGGCGCGGCCACGCCCTGGCCCTGCGGGTCACCGAGACGCGAGTCCGCGCCGGACAGCGGGAGGTGAGCCTGTTCACCGCCCGGCCGGGCGAGGTGGCCGCGGTCCTGCGCGCCGCCTACAAGGGCGGTCCGACCCTGTGGCCGACGGAGCACGAGCGGGCCGAAGCGGTGGCGGCCGCCGTCGAGGCCGGCGACCCGCACCCGGTCGACGTCGCGTTCGGCTACCTCGACCTGTTCGCGCGGCTGGTGTTGCATGAGCCGGTCGAGGCATGGCAGCAGGCGCTTCGGCCGCATCTGCCGCCGTGGGGCCGGGGTGCGGCGCTGCGCGGTGCCGAGGGGGCCCGCCAGGTGCTCGACACGGTCCTGGCCGCCGTGCACGGGGCGCTGGCTCCCGGCACCGTGGTCCTGGCGGAGGGGGAGCTGGCGATCGTGGCGGAGGCGCGCTGGACCGACACGACGGTGGAGGCCTACGCGGTGATGCCCGCCGACGTCCGGCGCGAGGCTCGGACCGTGCCCGCCGACCAGGTCGCGACAGCGGGCTGAGCCCGTCGGCAGAGAGAACAGGATTCGAGGTTCCCGGAACCTAGCGGCAGTCAACTTGCGCGACGTGGCGCTCAGGAGGCATTCCTGTACCCCCGCTGCAGGGCAAGATCACGAGCTGCGCCACGCTCTCACTTGGCTCTACCAGCTAGGCCTTCCACTGGGCTTCCACTTTGGCCTGCCAGGAACTGCCATAGGACCCGCTACAACGGTGCGCTACGTATCAAACCTCGGTTGCTGAACAGGCCTGCATGCGCTTTGCTTTCCTCCATGAAACACGCCGCCGCCGAGCCTGCCATCGCCACCCCCTACGACACCCGCGTCCACTTCCTTACGCGGGCGAAGCGCATGGCGACCCCCCTGCGGCGTGATTTCGTCCAGAAGCCCCGCAGCGAGGAAGTGCGCCCGAGCGTGTTGTCGACCTTCGTGAAGAACAGGGATCACCGCGGGCTCCTCGCCTACCTCTTCATCCTCGCCGTCACCAGCAAGGAGAACGCGGACGGTTGGACCACCCGTCTGGACTCCAGGGTGTGGGCCCGCTGCTTCGGCACCACGGAGAACACGTCCAGCGACGCCGCCAGCCTCGGCGCGGTCAGCAAGATCCTTCATCGCCTGGAGGGCCGGCGCCTCATCCAGGTCCAGCGGGTCGGCCGCTCCGAAGCCGCCGTGACCCTCCTGCGGGAGGACGGCAGCGGACAGCCCTACACCCGCCCCGGCCTGGGCAACAAGGACGCGCACATTCAGCTGCCCCACGAGTTCTGGACTAACGAACTGGACGCCCGGCTCAAGCTTCCCGGCCTGGCGATGCTCCTCGTGCTGATGTGCGAACCCGCGTGGTTCGGCCTGGCCTCCGAACGCTACCCCGCCTGGTACGGGTGGTCGGCCGACACGGCCGAGCGCGGCTACAAAGAGCTCCTCACCCACCAGCTTGCCGAGTTTCGCGAGCGCATCGTCAAAGCCCCGGCCGCACCCCTGGGCTACACCAAGACGCACCAGTACAAGCTCGCGCACCCTTTCCGCCATGCACCCAGCAAGGGCGGTAGCACGGGCCGGCCGAACGCCGTCCCCGCAGGCGGGAAGGAGGTGGGAAACAACATTGAGCAGTCGGAACCGTCGACAGCCGCGTCACCGCAAGCCGGTTGACCGCACCAACATGATCGTCGTCGCGATTCACGGCATCAGTCAGACCCTGTGGCTGGCGATGCAGGCCGTGAAGGAGAACGGCCCCCTCTAGGGGAGCCGTCCCAGGTAGGCCTCAGCCGGACGCTCTTGCCAGGGAGACCGGCTGGGGTCTCATCTTTACTGCCCACCCTATACAGACCGGAACTGCGTGTCCCGTGCCGTCAAGCCCGCGTTCCGCGTAATTCAGCGGCCTGGAGGCTCGAATATGGGCTGTGAGCTGGGCTGAC
>NZ_BMQE01000069.1:0-22494 GCF_014647955.1 Planomonospora antibiotica | reverse complement strand
ATCTGGACCGTCGTCCTCATCGCCGTCCACATCCTGATGACGGGCTTCGGCCCGCGAGGATAGCGACGACGGGGCCGAGCGCGGCTCCAGCAGGGGTCGCTCGGGGGCGGCGGCTCATCGTCCCGCCCCTGCCGGCTCTTCGTCGGGAATCCCGACGGCGCCATCCGCGGGCACAGGCTTGGTGAGGAAGGCCGTCGCGCCGTCGGACGACTCCGTGCGGTAACCCTGGGCGTGGTAGAGGCGGATGTTGTGCCGGCTGCGGGCGCCGGTGGACAGCACGATGCGCCGGCACGAGTCGTCGGCCGCGGCTTCGGCCTCGCGCAGCAGCCAGCGCCCCACGCCCTGGCCGCGCAGATCGGGGACGACGCCGAGGCGGCCCACGTGCCAGTCGTCGTCCACGCGGCACGTGCGCACCATGCCCAGGAGCCGGCCGTCCCGCCACAGACCCGTGGTCTGCCAGGTGGCCAACCATGCGCGTACCTGCTCCAGCGACTCCTCCAGGGCGGGGATGGCCAGGGTGTCGTTGGCCAGCGCCTCCTCCACCCAGCAGCAACGCTGGAGCACCAGAACCTCCGCGGCGTCGTCCGGGGTCAGCGCTCTGACGTACGACCCCGGCACCGGCCCGGCGCCTGAGCGGGTGCGCTCGCGCATCGGCCGCAGAGCGTGGGCGAGGCGGACGAGCTCGTCCAGGACCCCGACGGCGGCCCGGTCCCGGCCGGCGTCGGGGCGGAGCCGTCCGCCGTCCACCGCGTCGGCGATGCGCAGGGCGACCGTGGCGCCCAGCGGCACCAGCCGCAACGTGGTCACCACCTGCTTGGCGTGCTGGACCGACCGGGTGCCCGCCGAGGTGTTGCCGTAACTGACGAACCCCATCGGCTTCCACGCCCATTCCCGGCCCAGGTAGTCGAGGGCGTTCTTGAAGGCCGCGGGCATGCCGTAGTTGTACTCGGGGGTGACCGCGATGAAGCCGTCCGCCGAGTCCACCATCGCGCTCCACCGCTTGGTGTGCTCGTTCCGGTAGACGCCGGAGGCCGGCTCGTCCTCCTCGTCGAGGAACGGCAGCGCGAGATCGCCCAGGGACACCGGCAGCAGTTCCACGCCCAGTTCCGTGGCCCGCGGCGCGATCGCGTCGATCAGCCACCGGCCCACCGCAGGGCCGAGGGCACCGGGACGGGTGCTGCACACGAGGACAAGGACTCGAACGGGTTTCGTTGACATGGAAATGAACATAGCTGGTAACTTGTTTACATGTCAAAGAGAAGTTCGGAGGAGACGGTGCGCTGGCTCGACGCGGACGAGGAGCGCGCCTGGCGCGCCCTGCGCCGCATGATGATCGCGATCCAGTCGCGTACGGCGCACGACCTGGCCGCGGTCGGCCTGTCCGACCCTGACTACGAGGTGCTCAGCACGCTCTCCGAGCGTCCGGGCCGCGCCAGTACGCTGCGCGAGCAGGCCGCCAAGATGGGCTGGTCGCGCAGCCGCCTGTCGCGGCACGCCACCCGCATGGAGACCCGCGGTCTCGTGCGGCGCGAGCCCGACCCGGACGACGGCCGGGGCTGTTATCTCGTCCTCACCGAGCACGGCCTGGAGACGCTCGAGGACGCCGCCCCGGCACACCTGGAATCGGTCCGCCGCCACGTCGTCGACCGGCTCTCGCCCGCAGACCTGTCCGCGCTGGAAAGCATCGCCCGCAAACTGGAAGAACCCGCATGAGCGTCACCGGAGAAACCGGGCCATGACTCCCGGCCGACGCCGATCACCCGGGAGCGGCCCGTCCCGTCCGGCTCCTGGGAGATCTCCGTCGTGCCGGCGGCGTACAAGCCTGAAGCCCTGAAGCGGTACGCACCGGACGCCTGGCCGTCCACCGCGGACGGGGGCCCGCCACGTCGCTTGGCGGAGAAGCGCACGCTGCTCTTCACGAACTGCTCCTTGATCGCTTTGACGACGGAGCGGAGAGAACCCGGCTCAGGGGTCGCGTGCACGGCGGTGGAGCGGTTCGTGGAGTACGACGCCGAGCAGTGGTTCGGCGTATGGTCCTCGGCCACGCCGTCCGGTTGAAGCCGGATCCGTCGCACAGGCCCTGAGCCCTGGCAGGCATGCGACACGGGACCGGGATGTCCTCCAGGCCGCTGAGGGCCTCTCCGCGTCTCTACAGGCCCGCAGGGGGCCAGTACCGGGCGGGAAGAGCCTCCTCGCGGTGCCCCGTTCCGTCGCGCTCGACGAACCACGCGCTCCGCTCGGGCAGCACGCTCACGACCTCGTGCAGCCGCTCACCCACGTAGTGGAGGGCGACACCGTCCTCCGTCGCGTACCCGCCCGGCAGTTCCCCCGCCTCGACGAGTTCGCGGAAGCGCCGGCGCCGGGGCTGGTCGGCCAGGTCGTCGTGGACTCCGTTGCTGTACGGCAGGAAGCCCAAGCCGTCATCGACGGGATCGAGCGCGTCCCCGAAGGAGTCGGTCACCCCGCCCAGGTGCCAGCAGATGCTTCCCGCGCTCTGCCCCGCCAGGACGACCCCCGCCTCCCAGCACTCCCGCAGCACGGCATCGAGACGGTGCGCACGCCAGACCGCCAGCAGGTTCACCACGCTGCCACCCGACACGAAGATCACGTCCTGGGCCAGGAGATGGGCGCGGATGTCGGTGACGTTCGGCCGGACGAACAGCTCCAGGTGCGACGTCTCCCCGGCCCCGAAGAACTCGGCCCGCTCGTACCAGCGGTCGATGTACGTCCGGGAGTCACCGACCGCGGTGGCGATGAGGCAGATGCGCGGCTCGCGGACGTCGGCGAGCCGGAGCGCCTGCCAGATCTGGGAGCCCACGCGCTCCGGGGGAAAGCCCTCCGGTGGGTTCAGGACACCCGAACACGCCAAGATCTGTCGCTCTCTGGCCACGCACGCATCCTCTTGTCCCGCAGCAGGCACCGACAAGATCGAATTTTATCGCCACAGGCACGGCGGCCTTGACCGGCCGTCAGACCCGGTCGCTGCACTTCACTGCTGCACGGAGATCGAAAAGGCCCATCCCGATGATCGGAATGGGCCTTTGAGCTGCTGCGCGGCCGAGAGGACTCGAACCCCTAACCTTCTGATCCGTAGTCAGATGCTCTATCCATTGAGCTACGGCCGCTTGCCTGTCCCGTCCACCCGAGGTGGTCGGCGACAGAGAGAACTCTACCAGACCCCATGGAGGTGCTTGAGCCAATAATTGATCACCGGCTACGAGCGCACGGCGCCCCGGATCGCCGTCCTGTTCGCCCCCCGGCCCGCGCCCCCTCAGTCCGGCTTGCGCAGGGATTCGGCGATCTCCTGCCGGAGGGCGCGGTAACCCTCCAGCATCCGCTGCTTCACCTCGTCGGGGAGGTCGGGGTCACCCTCGAGTTCCTCGACCACGGGATCAGGGCGGCGAGGCGTGAGGGCGAGATCCAGAGGAGAGACGTATCCGCCCTCGACGAGCATGTCCCCGAGGGTCCGGCCGGTACGGCGACCGGCCCTGCTCAGGGCACCGAGCTGCGAACGGAGCATCCCGCGGTCGACGCCCGCATCGGGCGCTTCGAGCGCCGCGTCACCGGGCGCGGAGGGTACGGAGGGCACGCCGACCGCCGAGCCGGCCGGGGACACCGGAGGCACGACCGCGCCCGCAACCGTCGTCTCCTCCTCCAGGGCGACGGGCGCCCCGCCTTCGAGGATCCGGTCCACGCTGCCCCGTGTCCACCGGAGCGCCGCCTCGATGCCGCGCTTGGTGGGAGGGCGCATCGTGCCCGCGCCGCCTCTGACCGACCTCAGCCCTTCCTTGGTGAGCCCCGCCCGCCCCGCGACGTCGTTCCAGTAGAGGCCGAGCTCGTCCCGCCGCTCGGTCATCAGGCGCGCCAGACGCCGCCGAGGCGTCTCGCGCTCATCCATGGATGGCACCTCTTCTTTATACAAGACAGGTAATGGCAGGTCAAAGGAAACAATACAGAGGAAAGCCGTAACAGAAGGCAACTAGCGGCAGATAATCCATTGTAACTGTCCCGACCTGCCCCAAGGAGTCCCGATGCGCGCCGATCACCTCGGTTCCATAATGATCGGAGTTCGTGAGGTCTACGACGAGCTCAAGTCCCTCGGCGGGAAGGTCCACCGCCAGACCGCCAAGATCGACCACGTCGACGCGAAGATGGCGTCGGTGGCCGAGGACGTCAACGACCACGAGCTCCGCATCCGGGCGCTGGAGCGGGCCCGCTGGCCGCTTCCCTCGCTCGCCGCGCTGATCTCCCTGGCCGGTCTGGTGTTCGCGATCCTGGCGTACGCGCGGGGGAACTGAGCGGTGGGCACCCGCACCCGAAACCCCGGCAGGACCGGGAGGCCGCGCACGCGATGGAAACGGGGAGAGCTCCGGGACGCCGGACCCGCGGCGGACTCCGCAGCCGCACCGGGCTCCGCAGCCGCACCGCTCCCCGGACCCGCACCGGATTCCGGGCCCGCGGCGCACGCGGCGGGCACGGGGTCCGGCGTCCTGGAGGTCACACCTGGGAGCCGTCCGGCACCTTCTTCGGGAACAGCGTGTAGCTCAGCGGCCAGAGCAGGGCGATCAGCGGCACCTTCGACGCCCCGATCATGAACTCGTTCAAGGCGGCCGTCCGGGAGGGGTCACCGACCATCAGGATCAGGCCGTACAGCACGGCGCAGCCGATGCCGTAGGCGATGACGATCCTGATCCACATGATCCACTCGTAACGCGCCCGGGCCGTTCCGCCCGCCGGAGGCCGCTCCGGTTCCGGGCCTCCCGCGAAGCGGTGGGCGAACTTCGCGTCGGCCCACTTCAGGGTCCGGTGGCCGAAGACGACGGAGTAGGCGAGATAGGCCGCGGCCAGGCCGTGATGCCAGCTCCCCTGCGCCCCGCCGCGCATGTCGATCACGGCGGTGGCCAACAGGATCACGTCGAGCAGCGGCACGCACAGGAGCAGGACCGTGCTCAGCCGCCTCATGCCCCACAGGTAGCGGAAGGCCAGCCCCAGGGCGAGGAGGACCCAGAAGCCGACCTCGCATGCGATGATCACTGCCAGAACCATGCTTCCAGCATCGCCCGGCAGGTCCGGCCGGGTCATCGTCATCGCCGACGAATCCACCTACATCCTTGTATGTACGGCCGGTCGTACCGGAGCCGGGCGGAGCAGCCGCTCCGGGATGATGGGATGGATCACATGAGACGGGACGACGTGCTGAGCGCCGTGCTGTGCCTCGCGGTCGGCCTCGTCCTGCTCGCCGCGGGATCCTACGTGGACCACGGGATCCCGGTGCAGTGGTTCGCCGGGCCGCTCCTGCTCGCCTGCCTCGGCGTCGCCGTACGGCGGGCCCGGCCGCTGCTCGCGCTCGGGCTCGGGGTCGTGGCGTTCACCGCGGACCTCGCCATGGGCCCGTCCCTGGGCACCGTGCTGATCGTCACGGACAACCTCTACGCCGCGGTCCGGTACGGCCCGCGTCCGCTGGGCCGGTGGATGCTCGGCATCACCTCGGTCATCGCCGTCGTCGGCGGCGCGGCGGCCGGGTTCATCGCCCGGGACCTCGCGCTCTTCGCCATCGCGCTGGTCCAGGCCGGCCTCGTCGGGGTCACCCCCGTCATCACCGCTCTGGTCATCAGGCAGCACGAGGACCAGGCGGCGTCCGAGCGGATCAGGGCCGAGCAGGTGGCGCGCCTGGCCGAGCTGGACCGGAAGACGGCGGTGCAGGCCGAGCGGACCCGGATGGCGCGGGAGCTGCACGACATGATCGCCAACCACTTCAGCGCGATCGCCATCCAGTCCACGGCCGTGCTCTCGCGCAGGGATCTGGACCCGGCGGTCGTACGGCAGGTGCTGGAGTCCGTACGGGAGAACAGCGTCCAGGGGATGGCCGAGATGCGTTCCATGATCGGGCTGCTCCGGCAGGAGGGCGAGGAGGCCGAGGCCGTCCGGCTCCGGGTGGCCGAGGCCGACCGGCTGGCGGAGCGGGCACGCGAGGCCGGACTGGACGTGCGGTTGCGCGTGGACGGCGAGGCCCGTGAACTGCCCGCCGCGGTGGACCTCGCCGGTTACCGGATCGTCCAGGAGTCGCTGACCAACGCGCTCAAGCACGGCGGCAGGACGGCCGAGGCGGTGATCGGCTACCGGCCGGAGGAGGTCGTGCTGACCGTGGACAACCCGGTCGACGGGACCGGGCCCGGCCTGCCCGGCGCGGGAGCGGGCCTCATCGGCATGCGGGAGCGCGCCGCGCTCGTCGGCGGACGGTTGGACGCCGGTCCGCACGGCGGCGGCTGGCGGGTGCGGGCCGTGCTCCCCACCCTGGCCGCGCCTCCCGGCACTGCCGTTCCACCGTCCGTGGACGCGACCGCCTCCCCTTCCCGCAAGGAGAACCCGTGACCATCCGCGTCCTGGTCGCCGACGATCACGCGGCGGTGCGCACCGGGATCGTCCTCATCCTCGGCGGCCACGACGACATCGAGGTCGTCGGCGAGGCCGCGGACGGTGAGCAGGCCGTGGCCATGGCCACGGCGCTCAGGCCGGACGTCGTGCTGATGGACGTCCGGATGCCGAAGCTGGACGGGATCTCGGCCACGCGCGAGCTGAGCGGGATCGCCGACGTGCTGATCCTGACCACCTTCGACGTCGACGAGTACGTCTTCGGGGCGCTGCGCGCGGGGGCCGCCGGTTTCCTGCTCAAGAACACCGACGCCGACGCCCTGGTGGAGGCCGTCCGGGTGGTGGCCCGGGGCGACGGTCTCATCTCGCCCTCGGTCACCCGGCGGCTGATCTCGGAGTTCCGGTCGTCCGTCCCCCGGCGGGGGCCGCGGGAGGTCGAGAGCCTGACCCCGCGCGAGCGCGAGGTGCTGGCGTGCATCGGGCGGGGTCTGTCGAACGCGGAGATCGCCCGAGAGCTGGACATGGCGGAGGCGACCACGAAGACCCACGTCAGCCGGTTGCTGAACAAGCTGGGCCTCCGCAGCCGCGTCCAGGCCGCGATCCTCGCCCAGGAGCTCGCGGAGGAGCCCTGAATCGCCGGGCGGACACCCGGAGCACCGGATGGGCACCCTGAGCCCGGCGCGACCTGCCGGAGCACCAGGCGACCGGCCGGAGCACCGGACAACCGGCCGGAGCACCGGACAACCGGCCGGTGGAGCCGGGTGCGCGCCGGGGAGGCCGTGCCTCAGGCGTCCCCCGGCGCCTCGTCCGCAGGCACGTACAGGGAGAGCGTCTCGGCGATGCAGGCAGGTTTGGCCTCCCCCTCGACCTCGACCGTCATCTTCATCTTCGACAGGTAGCCCGAGGGCGTGCCCTTGAGGTCGACGAGCTCCGCGCCGCACCGCACCCGCGCGCCGACCGGGACCGGCCGGGGGAAGCGGACCCTGTCGAGGCCGTAGTTGATGCCCATGGCCAGGCCGTCCACCCGGAACAGCTCCATCATGAACGACGGCAGCAGCGACAGACTCAGGTAGCCGTGGGCGATGGTCCCGCCGAACGGGCCCTTGGCCGCGGCCTCGACGTCGACGTGGATCCACTGGTGGTCGCCGGTGGCGTCGGCGAACAGGTTCACCTGCTCCTGGGTCACGGCCCGCCATTCGGTGTGGCCGAGGTGCTCGCCGACGGCGGCCTTGAGCTCCTGGATGTTCGAGAAGATCCTCATGACCGGAACCTTATTCGGTTTTCGGGACCGCGAGAAGGTTCAGGACCGTGAGCGTCTTGCCGCCGCCCTTCTGGGTCGTCGAGCAGGACACCCCGGCCTCCGGATGGGCCGACGCCCCCGCCGGACCCTCGGGCCGATCCGTACGGCACGTCCGCACGCTCTCGCTGCCCTCGTCCCAGTAGACGATCGACGGCGGCGAGGAGGAGGTCCCGGTCCCGAAACCTCCGGCCCTGTCCCGGCTCATGGCGGAGATCCCGGCGAAGGCCCCGGTGACCGGATCGTGGACGGCGGCCACGGGAACGTACTCCGCCTCTCCCGGATTCACCGGGACTCTGAAAAACCCGAACCGGTCACCGAGGAACGGCCAGCCGGGGTCGCCGATCCCCTGCAGGACCTGGTGGTCCGAACCGTCCGTCCGCTGCACGAAACTTCCCTCCCCCAGCCGACCGAAGCACCAGACCGGTCCGCAGCGCAGGCCCCGCGCCCCCTCCGGCCGGGGCGCCTCGATCACCTCGCCGGTCTCCAGGTTGACCGTGCGGGTCTGGTTCCTGTCCCCACCGCCGGGCTCCGCACCGGTCTCCGCGTCCACCGCCCACGGCCACGACAGCAGGTGGAGCCCGTCCGTCCCCTCGATCCGCTCCGGTGCCCCACCGGCCAGCGGCAGGCGGTGGACCCCGCCGCTCTTGACCGACCAGACGACGGCGTCGGCGGTGACGCCGATCCGCTCCACCTCCGCCAGGTCGCCGGTGACCTCGCCGACCCGCCGTGCCGTACCACCGGAGCGGGGCGCGACCCAGAAGTCGGCCCACCGATCCCGGTTGTTGGGCGTCTCCCCCGACCAGGCGACGTACTCGGCTCCCGGCTCGACCTCCTGAACGTAGTAGCCCCTCACCCCGGCCGGTCCGGGCATCTCCGCCAGGACGGTGCTCCGGCCCGCCGCGGTGTCGTAGACCTCCAGCCGGCCCGCCTTCTCGAACGACGACTCGGCCGTCAGCAGCAACTCGGTGGCGCTCAGCGCGGTGACCGGCCGGTACCTCCAGCCGTCCGCCGCCTTCGCCGGGATCACCGACACCGCCTCCGGCCAGACCTCCGCCGCCGGCCGCACCTCCGGCCGCGGGGTCCCGGGGAAGGGTTCCGCCTCCCTGGTGGGGCTCTCCGTTCCCTCCGGGGAGGCCGTCACGGGAACGTCGCCGAGGACCGGGCCTTCTCCGCCCCTGTGGGAGAAGACCTCCACCGCCGCCGTGCCACCGCCGATCACCGCGACCATCCCGGCGGCCGCGAGAGCCGACCGCGCACGCCGGCGCCTGCGCCTCTCCCGCCGCCGCAGGACCGCCCCCAGCAGGTCCGGTCCCGGCCCCGGCGCGACCTCCGCCGCGCCGGCCAGGACCCGGACGAGCTCCGCCTCACTCCTGCCGTCCATCGACCCCGTCCCATCTCCGGGACCGCTCACCGGCGGCCCCGCCTCATCCCGGGGACCGCGTACCGGCCCCGCCCCGTTCCGCACCCCGCTCACCGGCGGCCCCGCCCCGTCCCCGGAACCGCGTACCGGCCCCGCTCCATCCCCGGAACCGCGTATCCGTGCGCCGCTCACCGGCCCCGTCTCGTCTGCGGAGCCGTTCATCCGATCCGTCCCGGTTCGAGAGCCGCCGCCCGCACCCTGAGCTTCTCGAGCGCGCGGGCGGCCTGGCTGCGCACCGTTCCCCGGGAGATGCCGAGCAGAGCGGCGATCTCCTGGTCCGGAAGGTCCTCGTAGTACCGCAGGACCAGCACCGCCCGCTGCTTGGGCGGCAGGCCCTTCAGCTCGTTCCACAGACCCGTGTCGTCGACCGCGCCGTCGGTGTACGCCGTCTCGGGCACCTGCGGGACCAGGCGTTCCCGGCGCAGCCGCCGCCAGGCGCTGATGTGCAGACGCGCCATGGTCGTGCGGACGTACCCCTCCGGGTCGTCACGTCTTCGCACCCTCGACCAGGCGTCCCCCAGACGCATCAGCGCCTCCTGCGTCAGGTCGGCCGCGTCCTCGGCGTTGCCGGTGAGCACGTAGCCGTACCGGTACAGCGCGCTTCCCCGTGCGGCGACGAAATCTGCGAACTCCACAGAACCAGGGACGTGCCGGAGCCGCGTTCTGTTGCACGACATTCGGGTACGGCTTGCGAACGGACATCCGGCGTTGTCCGGCGCTTCATCCCCGGCTCCTAGCGTTCCCGCCATGAAACGACGTTTTGCCACCGCGTTCGGCGCAGCCGCGCTCTCCCTCGCCCTCGCCGCCCCGGCGTCGGCCGACCCCGGCGCCGACACGGCGGCGCGCGGGCACGGCGGGCACGGCGGGCACGGCGGTTCCAGCGGTTCCGGCGGATTCGGCCGCGCCACCCTGACGGGTTTCGCCGTGCTGCCCGCGCTGACGTTCGTGCCGGGCAGCGAGGCGTCCGGCGCCCAACTCGGCACCGCACCGGTCAACGGCGTCACCCCGCCGTTCACCGGACAGCCGGTGCAGGGCTTCAGCGGCATCGTGCGACGGCACGACGGCACCTTCGACGCGCTGTCCGACAACGGCTACGGCTCCCAGGCCAACAGCGCCGACTTCCTGCTGCGCGTGCACCGCATCAAGCCGGACTTCCGGCGCGGCACGGTCCGGGTGCTGGGCGGGTTCGACCTGAGCGACCCGGACGGCCACGTGACCTGGCCGCTGACCCGGGCGGACCGGAAGCTGACCGGCGCCGACTTCGACGTGGAGTCGATCGTGCGGACCTCCGACGGCACCTACTGGATCGGCGACGAGTTCGGCCCGTTCCTGCTGCACGTCTCGTCCTCCGGCCGGCTGCTGGAGGCGCCGGTCCCGCTGCCCGGCGTCAAGGCACCGGAGAACCCGTCCCTGGGGGGCGCCGAACCCGACCTGGGCCGGAGCAAGGGCTTCGAGGGCATGGCCCGCTCGGTCGACGGCCGCACGCTCTATCCCCTGCTGGAGGGCACGGTGGCCGGCGACCCGGCCGGGACGCTGCGGATCAACGAGTTCGACCTGCGCCGGCGGGCCTACACCGGCAAGCGCTGGACCTACACCCTGGACGGCGCCGACCACGCGATCGGCGACATGATCGCGGTGGACCGGCACCGGTTCCTGGTCATCGAGCGGGACAACCTCCAGGGTGACGCGGCGAAGACCAAGAAGATCTACCTGATCGACCTGCGGAAGCACGGCCTGGGCAAGACCCTCGTCGCGGACCTGCTCGACCTGGCGAACCCGCGCCGCCTGGGCGGCTTCGGGGAGACCTTCCGGTTCCCGTTCCAGACGATCGAGGACGTGGTGATCCTCGACGACCGGACCCTGGGCGTCCTGGACGACAACAACTTCCCGTTCTCCTCGGGCCGCACCCCGGGCAGGCCCGACGACAACGAGTTCATCACCGTACGGCTGGCACGCTCCCTCAACGCCGACCCGCGCGCCCGCCGCTGAGGCGCCCCAGCGGCGGGCGACGCTCCTCCCCGTACCCGGGGAGGAGCGTCGCCCGCCGTTCCCGCCCTCCCACCGCAACGACGGGGACGGCGGGAACGACAGGAGCGGGCGCGGGGCCTCCGTCCTCGGTGACCGGGTGGCGGAGTCCACCGGGCGAGACCCGTTGTTCCCCTATCGGGACCATCCTGAAGCCGGAGGCGCTTATCCTTCGGGGAAGCTCCGGAAACCGACAAAGGGAACGCCGACGTTCATGTGGCCTCCATCATCTCCCCAGGATCCGCACGGCCAGCAGCCCCCTGCCGGGTCCGGGCAGTCTTCCCCCGACCCCTGGCAGCAGCCCCCCTACGGCGGGCCCCAGGGCCAGCAACCGCCGTACGGACCCCAGGGGCAGCAGCCCCCCTACCCGCCCCATGACCAGCAGCCCCCCTACGGCCAGGGACAGCAACCGCCGTACGGACCCCAGGGGCAGCAGCCCCCCTACGGCCAGGGACAGCAACCGCCGTACGCGCCCCAGGGGCAGCAGCCCCCCTACGGCCGGCAGCCTCCTGCCTACGGGCAGCAGACGGGTCCCGGCGGCTGGTCCCCACCACCGGCCGGGCCGCCCAGGCGCAAGGCGCTCTGGCCCTGGACCCTGGGCGGGGCCGTCGTGGTCTTCGTCGCCCTGGCGGTGGTGTTCGCCCTGCTCCCCGACGACCCGGCCGCCACCCGGACCGCCTCGGGCGCGACGTCCAGCGCCCCCTCGGCCGCGCCGTCCACCCCGGCCACACCGCAGGCGGACCCGACCGAGGAGCCCTCGCAGTCCTCCGCCTCGGACGAGCCGACCGCTCCGGCCTCCGGCGGCCGGCTCGTCAAGGCCACCGACGGCAAGAGCGAGATCACCGTCCCGAGCGACTGGAAGAAGCTGGCGCTCCTGGACAGCGCCGGGATCCAGCAGGGCAACACGGTCAAAGAGCAGTACCTGATGGTGATCAGCGAAGACCAGTCCGCCTTCGACTTCGATCTCGACGGTTACGCCGAGGCCGTCACCGCCAAGATGCGGGAGAGCCTGACCGACCCCGTCCTCGGTGAACCCCGGTCGCTCTTCGTCAACGGCGCCCCGGCCCGCCAGTACGAGCTGCGCGGCAAGACCCAGGGCCTCGACATCGTCTACTGGGTGACGTTCGTGGAGGGCGAGCAGAACTTCCACCAGGTCGTCGCCTGGACCCTGGCGAGCCGGAGCGACGCTCACGGTCCGCTGCTCCGCCAGGTCTCGGCGACCTTCAAGGAAGCCGGCAGCGCGTAACCGGACAGGGTTGACGATCTTTAATCACTTAACTAGATTCATGCGGGACATGGAGAACGGCTACTCACTGCTCGACAGCACGATGTACGCGCTGATCGTGCGGCTCGGGTCCCACAAGCGCCAGATCGCCGCAGGCCTGGAGAGACTGGGCCTGCGGCTGGGCCAGGAGGTCTACCTCGCCCAGCTCTGGCGCCGGGACGGGCTGTGCCAGGGCGAGCTGGCCGAGCGCACGAAAGTGACCGCGGCCAACATCACACAGGTGCTGCGCGGCCTGGAGAAGCAGGGCCTGGTGGTGCGGCGCCGCGACGACGGGGACGCCCGGATCCAGCGGGTCTGGCTGACCGACGCCGGGCGCGCGCTGGAGCGGCCGGTGACGGAGGTCTGGCACGACGCGGAGACCGCCTGGCTGGCGAGCCTGACCCCGACCCAGCGCAAGGCCATCGCGCGCCTGCTCTGACCCTCTCCTCCTCCATGGCGATGCATGCCCATTTAGTTAAGTGGTTAAGGAGTTTCGATGGATCTGGGACTTAAGGACCGCACCGTCGTCGTGACCGGCGCCTCCGGCGGCATCGGGCGGGAGATCGCCCGCGGCTACGCGGCCGAGGGAGCCCGCGTGGTCCTCACCTACCGGAGCGCCCCCGACGAGGCGGAGGCGCTCGCCCGGGAGATCGACGGGACCGCGCTGCCGTACGACCTCGGCGACCCCGGCTCGGCGGAGGCGCTGGTCGCCGGGGTGCTGGAGCGGACGGGCGGGATCGACGTGCTGGTCAACAACGCCGTCCGCTGGGGCGGCCGCCCGCCGGGACCGGACGCCTCCTTCGAGGACGTGCCCGACGCCGAGTGGGTGGAGGTGCTCAGGGACAACGTCGAGGGAGCCCTGCGGCTCAGCCGCCTGGTCGCCCCCGGCATGCGGGCACGCGGCTTCGGCCGGTTCGTCCACGTCTCCTCGGGCGTCGTCAACGAAGGCATGATCGGCGGCGAGTACTACGCGGCGGCCAAGGGCGCGCTGCACGGCTTCAGCCGCTCGGCCGCCTTCAGCCTCGGTCGCGACGGCGACATCCTGTCCAACGTCGTCATGCCGGGCTTCACCCGGACCGCCCGCAACGAGGCGATGGCCGAAGCCGTGGGTCACCACTACAGCGCCCGCGCCCCGATCGGCCGCCTGCTGGACGCCGCCGAGGTCGCCAACGCCGTCGTCTACCTGGGGTCGGCCGCCAACACCGGCATCACCGGCCAGGTCATCGCGGTGACCGGAGGCGTTTGACCCGCACACCACCGGAGGGCGTGTGACCCGCACACCGACCCGATGCCCGCCGAGCCGCGAAAACGCTTTGCCCGGCCCGCGGAACGCTGCGAGGATGCGCGCGTGATCCGCTACACCGACGCCGTCGGCACCGTCCGCGCCGAGCAACTGCGGGGCTTCTTCGTCGGCTGGCCCAGGGCCGCCTCCCCCGAGCAGCATCTGGCGGTCCTCCGCGGCAGCCACCGTGCCGTCGTCGCGGTCGACGACGGCACGGACCGCGTCGTCGGTTTCGTCAACATGATCAGCGACGGGGTCCTGACCGCCTACATCCCCTGGCTGGAGGTGCTGCCCGAGTACCAGGGCCGGGGGATCGGCACGGAGCTGATGCGGCGGATCCTCGAGGCGGCCGACCACCTCTACTCGGTCGACCTGCTCTGCGAGGCCCCGCTCCAGCCGTACTACGAGCGGTTCGGCATGCTCCCCGTCCCCGGGATGAGCCGCCTGCGCCGCTCTGCCCTGGACGGCCTGCCCGCTTCCGACGGCGGCTCCGCCCCCGGCTGACCGGTCTCGGCGGGCGGGTGCGGGTACGGCGGGGACCCCGCGGTGAGGCTGGGGTGCAGCGCGAGGCATACGGTGTCCGGCACGGCGCATGAGGCGTGCAGCGCGAGGCTGCGGCGTGCAGCACGGGGCATGCGGCATGGGACGTCATCCGTCCGCGGGTGCGAACTGCTCGCCGCCGATGACGCGGAGCAGTTCGAGCCGGGCGACGTCGGCGCTCCCGGGCGGCGGGGTGAACACGACCAGGCGCTGGTCCTCCTCCGGGGCGAGCAGGACCTCGCAGTCCAGTTCGACCGGCCCGACCAGCGGGTGGAGGAGCCGCATGCGGCTGCGGCGGCGGACGGCGACCTCGTGCAGTTCCCAGAACGCGCGGAACTCCTCGCTGGCCTCACCGAGCCGCCGGACCAGACGGGCCGCGGCGGGGTCGCCCGGCCTGCGGGCGACGGCCGCGCGCAGGTCCGCGACGTGCACCCGGCCGTAGTGCTCGTGCTCGTCGGCCGGGTACGGCGCGCGCGCCCCGGGATCGGTGAACCAGCGCCAGACCAGGTTGCGGCCGTGCTCCGAGACCGTGCACACCCCGCCGAGCAGGGCCCGGGCCATCGCGTTCTGGGCCAGCACGTCACCCAGGTCGCCGATCACCTGCGCCGGGGTGTCGGTGAGCCGGTCGAGCAGGCGGAGCAGACCCGGCCGGACATGCTCGCCCGCGTGCCGGCCGGCCGGTGGGCGATGCCCCGCCAGCAGGTAGAGGTGGTCCCTCCCATCGGCGTCCAGCCGGAGCGCGCGGGTGAGCGCGGCCAGCGTCTGCACCGACGGCTGCGGGCTGCGGCTCTGCTCCATGCGGACGTAGTAGTCGACCGACATCCCGGCCAGTTGCGCCACCTCCTCGCGCCGCAGGCCGGGCGTGCGGCGTCCGGGACCACCGGGGAGACCGGCCTCCTCCGGCCGCAGCCTCTCGCGGGAGCGGCGCAGGAACCCGGCGAGCTCCTGACGGTTCACTGACATGCCGCGATCATCCCAAATCGATCGGGCCCCAGCCAGGGACCGCCGATCCCCCGGAGAGACGGTCCTCTTCTCAGCTCGCCACGCCGGCGGCAGTGTCTACGGCGTCCCCGGTGCTCCGGGTGCGGAACCGCCTCTCGACCGGACATCGGCCGAGACGGGCGCGACGTCCGGCTCAGGTCCTCCCCGGTCCCGGTCGAGGGCCGGGCCGGTGTCGGTCCTCTGCCGCCTCCGTACCGGGAGCACCGAACCGAGCACGAAGGAGTCGATCACCATGCCCGTCGTCACCGTCGGAAACGCCCAGGTCCACTACACCCGTACCGGCACCGGCCCGGTTCTCGTCCTGGTGCACGGCACCGGTTCCGCGGGCGCCGAGCTGACGTGGGGCGGGATCGCCCCCCGGTTCGCCGACCGGCACACGGTGATCATGCCCGACCTGTCCGGAACCGACCGGACCTCCGACGACGGGGCGCCACTCACCGTCGAGGGCCTGGCCGAGCAGGTCGCGGCCGTGATCGAAGACGCCGTGGACACCGCGGACAGCGCAGGCGCCGCAGTCGCCGCGGGCACCGGCGCGGGCCCGGCGGTCGACGTCCTCGGTTTCTCGATGGGCGCGCCGGTGGCCGCCGCGCTCGCGGCCTCCCGTCCCGACCTGGTTCGGCGGCTGGTCATGGTCGCCGGCTGGGTGCGTACGGACGCCGACGAGTACGTGCGGAACCTGTTCACCCTGTGGCGGCGGCTGGGGACCTCGGACGCCGAGGCGTTCGGCCGGAGCGTCACGATGACCGGTTTCAGCCGGGACTTCCTCAATGCGATCGGCAGGGACGAGGTCGAGAAGCTGGTGCCCAACATGCCGCCGACTCCCGGAACCCTGCGCCACGTCGACCTGGACTCGCGCGTGGACATCCGCCGGCTGCTGCCCCTCGTCCGGGCGGAGACCCTGGTCGTCGGCTGCGCCCAGGACGCCACCGTCCCGGTGGGCAACAGCCGGGACCTGCACGCGGCGATACCGGGCAGCGCCTACGCCGAGATCGACGCGGGGCACGTCGTCTTCTTCGAGAAGCCGGACGAGTTCGTCGAACTCGTCCGGGACTTCCTCGCCCAGGCCTCGGCCCCGGCCCCGGCCCCGTGACCTTCCCTTGGCCTTCGTCCCGGCCGCGCCGGCTTCCCCGTGACCTCCGTCCCGGCCGCGCGGCCTTTCCCCGATCCCGTGACCTGTCCGCAGGCCACCACCCCGTCCACCGGATGTCCCTAGACTCCCGGCCATGGACTTGCGGCAGCTCGCGGACGAGGTCGAGGCGGTCTCCGATGCCTACGCGCTCAGGCACGGCATCACCCGGGACGCCACCTGGTTCCTGTTGAAGCTCCAGGAGGAGGTCGGCGAGCTGACGCAGGTGTTCCTCATGCGCGCCGGTCAGGCCCGGGACAAGGGCTACTCCCGGGAGGAACTGGAGTCCGGCTTCCGCTCCGAGCTCGCCGACGTCCTCTCCCACGTCCTGCTGATGGCCCGGCACCACGGCGTCGACCTGGAGGCGGAGGTCGCCCGGAAGTGGTTGTCATGGCACCCGGACCGGCTCTCCCCGCAGGGCGGAGGCGAGGAGTGACGGCGGCGGGGCGGCCCTGACGTTGAGCGTGGACGGCGGCCCGATCCTGGCGACCGGTGACGCCTTCATCGCGGACGAGGCCGCCCGCGAGCGCCTCGCGGCGCGGGCCCATCTGGTCGACATGGAGGGCTACGCCCTGGCCTCGGCGGCGGCCTCGGCCGGTGTGCCGATCCGCATCGTCAAGCACGTCAGCGATGACGCGGGTGACGGCGCCGCGAAGAGCTGGCGCGAGTCGGTGGCCGACTGCGCCCGCTCCCTGGCCGACTGGACCGCCCGGCACCTGGACCGGTGACCCTCCCGGTTCACCCGCCGAAGACCTCGCTGACGAGCCGCTGCGTGGCCTGCTGGAACGCCGCTCCCATGGACGGGGCGGCGTCGTCGACGTGGTTCGGCGCGGCGGTCAGCGTCCTGCCGCCGCCGGGCGTGCCGTACATCAGCGCCGCATGGCCCGCCATGCCGCCGTTGTGCGTGCGGTGTCGGTCGCGGTGTCAGTCGTCGAGCGCCTGGTAGAGCGTGGTCCAGAAGTCGTGGATCAGCCGTGCCGGATCCGGGACGGACATCCCGACCTGGGTGAGCAGGATCCCGACGAGCCGGTTGTCCGGGTCGGCGTAGGTCGTGGTGCCGCTTCCGCCGTCCCAGCCGAACTGGCCGACGGGCGCGTAGTCGGCCCGGTAGGTGCGCACCGCCATCCCCATGCCCCAGCCGCCGTGCTGCCCCTGGCCGTACGAGATGTGGACGTTGTCGGTGGCCATGGCGATCCGGGCGGCCGTCTGCTCGGGCGTGAGGCGGTTGGTGGTCATCAACCGGACGGCGGGCCGCGACAGGATCCGCCTGCCCCGGTGCGTTCCGCCGTTGAGCAGCATCCGGAAGTAGGCGTGGTAGTCGTCGACGGTGGAGACCAGCCCGCCGCCGCCGCCCTGGAACGCCGGAGGACGGCTCCACCGCCCCCCTTCGGCCGCGTCCCACACGTGGAACTCGCCGGTCTGCGGATCGGGGGCGTACAGGTCCGGCAGCCGGTCGATCTTGTCGGCGGGCACGTGGAAGGCGGTGTCGGCCATGCCCAGCGGATCGAGGATGCGTTCGCGCAGGAACTCCTCGAACGACCGGCCCGTGACCCTGGCCACCAGCACGCTGAGCACGTCGTGGCTGATCTGGTACTGCCAGCGCTCTCCGGGCTGGTGCATCAGCGGCAGCGTGCCCAGGCGGCGCATCCACTCGTCCGGCTCCGGCATGGGCTCCGGCAGGTCGGGCGTGAGCCCCTGCTCGAAGATCGCACCCATGATCGGGGAGCCCAGCGCCGTCATGTCCATGCCGAGCCCGAACGTGGAGGTCAGCAGGTCCCGCACGGTGATCGGCCGCCGCGCCGGCACGGTGTCGTCCAGGGGGCCGTCGATCCGCTTCAGCACGCGCCGGTCGGCCAGTTCGGGCAGCCACGGGTCCACCGGGTCGTCCAGCCGCAGCCGGCACTCGTCCAGCAGGACCATCGCCGCCGCCATCGCGACCGGCTTGGACGTGGACGCCATCCGGAAGATCGTGTCCCGGCGCACCGGCGCGCCGCCGTCGTGGCGCATCGTCCCGATCGCCTCGACGTGCGTGTGGTCGCCCCGGCCGACCAGGGCGACGAGCCCGGGGATCTTCTTGGACTCGACATGCCGCTCCAGCACCTCGCGCAGTCTGCGCAGCCCGGTCGCGGAGAAGCCGCCGCCGCTCTTTTCCATCATGAATCAATCTCCTTGCTCGCAGTGTTCGGCGGATCGCCGAACCGTTCATGGCACCCACCGTCGCCGACCGCTCTGACACCGGGGCGTCGCCGTGCTGACGCGGCCGCTGACACGGCGCCGGCCACGGCAGCGGCGTGCACAGTCCTGGCACGCCCGGGATCAGTCGACGGCGGGATGGCCGCCGGGTGCGATCCATTCGGTCAGTTCGACGACGATGCCGTTGGGATCGGTGAGACGCACCAGCCACTCGCCCCACGGGCTGCGCCGCAGCCGCCCGGTGACGGGTGCTCCCGCGGCGCGCAGGCGCTCGTACTCCCCGACCAGGTCGGTGACCGCGAACGCCACCACCGGCTGGGCGGTCCGCGCACGGGGCCGTTCGAGGTCGCGCCGGCGCAGCAGGAGGTCGGCGGCCGCGTCGTCGCGGCTCAGCCAGGTGAGATCCGGGGTGTCGAGCACCTCGCGGAAGCCCAGACAGGTGGTGAAGAAATCACGGGAGCCCGCCGGATCGTCGACGGTGAAGACGATCGTTGAGGCGATAATGTTCATGTTTCTGCTTGTGTGAGGCTATTCGCCATGATCTTCCCTTATTCGATCTTTCGTCCTGACCAAGGCTGCCGGTACGGCCCGGCCGGGGCAACGGCGGATCCTGCAACGCTGCGTTAACCGCAGGCTTCACGCCGACCGGGACGGCCGGCGGGAGCTGCGGCCGGTCTCAGCCGGGCAGCGGTCCCAGGTCGCGGACGACGCGGGCGAAGGCGCGGATCATGTCGTTCTCCGCTTCGCTGCGCCACACCAGCCCGTACGGCAGCGCGTCCATGTCCCTGACGGGCAGGTAGACGATGTCGGGGCGGGGGTAGTAGCGGCTCACGTGGACCGGGAAGAGGGCGACGGTCTCACCCATGGCCGTGGACATGAAGGTGTCCTCGATGCCGTCCACGATGGCGGTGCGGTCGATCGCCCGGCCGCCGGGGGTGACCTCCGGGACGTAGTGGTCCAGCCAGTAGCCGGGCGCGGACTCGGCGGCCACGTGCCGGAAGTCGCCGACCGCCTCCAGGGACACCGAGGACCACCGGGTGAGCGCATGGTCGCCGGCCACGGCCAGCACCCTAGGCTCGGCGAACAGCAGCGGGCCCATGGTGAGGTCGGGCTCCTCGACGGGCGGCCAGGTGACCAGGATGTCGGCCTCCCCGCTGCGCAGCTGGGCGAACGGATCCCGGTAGGCCGACCTCCGCAGGCGCAGCTCCCACTGCGGATGCCGGGTGCGGAAGGTCTCCCAGTAGCGGCGCAGCTCCTGGACGTTGGCGGGGAACAGGCTCACCCGGAGCGTGCCGGTCTTGCCGCGTGCGGCCAGCCGCGCCCGGTCCAGGGTCTGCGTCAGGCCCTGGTACACCTGGCGCAGGTCGTCCCGCAGCTGCTCACCCAGCGGTGTGAGCCGGACGCTGCGGCTGTTCCTGGCGAAGAGCTCGGCGCCGATGGCGCGTTCCTGCTTCTTGATCGCCTGGCTGACCCGGGCCACGGAGACGTGCAGCCGCTCGGCGGCACGGCCGAAGTGCAGTTCCTCGGCCAAGGTCAGGAAGATCTCGATGTCCCGTAGCTCCACGAGCCCCATTTCACCTGTCCGTGCCGCATACGGGGGAAGTCTGGCATATCACGTCAGGAGAAGAGATCGGTCGTCCTCGGTGATCCGGGGTGACCGACCCGTCCGGGCCGGATCCGCCCGGTCCGGGCGTCGAGATCGGCCGGTCATCTCGGCGGTCAGGGAAGGCGCCACAGGGGCGGACGGCCGCCCCAGGTGGCCCAGCGCCAGAGCCATTCCAGGGGACCTTGGCGGTAGTGGTGCAGCCAGAGCGTGGACACCAGCCACTGGGGGACGAGGACGGCTCCGGCGATCAGGAGCACCGTCGCCGAGGACCAGCCACCCGGCGAGCCGCCGACGAGACGGGCTGCCACCAGGACGAGGACCGTGGCGGACAGGTAGTTGGTCAGCGCCATCCGGCCCAGCGGCGCGAAAACCCCCTGGAGCACCGGCCGGAGCGGCGTTCTGAGCAGGAGCAGCAGAGCGCACACGTACGCGCCCGCCATCAGCAGTCCGGCCAGGGCGAACCAGGAGCCGAAGCCGCCCGCGCCGGTGGCGCCGGACTCGGTCTGCAGCAACACGGCGGGCACCGCCCCCGCGGTGAAGACCAGACCCAGCACGGCCGGGACGCGGACGGAACGCTCGATCCGGCCGGTCACGCCGTACCGGGTCAATGCCGAGCCCAGCAGGAACAACCCGGGTACCAGCGGCACGCCGTTACTGCCGAGGATCGGCGGCAACGCGATGAGCACGGCGGCGGATCCCGCGACGACCCAACGCGGCAGCCAGGTCGATGGCAGCAGCAACACCAGGCCGACGACGGCGTAGACGGTCAGGATGTCACCCCGCCACAGCAGGAACATGTGGGCCAGTCCCATGACGAGCAACACCAGGAGTCGGCGTAGCAGGAGCAGCCGGGGGCGGGCGACGCGGCCTTCCGCGGAGTCCAGCAGCAGCGAGAAACCGATGCCGAACAGCAGGGAGAAGATCGGAAAGAAGCGCTGATCGACGAAGAGCCCCAGCCAGGCTCCATCCGGGCTCGCCGTCACCGCGGGCTGTACGGCCGATCCGGCCTCGACCATGTGAGCGATCGGTTTGACGTTGGCCAGCAGGATTCCGCACAGGGCGAACCCGCGGATGACGTCGAGCGCAGGGATGCGCGGGTGGACGTCCGAGCGCGGCTCCCCCGGTGCGGCGACGTGGCGTCCGGTCGTCGAAGGGGAGGCGGGATCGGACGGTCCAGGCAGGGGGGCAGCAGGGCCGTCAGACCCGACAGGGCCAGGCCGATGCCGGACTTGCCGTGCCGAGGGTGGTTCTTCGCGTGACATGGGCCCCATCCTGCGAACCCGGATTTGGAACGGCATGGGTCGAAAGTAGGATTCGCCACGGGCGAGACCGTACTTTCGGCCGCTCCGGGGAAGAAGAGACGAGTACGCTTACGGCGCGCTCCGCGGCGGCGCCGTCGGCTTCGTGCTCAAGGACGCCGAGCCGGACCTGCTGGTGAGACCGTGCGGACGGCACAACACCGGGGACGCTCTCATCACCGCATGACCGTGGACGGAGCGATCGCAGAAGGCCCTCTCCCCAGATCTGGGAGAGGGCCTCTGATCCGCGGAGGCTCGGGGATTTGAACCCCGGATGGGCGGTAAACCCAAACCGCATTAGCAGCTCGGATCCGGCCCGTCCCGATCGGTTCAACCTGGACCAACGGGCGCGGCCGGTCCGTCTGGAACGGCATGAGACGACGCTGGATTGCAACTAGAACTGCAACTAGGAGCGGCCACAGCGGTACGGCCTCTCTGTCGTGAGCGGATGGCAGGATCATCGCCGTGACAGATATCGATGATCTCCTTCGGCGGGTGTCCGCCAAGGCGAGCGCGACCGTGGAGCACCCGCCTCCCCCCGCGACGGCGGAGGAGGTGGCGCAGGCGGAGCGCATCTTGGGCTTCCGGCTTCCTGACGTGCTCGTGCGGCTCTACCGCGAGGTGGCCAACGGCGGCTTCGGCCCCGATTACCGGCTCCTGCCGCTGCTGGGCGAGGGACGTACCGCCGTGAACAACTACCAGGAGGAGCGGGACGGTTCGGAGTCCGGCGATGACGCGCACTGGCCGGCGGACGTGCTGCCCATCCTGGACTGGGGATGTGGCATGTACGCCGCCGTGGACTGCCGCAGTCCGAAGGGGGCCGTACTGCTCTTCGAGCCGAACGGGATCAGCGGCGACTGGCACCGCGCGTGGCACATCGACGCGGAGAGCCTGGCCGACTGGCTGGAGACCTGGCTCTCGGAAACAGGCTGGTACGAGGAAGACACCGACGAAGACGACGAGATGGGGCCATGGGAACCGGCCCAGCAACGGCTGGCAGAGCATCTCAGAGGGCTTTACGTGAGCCGAAGTCTTTGATGTCACAGTGTGATCGATTGGATTTGTA
>NZ_BMQE01000068.1:0-24179 GCF_014647955.1 Planomonospora antibiotica | reverse complement strand
TTGGCCGCGGTGGTGGTGGGCTTGGCCTGGGTGGGTGCCGTTGTGGGCTTGGCCGCGGTGGGCGTCGCCGGCGGCGCGCTCGGAACCGCCGTGGGCGTCACCGAAGCCGAAGCCGAAGCCGACGGAGCGGCTGCGGGCGTCACCGAAGCCGACGGAGCGGCTGTGGGCGTGACCCCGGGGGTGGTCGACGGAGAGGGTTCGGGCGACCCCGTGGGCTGCGGGGACTCCGGAGCCGGTTGCGGCGTCACCGTGAGGGTCACCGTCGGCTGCGGGGTCGCCGGCTGCTGCGTCGCGGTGGCCGTGGGGGCCGGTGCGGCGGTGGGGGTCTGCTGCGTGCCGGGCCGGTCCGTCCGCTGCGGCGCCGCGGTCGACGGAACGGGGACCGGGGGCGGGGTGAGCGAGCTCAGCGTCGGGACGGGCGCGACGGTGGGCACGGCGGGGACGTCGGTGGGCAGCTGCAGCGGCCCGACATCGCCCTCCCGCGGTTCCGGGGTCGTCCCCCACGGCACCGTGACCCGGTTCACCGGGTCGTCCCCGGTGCCCTGTCCCGTGCCGGTGCCCTGCCCCTGGCCGTCGTCCGCGACCTGGTCCTCTCCCCGCCCGGCCAGCTCCAGCGGGATCCGGGGAGCGGCCCCGTCGGCGGCCGTCCGTCCCGTGTTGTCCAGAGAGGTGTACTTCCCCGCGGCCCAGACCCCGAGTCCGGACAGCAGGGCGACCACGCCCACGCAGGCCGCCAGGAGGAGGGAGAGCCCTCCGGTCCTCGGCCGCTCCCTGACGGGTGCGGTGAGCACGGTCACGTTCGCCGGCGGCGGATCCCCCGGCAGGGGCGGCGCGCCCCAGATCTGGGGCGCGGGGGGCGTCGGCGCGCCGGCGCCGGGCTGCCCGGCCGCACCCGGCACGACCTCCCCCCGCAGGTCGTCGCCCGGGAGGACCGGGCGGCCCTCCTGCGGGACGGGGACGGCGGACAGCACGCGGTCCTCGGGGCGCTCGCCGAGCAGCCGCAGCATGGCCGCACCCGCGTCCGGCCGGGCCTCCGGACGCTTGTCCAGGCAGGCGGCGATGAGCGGGCGGAGCGTCGCCGGGATGCCGCTCAGGTCGGCGGGCCCCTCCAGCACCAGCTCGGGCCTGCCGCCGTAGGGCGGCCGGCCGGTGGCCGCGTAGGCGACCGTCGCCGCCCAGGCGAACAGGTCGGCGGGTTTCGCGGCGGTGGACGCACCGGGGGCGCCCGGAGCCGGGGACGCGCCGGGAGCACCCGGAGCGCCGCCGGGGGAGAGCCCCGCACGGAGGCGTTCGGGCGCGACGTAGTCCGGCTCGGACCCCGCCCCGCCGAGGCCGATGTCGCAGACCCTGGGGCCGTCGGGACCCAGGAGCACCGTGTCGGGGGTGAGCCCGCCGTGGACGGTCCCGGACATGTGGACGGCGGTGAGGGCGTTGAGCGTGCCCACGGCGAGCCGCTCCAGCGCGTCCCCGGTGAGCGGCCCGTCCTCGGACACCGTCTCACGGAGCGAGCGCCCTTCCACGTGCTCGCGGACCACGTACGGCGCGTCGTCGAACCAGCCGACCTCGATCAGCCGGGCGGTGTGGGCTCCCGAGACCCGCCTGGCCGCGTTCAGCCCGTTGGTGATCCGCTCCCGCGCCTGCGGATCGGCGTCCGGGCGGGGCTCCAGCATGCGGATCACGCGGGGCGTGTCGTCGTCCAGCAGATGACCCAGGTAAACGGTCTGCCCGGGATCCGGGGAGAACCGCCCGATCAGAACGTATATACCGATACGTTCCGGATCGTTAGGTAGCAATGGGTATAAATCGCCCATGGAATTCCTTCCATCCCCGCTATCGATATAAGCGTCTATGGGTTGATCTAGCACCATCCAAGCAAATCTGTCTCGTCCTCATCACCCGCTTCGTCGGTATTCCGTGTTTCATTTCCTAACGAATCGGGAACCCCGGCGTTCCGGGTCGTACCGGAACATCGGGGTGCCGCGCGCCGAGCAGGGTGATCGGCGCGGATCGCCCGCCGGGCCTAAGCTGACCCTCGTGAACGTGTTTCCGTGGGATGAGGCGGCCGCGACCGGCATCGGGTCGCACCCGGGCGAGGACCACGCCGAGGCGGTCAGGGTCGTCTTCGGCGAGTCGCCCGCCCTGCCGTACCTGCCGGAGCTCCCGGCGCGCGGAGTCGGCGCGGACACGATCGGCAGGGCCGCGTCCCTGCTGGTGGAGCTGGCCGTGGAGGTGCAGCCCTCGGGCTGGCGCTTCGCCGACAGGCCCGGCCGGGACGCCAAACGGGCCCGTGACCACCTGCTGCGCGACCTCGACGGCCTGGAGGAGGCGGCCCAGGGCTACGAGGGCCCCTTCAAGATCCAGGTGTGCGGGCCGTGGACCCTGGCCGGGGCCGTCGAACTGCGCCACGGCGACCGGGCGCTCGCCGACCCCGGAGCGGTGCGCGACCTCGTGGCGTCCTACGCCGAAGGACTCGCCCTGCACCTCGCGGAGGTCCGCAAGCGGGTGCCGGGTGCGACGGAGATCGTGGTCCAGCTCGACGAGCCGGGTCTGCCCGGCGTGCTCGCCGGCACGGTGCCGACGGCGTCGGGCTTCGGCCGGCTGCGCGCCGTCGAGGCGCCGGTGGCCGCCGAGCGGCTCCGGTCGGTGCTCCCGGACGGCGCCTTCCCGGTCGTGCACTGCTGCGCCCCCGGCGTGCCCCTCCGGGTCCTGCGCGAGGCGGGGGTGAAGGGCGTCTCGCTGGACGCCTCCCTGCTGCGGCGGCGCGACGAGGACGCGATCGGCGAGTCCGTCGAGGCGGGCACGGCGTTCCTCCTCGGGGTCGTGCCCGGCACCGACGCCCCGCTCCCGGACGTCGGGGAGGTCGCCCGGCCCGCCGTCGAGCTCTGGCGCCGTCTGGGCTTCCCCTCCGCGACCCTGGCCTCTCAGGTCGTGCTCACCCCCGCCTGCGGCCTGGCCGGGGCCTCGCCCGCCTACGCCAGGGCCGCGCTGGCCAAGTGCCGGGAGGCGGCCCGGGTGCTGCGCGAGGACCCGGGCGAGTAGGACGGGTCCTCGTCCAGGACCGGGCGGAGGTGCGGGCCGGCCACTCCTGCCAGCGGTCCTACGGAGCTTCAAGCGGGGTGCAAGTACGAGGCCCTATCTCTGGACGTGTCGCTGAACCGATCACATGTCTGGAGTTTCGATGCGCACCGGGTTCCGTGTCCTGCTCGGCCTGACCGCCGCCGCGGCCCTCACCCTCGGCGGGTCCACGGCGGCCTCGGCCGACGCGGCGGCCTCCTCCTGGAAATGGGGACCGATCCACTCCACCGACGGCCACGCCACCGCCAAGGGCAGGATCGTCGTCACCCAGAGCGCCTTCCAGATCCGGGGCGACCTCTACGACACCCGGGGGAGGGGCTGCTCGTGGGTGCAGCTGCGCTGGCTGAGCGGGAGCACCGGCCGCTGGGGCTCGACGGCCTACTACAACTGCACGCCGGGCACGGGCACGTTCCGCAAGAACATCGGCTACCCCCTGACGGTCAAGGCGAAGGTCTGCCGGGGTACCTCCGGCAGGCCGACCGGCCGGTGCACGTCCTGGAAGACCGTCTACCGCCAGGGAGGCTGATCCCCTGATCTCCGGTGGCCGGGGAGCCGGGGCCCGCGACCCGGGCTCCCCGGCCGCGGCCCGTGCGGCCCGCGCCGTCCGCCGCCCACCGCCTGCCCTTCGGGTCGCGTCCGCCCGCCGCTCACCGTCCGCCCGCCGCCCGGCCGGATGTCGGTGCCCGGCGATAGATTCTCCCTGGCCGGTCCGACGAGGGGAGAACAGGCGATGGGCGTAGAGGTCGAGGGCGTTCCGGTGGCGGCGCTGGAGCGGCACGCGGAGCTGAGCGAGCTGGTCGAGGAGGCCAACTGGCGCTACTACGTGCTCGACGCGCCGACCGCCAGCGACGCGCAGTACGACACGTGGATGCGCGAGCTGCACGCCCTGGAGGAGGAGCACCCCGCCCTGCGCACCCCCGACTCGCCGACGCAGAAGGTCGGCGCGCCGATCTCGGGGGACTTCACGCCGGTCGAGCACCTGAGCCGGATGGAGAGCCTGGACAACGCGTTCGACGCCGACGACCTGGCCTCCTGGCAGGCGCGGATCGAGCGGCTGGCCGAGCAGGACCCGGGGCCCTACCTGTGCGAACTGAAGATCGACGGCCTGGCGATCTCGCTGGTCTACGAGAAGGGCAGGCTGGTCCGGGGGGTGGTCCGGGGCGACGGCCGGGTCGGCGACGACGTGACGGCCAACGTGCGCACCATCGCCGACATCCCGCACCGCCTGACCGGTGACGGCGTGCCCGACCTGGTCGAGGTCCGGGGCGAGGTCTACATCCCGGTGGAGGAGTTCGCCAGGCTGAACGAGCAGCTGGCCGAGGCGGGCAGGGCGCAGTTCGCCAACCCGCGCAACTCCGCGGCGGGCTCGCTGCGGCAGAAGGACCCGCGGGTCACCGCCCGGCGCCCGCTGCGGATGATCGTCCACGGGGTCGGCGTGTGGCAGGGGAGCGAGCGGCCGCGGGCCCAGTCCGAGGTCTACGACCGGCTCCGGGAGTTCGGCCTGCCGGTGAGCGACCTCTACCGGGTCGTCGACGACCTCGACGGGGTCAACGAGTTCATCGAGTTCTACCGGGAGCACCGCCACGACCCGGCCTACGAGATCGACGGCGTCGTGGTGAAGGCCGACCGCGTCGAGATCCAGCGCAACCTCGGCTCCACCAGCCGGGCGCCGCGCTGGGCGATCGCCTACAAATACCCCCCCGAGGAGGTCAACACCAAACTCCTCGACATCCAGGTGGGCGTCGGCCGGACCGGCCGGGTCACGCCGTTCGGGGTCATGGAGTCGGTGGTGGTGGCGGGCTCCACGGTCGAGCGGGCCACGCTCCACAACGGCTCGGAGGTCGCGCGCAAGGGGGTGCGGATCGGCGACACCGTGGTGCTGCGCAAGGCGGGCGACGTGATCCCGGAGATCGTCAAGCCGGTCGAGGAGCTGCGCGACGGCACCGAGCGCGAGTTCACCATGCCGACCCACTGCCCGGAGTGCGGCACCGAGCTGGCCTACGAGAAGGAGGGCGACGCCGACCTGCGCTGCCCCAACACCCGGGCCTGCCCGGCCCAGCTCCGCGAGCGCATCTACTTCGCCGCCGGACGCAAGTCCCTCGACATCGAGGGCCTGGGCTACGTGGCGGCCACCGCGCTGACCCAGCCGCTGCCCCCGCACGAGCCGCCGGTCCGCACCGAGGCCGACCTGTTCGACCTGACCATCGAGCGGTTGCTGCCGATCGAGTCGGTCGTCCGCGACATCGACACCGGCCTGCCGAAGACCGACCCCGAGACCGGCGACCCCAAGGTCGTCACCTTCTTCGCCAACAAGAACGGCACCCCCAGCAAGAACGCCGAGAAGATGCTCCAGGAGCTGGAGAAGGCCAAGGACCGGCCGCTCTGGCGGGTGCTGGTGGCGCTCTCCATCCGGCACGTCGGCCCGCCCACCGCCCAGGCCGTCGCCGCCGAGTTCGGCTCGATGGACGCGATCATGGCCGCCTCCGAGGAGGAGCTCGCCGCGGTCGAGGGCGTCGGCCCGCGCGTGGCCGCGGCGATCCGCGACTGGTTCGAGGTCGACTGGCACCGCGAGATCGTCGACCGCTGGCGGGCCGCCGGGGTCCGGATGGAGGACGAGGCGCCGGCCGACCTGCCGCCGCAGACCCTGGCCGGGCTGACCTTCGTGGTCACCGGCACGCTGGCGGGCTACACCCGCGACGAGGCGGGGGCCGCCCTGGCGGGCAGGGGCGGGAAGGTCTCCGGCTCGGTGTCGAAGAAGACCTCCTTCGTGATCGCCGGGGAGAACGCCGGCTCCAAGTTCGACAAGGCGGTCAAGCTGGGCGTGCCGATCCTCGACGAGGGCGGCCTGGAGGTCCTCCTCAAGGAGGGACCCGAGGCCGCGGCGGCGATGGCGGTCCCGCCGGAGGGGTGACGCTCCGCGACGGCGGGAGCCTCTGCGTGCACGTTCTCTGCATCCCGTCACAGAACGTGCCCAATCGGTTTCGCGAAGTGGCCCGGAGGCCGTACTCTCCCATAGTGAACTAATGGGGGTTTTATTACTCATGGCCGACCCAACAGATACACGCGACACCGGACCACGTGTGGGCTCGCCCCTGTGGGCCTACCTCACGGCGGTCACCGCCACCGGGACCGCCGCCCTGGTCGCGGCGCTGTGGTGGATCAGTCCCGGCGACCCGGCGGACCTCGTGCGCTCCCCGCTGTTCTGGACGCTCACGGTCCTGATCGTGCTGGGGGACCTGCGACCGGTGCTGCTCTCGTCGTCGACGGCTGCGGGGGGCACCTACCCGTCGACGATGTTCACCTTCGCCGCGCTGCTCCACTACGGGCTGCCGGTCGCCGCGCTGATGCAGGCGGCCGGCATCCTGTTCAACGGGGCGGTCACCCGCAAGGCGTGGCACCGGGTCCTGTTCAACGTGGCCCAGGTGACGCTGGCCTGCGCGGCGGCCGGGGTGGTGCTCGCGCTGTTCGGCCACCGGCCGGGGGCCGCCTGGGTCCCGGCCGGCACCGACCTGCTCGCCATCGGCCTGGCCGGGCTGGCCTACTTCGTGACCAGGGGGCTGCTGGTGTGCGGGGCGGTCGCGCTGCACGAGCGGCGGTCGGTCCACCGGGTGATCAGGACCACGATCGGCCACCAGAGCCTGGTCTACGCCGCGCTGCTCGGCCTGGCCCCGCTCGTCGTGGTGGTCATGAACCACTCCCCGGCACTGGTGCCGCTGTTCGTCGCGCCGATGGCCGCCGTCTACTTCACCGCCACGATCTCGGTCCGCCGCGACCACCAGGCGATGCACGACGGGCTGACCGGGCTGCCGAACCGCAAGCTGCTCGTGCTGCGCACCGAGGAGGCGCTCGCCGAGGCGCGGGCGCGGCAGGGGGAGCGGGTCGGCCTGCTCCTGCTGGACCTCGACCGCTTCAAGGAGGTCAACGACACGCTCGGGCACCCGGTGGGCGACCGGCTGCTGCAGACGGTGGCGCACCGGCTGATCCACAGCGTGCGGCCGGGGGACGTGGTCGCCCGCCTCGGCGGCGACGAGTTCGCGGTGCTGCTCCCCTCGGTCCGGGACGCCGCCGCGGCGCGCGAGGTGGCCGCGCGCCTGCGGGTGGCGCTCACCGAGCCGGTCCGGCTGGAGGGCATGACCTTCGACATGGACGCCTCGATCGGCATCGCGCTCCACCCCGACCACGCGCCGGACTTCGAGCTGCTGCTGCAGCGCTCCGACGTGGCGATGTACCTCGCCAAGGAGGGCCGGACCGGCGTCGAGCTCTACGTCGCCGACAAGGACCGCAACAGCCCCGAACGGCTCGGCCTCCTCGGCGACCTGCGCCGGGCCATCGACCGCTCCGAGCTCGCCCTGCACTACCAGCCGAAGATCGATCTGGCCGCCGGGCAGGTGCGGGGGGTGGAGGCGCTGCTGCGCTGGCGCCACCCGGTGCGCGGGACGGTCTACCCGGACGACTTCATCCCGCTCGCCGAGCAGTCCTACCTGATGCGCCAGCTCACCGAGTACGTCATCGACGCGGCGCTGGAGCAGGCCGCCGACTGGTGGCACGCGGGGGTGCACGAGCAGATCTCCGTCAACGTCTCGGCCCGCGACCTGCTCGACTCCGCTCTCCCCGAACGGCTGGAGGCCGGCCTGGCGAAGCACCGGTTGCCGCCCAAGGCGATCCAGCTGGAGGTCACCGAGCGCATCCTGATGACCGACCAGGCCTACACCGCCGACGCCGTACGGGCGCTGAACTCCCTGGGCGTGCCGCTCGCCCTGGACGACTTCGGCACCGGCTACTCCTCGCTGGTGCGCCTGCAGCGGCTCCCGGTGGCCGAGGTCAAGATCGACGCCTCGTTCGTGCGGCGGATCTGCGAGTCCGGGGACGACGAGCGGATCGTCCGCTCCATCGTCGACCTGGTCCGCTCGCTGGGGCTGCGCTCGGTCGCCGAGGGCGTCGAGTCGGCCGAGGTGGCCGCGCGCCTGGAGGAGATGGGCTGCGACCTGGCCCAGGGCTGGTGGTTCGCCGAGCCGATGTCCGCCGCCGACGCCACGGCCTGGCTCCGCGAGCACCGCGACCCGGTCCGGCCCGCCTTCCGGGTGCCCGACCCCGCCGGGCTCCTCGACCCTCAGACGGCCTAGCCCCAGGCGCTCATCAGGTCGTCGGGGCCGTACGACGCGGTCAGGCCCGAGCAGGAGACACCGTTGCGGGAGACGGCGACGAGGGGCACCGGATCACCGGTGAGGGCGGCGCGGTGCCTGGCCAGCGCGGCCAGGTCGTGGTCGTCGAAGGCGGCGTTCTCCAGCCACTTGATCGATCCGAGGAAGCGGAGCTCCCGCGCGACCGGTCCGCGGTCGGCTCCGACGATGTCGATCTCCACGTCGTTGCTCCGGGTCCAGTAGGAGCCGACCGCCGGAGCCCCCGGGAGCCTGTCGTCCGGCAGCAGCCTGGCCAGTGACTCGCGTACGAGCGGCTCGATGGCGCGTCCCCGCCAGGTGCTCCACCGCGAGACGATCCGCCGGAGGGTCAGATCGCCCCGGCGGCGCTCGATCTCCGGCATGTGCGGATGGAGGAAGGAGAGCCAGAAGCGCAGGTAGGGATCGGTGACCCGGTAGCGGCGCTCCTTCGACGGGCGCAGGGACACGGGGAGCTCACCGGCCACCATCCTCTTGGTGATCAGTAGATCGGCCGCGCGGGACAGCGTGCTGTGGGAGATGCCGCCCGCCTGCCGGGCGATGTTGGTGAACGTGCGCTCGCCGCTGCCGATCGCCTGCAGCACCTGGCGGGCCTGCGCCTCCACCGGGAACTCGGCCGCGAGTGAGCGCTCGGCGGACACCAGGAGCGCGGAGACCGGATTCGTCAGGGCGCCGTGCAGGTACTCCCAGAGCGACGCCCCGCGCGGCCACTCGCCGCAGACCAGGGGGAGACCGCCCGTGACGACGGTGGCGTCGAACGCGTCGGCCGGGGAGAGGTGGAGCATGCGCTGGATCTCGTGGGGGTTGAGCGGTCCGACGACCATCTCGGTCCCCCGCTGGTGGAACGGGCGCTCGTAGTCGTTCAGGGCCTCCATCATCGACAGGTCGGAGCCGATGAGGACGAGCAGGACGGGTTTCCGGCTGAGGAACCGGTCCCAGGCGCGCTGCAGGAGGCCTTCGAAGGCGTCGACGCGTTCCATGAGGTAGGGGACCTCGTCGATCACGACGACGGAAGGGCCGTCATCGGGCAGAGCGTCGGCGAGGAGTTGCAGGGCGCCGTTCCACGTGCTTGGGGCCATCTCCGCGAAGACGTCCTTTCCCGGCAGGCCGGAAGCGGAGACGTCGTCCATGAGCTGTCGCAGCTCGGTCTGGGCGTCGGCGCGCGCCGCCGTGTAGAACAGCGACGGCAGGCCGCTCCGGTTGACGAACTCCTCGGCCAGAGCCGACTTGCCGATCCGCCGCCGTCCGCGCATCAGCACGCATCGGCCGGGGCGCGCCGTGGAGATCTCTGATCGCACCTGGCCGAGCAGCGAGTCGAGCGACGCCAGCTCGTGCTCCCGGCCGACGAACCCGCCCATGTGACCTCCCAAGACTTCTTTCGTAGATACTATCGCGGGCGATAGTATCTACGTGGATAGTATTCCGAGAAGAAGTAGGAGTGCACTTCGACGAAGTGCACTCCTGTCTCCTTCCGGCAATGCGGAGTTCGGGGTTAGGCGAAGTACGGAAACTCCGGCGGCGGGCGTGGGACGGCCGCCGGGCACGTCGGGCGGGGCTCCCGGACGGCCGGGAGGGGCGCTCTCCGGCGGAGCCGGGCCGGACCCGAACCCGAGGAGTCGGGCACGCACGGTCACGCACTCTAGGATGAGAGTGTCCGATTGCCATTCCACGAAACGGGTTCAACGACTCATGTCCGCCATAACCCGCGACGAGGTCGCTCACCTCGCCCGGCTGTCCAGGCTGGCGCTGTCCGACGAGGAGCTCGACCACTTCGCCGCCCAGCTCGATGTGATCATCGGTGCGGTCGCCCGCGTCGCCGAGGTGGCGGCCGACGACATCCCGCCGTCCTCGCACGCGCTCCCGCTCACCAACGTCTACCGTCCCGACGAGGTACGGCCCGGCCTGACGCCCGAGGAGGCGCTGTCCGGCGCCCCGGCCGTCGAGGAGAACCGCTTCCGCGTCCCGCGCATCCTCGGGGAGGAAGCATGAGCCTGATCCACAAGACCGCCGCCGAGCTCGGCGCGCTGATCGCGAGCGGCGAGACCTCGGCCGTGGAGGTCGCACGCGCCCACCTCGACCGGATCGCCGCCGTCGAGCCGCAGGTCAACGCGTTCCTGCACGTCGACGCCGAGACGACCCTGGCGCAGGCGCGGAGGGTCGACGAGCGCCTGGCCGCGGGCGAGGAGCTCGGCCCGCTGGCCGGCGTGCCGATCGCGCACAAGGACGTCTTCACCACCACGGACATGCCCACCACGGCCGGGTCGAAGATCCTGGAGGGCTGGCGCCCGCCGTACGACGCGACCGTGACCCGCCGGCTGCGCGAGGCCGGGCTGGTGATCCTCGGCAAGACCAACCTGGACGAGTTCGCGATGGGCTCCTCCACCGAGAACTCCGCCTACGGCGTCACCCGCAACCCGTGGGACCTGTCCCGCATCCCGGGCGGCTCCTCCGGCGGCTCGTCCGCGGCGGTCGCGGCCTACGAGGCCCCGCTGTCCACGGGCACCGACACCGGCGGCTCCATCCGGCAGCCCGCCGCCGTCACCGGCATCGTCGGCATGAAGCCGACCTACGGCGGCTCCTCCCGCTACGGCCTGATCGCCTTCGCCAGCTCCCTGGACACCCCGGGCCCGTTCGCCCGCACCGTGCTGGACGCGGCGCTGCTGCACGAGGCGTTCTCCGGGCACGACGCCCTGGACTCCACCTCCATCGACGCCGCCGTGCCGAGGGTCGCCGAGGCGGCCCGCGAGGGCGACGTGGCGGGCCTGCGGATCGGCGTGGTCAAGGAGTTCGGCGGGGACGGCTACCAGCCGGGCGTGCTGGCCCGCTTCCGGGAGACCGTGGAGCTGCTGGAGTCCCTCGGCGCCAAGGTCGTCGAGGTCTCCTGCCCGTCGTTCACCACCGCGCTGCCCGCCTACTACCTCATCGCCCCGTCGGAGTGCTCGTCCAACCTGGCGCGCTTCGACGCGATGCGGTACGGCCTGCGCGTCGGCGACGACGGCACCCGCTCGGCCGAGGAGGTCATGGCGCTCACCCGGGCGCAGGGCTTCGGCCCCGAGGTCAAGCGCCGCATCATCCTGGGCACCTACGCGCTGTCCAGCGGCTACTACGACGCCTACTACGGCCAGGCGCAGAAGGTCCGCACGCTGATCGCCCGCGACTTCGAGGCGGCCTTCCACCAGGTGGACGTGCTCATCTCGCCGACCACGCCGACCACCGCGTTCCCGATCGGCGAGCGCGCCGACGACCCCATGGCGATGTACCTCGCCGACCTGTGCACGATCCCCACCAACCTGGCCGGCAACGCGGCCATCTCGGTGCCGTGCGGCCTGGCGGACGAGGACGGCCTCCCGGTCGGCCTGCAGATCATGGCGCCCGTGCTCGGCGACGACCGCTGCTACCGGGTCGGCGCCGCCGTGGAGCGGGCCCTGACGGACCGCTGGGGCGGCGGTCTGCTGGCCAAGGCGCCCGCACTCTAGGCGCGGGCGGGGCACCGGGGAGGAAACGGGGGAGTGATCACTCGCATCGAGATCGACGGGTTCAAGTCGTTCCTGGACTTCGAGATCGACGTGCCGCCGTTCCTCGCGCTGGTCGGTCCGAACGCCGGGGGCAAGTCCAACCTGTTCGACGCGCTGGGGTTCGTCTCCGACGAGGTCGGCGGTTCCGGCGGCCTTCTCGGCGCGCGGCGGGGAGCGCCGAACGAGCAGTTCCACCGGGTCGCCCAGGGCGCCCCCGTCGCGGCGTTCACCGTCGCGGTGGAGGCCCTGGTCTCCCCGGAGCCCGGGGCCCTGCTCCCGGTCCGGTTCGACACGGGCGCGGAGATGGTGCTGCGCATCCCGAGGTCCACCGGGGCGGTCGTCAGCCACGTGGCCCGGCGGCTCCCGCCGGAGCTGCTGGAGCTCATGGTCGTGGACCCGGACCCGGCGGGCACGCCCCGCCGCACGGTCGCCGCGTGGCGCCGCCACGCCCCGGTCCCGCGCGCCATGCGCGGGCGGGGCGCGCCGGAGGACCGCGGGCCGCTGGCCGCCGACGGGGCGAACCTCGCCGCGGTGCTCGGCCGGATGGCGGGTACGGCGGCCTTCGCCGACCTGGTGGCCGACCTCGCCGCGCTGGTCCCCGGCGCGGCCGGGCTCCTGCCCCGCCTGGAGCGCGGCGAGTGGTCCTTCGGCCTGGTCCTGGACGGCCAGGGAGAGGTCCCGGCCGCGCTGCTGTCGGACGGGACCCTGCGGATCACCGGCCTGCTGGCGGCCCTGCACGACCCGGACCACCCGGCCACCCTCCTGGTGGAGGAGGTCGAGGCCGGCGTGCACCCCGGGCGGCTGGGCGAGCTGCTCCGGCGGGTCCGGCAGCGGGTGCGTGAGCCCGGCGGCGCGGAGCCGTACCGGCAGGTGATCGTGACCAGCCACTCGCCGGCGGTGGTCGCCGAGCTCGGCCGGACGGCCCCGGAGTCGCTGGTCTTCCTGGACGCGGTGGTGCGGGTCGACCCGGCGGCCGACCGGACGTCGCGGGTGAGCGTGGCCAAGCCGGTCCTGCCGGACGGCGAGCCGGGCACGTTCGTCTCGCCCCGGCAGCTCCGCCAGTACCTCGGGGCGGCGGCATGAGCAGCCGCTCCCTGGTCCCCGGCCTGGTCGCCGAGGGGGACGCGGACGGGGGCTTCCTGAGCGTGGTGGTCCCCCGGCAGCTCCGCGAGCTCGTGCGGGCCTCGCCGTACACCGTGGACGTCGAGGACACGCGGGTCATCGTGTGCGGCCGCGAGCACCTGGTGGCGGCGCTGGAGGAGCTGGCGGGCGACTGCCACCTGATCTTCGCCCGGTCCGGCGACCGCGAACGCGGCCGGTCGGACGGGATCCGCTACCACTCGCACTACCTGGTGCCGGTGGTCGGCCTGGGCGACACCGAGGCCTGGCCGCTGGCCGACCCCGCGGTGTGGGCCGGGCTGCCGGGCAGCGACCTGTCCCGGCTGCCGGCCAGTCCCGCCGACGTCGAGCGGATCGCCTACCCGCGGGAGGTGCTGACCGCGACCGCGCCCCGGCGGGGCAAGCCGGTCGGCGACTACTTCGAGTACATCGGACGCAACATCGACCTCGCCGTCCTGGCCCGGGTCCCCGGCTACGCCGGCTGGGTCGCCGAGACGCGGAACGCGCTGAAGGGACTCGGGTACCTTTGACGCTCCCCACCGCCCGCGGCGACGGCCCACGACGGCACTGTCATCGCAGAACGCTCCGGCTCTCCCGGATCGGACTGGTGACTCCTCCGCTCCCTGAAGGGAGCGGCTTCTCGCTTTCCTCTGCTGAGGTAGGCGACGGACAAGCCCTGCCCGTTTCAAGCAGACGAACTGTAACAGGGAAGCGATTCCCCTGCCGGGTGAACCCGGCAGTTCCCTCGCTAGATCTGATGGAAATGGTGAACGAATCATGAGTACAGGCACGCTCATGCCGTACGACGAGGCGCTGGAGCGCTTCGAGCCGGTGCTGGGCCTGGAGACGCACGTCGAGCTCGGCACGGCCTCGAAGATGTTCTGCGCCTGCCCGACGACGTTCGGCGCGCCGCCGAACACCCACGTCTGCCCGGTCTGCCTGGCGCTGCCGGGCTCGTTGCCGACGGCCAACGCCAAGGCGATCGAGTCGACGATCCGGATCGGCCTGGCGCTGAACTGCTCCATCGCCGAGTGGTGCCGCTTCGCCCGGAAGAACTACTTCTATCCGGACATGCCGAAGAACTACCAGATCAGCCAGTACGACGAGCCGCTCTGCTTCGACGGCTACCTCGACGTCGAGGTGGACGGCCGGACGGTGCGCATCGAGATCGAGCGCGTGCACCTGGAGGAGGACACCGGCAAGTCCACCCACATGGGCGGCGCGACCGGTCGCATCCACGGCGCCGACTACTCGATCGTCGACTACAACCGCGCGGGCATCCCGCTGGTGGAGATCGTCACCAAGCCGATCCCCGGCACCGACCGGCTCGCGCCCGAGGTCGCCCGCGCCTACGTCACCGAGCTGCGCGAGGTCATGCGCTCCCTCGGCGTCTCCGACGTGCGCATGGAGGAGGGCTCCATGCGGTGCGACGTCAACGTCTCCCTCATGCCGCGCGGCGCCTCCGAGTGGGGCACCCGGACCGAGACCAAGAACGTCAACTCGCTGCGCAGCGTCGAGCGGTCGGTCCGCAGCGAGATCGAGCGCCAGGCCGGGATCCTGGCCGGCGGCGGCCGGATCGTCCAGGAGACCCGCCACTTCCACGAGGACACCGGCACCACCACCTCGGGCCGGTCCAAGGAGGAGGCGCAGGACTACCGCTACTTCCCCGAGCCCGACCTGGTGCCGATCGCCCCGGACTTCGCCTGGGTGGCCGCGCTCAAGACGGCCCTGCCCGAGCTGCCGCGGCTGAAGCGCAAGCGGCTCCAGCAGGAGTGGGGCGTGTCCGACCTGGACATGGAGGCCATGCACAACGCCGACGCCATCGACCTGGTCGAGGCGACGGTGTCGGCCGGCGCGCCGCCCGCGGACGCCCGCAAGTGGTGGATGGGCGAGCTGGCCCGCCGGGCCAACGAGGCCGGTGTGCCGCTGAGCGCGCTGCGGATCACCCCGGACGAGATCGCGCGGGTCTGCGCGATGGTCGCCGGCGGCGCGCTCAACGACAAGCTGGCCCGCCAGGTGCTGGAGGGCGTGCTGAACGGCGAGGGTTCGCCGGACGACGTGGTGGCCGCCCGCGGCCTGCAGATCGTCAACGATGAGGGCGAGCTGTCGGCGATCATCGACCAGGTGCTGGCGGACAACGCCGACGCGGCGGACAAGGTCCGCAACGGCAAGATCGCCGCCGTCGGCGCGCTGGTCGGCGGCGTCATGAAGGCCAGCCGCGGCAAGGCCGACGCCGGCCGGGCGCGGGAGCTGATCCTGGACAAGCTGGGCGTCTCCGAGTAGGCCTCCCAGCGCCGGGACGACCGGAAGAGGCCGGGCGGAAACGGCTCAGGTGTTCCCGGGACCGTCCAGGAAGCACCCGGACGGTTCCGGGAGACCTCCGGGGCGGACCCGCCCCCGCGGGGGAAACGATTCGTGAAGGCGCAGGTTCGCCGGTCGCACCCGGTTGACCTGCGCCTTCGTCATGTCTGAAATATCCCAACTACCGGGAATGCATGTTCCCGCAAGTGTTCGCCCCGGCGGGAGGCCCGGGTACGGGCGGGGCACGCAGGGCGCGGCCCCGGGATCTGGTGAGAAATCAAGAAATAACGGGTCGCAGCGGTCCGCGGCGGGGCCGTACCGTCATCCGCATGAAGCTGCTGTCCGTCAACATCGGCCGGCCCCGGCCCAATCCGTGGAAGAACCTGGGTGCGACGGGCATCGACAAGCGCCCCGTCGACGGCCCGGTCGCCGTGCGCGACCCCGGCCCCAAGGGCACCGGCGCGGTCGGCCTGGCGGGCGACCGCGTCTACGACGTGAAGCACCACGGCGGATCGGACCAGGCCGTCTACGCCTACGCCCGCGAGGACCTCGACGCCTGGGAGGAGGAGCTGGGCAGGCCGCTGCCGAACGGCGCCTTCGGGGAGAACCTCACGACCTCCGGCCTCGACGTCAACGCCGCCCTGATCGGCGAACGCTGGCGCATCGGGCGTGACGCGGTGCTGGAGGTCTCGTGCCCGCGGATCCCCTGCGGGACGTTCCAGGGCCGGCTGGAGGTGGAGGGCTGGATCAAGCGGTTCACCCGGGCGGCGCTGCCCGGCCCGTACCTGCGGGTGATCGAGCCGGGGGACGTCCGCGCCGCCGACCCGATCGAGATCGTGCACCGGCCCGGCCACGACGTGACCGTCGCACTCGCCTTCCGCGCGCTGACCGCCGAGCCGGACCTGCTGCCGCGGCTGCTCGCCGCCGACGCCCTGCCGCAGGAGGACAGGGAACTGGTCCGCAGGCGTACGGACGGGTGACCGGATCAGGGCCGTCCGGGGCGGGGCGTCCGCGAGGAGACCGGCCGGTGGCCGGCTCCGGGCCGTCCGTGAGGAGAGCGGGCGGGTGACCGGCTGCAGGAGCCCGTGGCGGGGCCGCCCGCGGAGAGAACGGGCGGCCCGGGCGTCACCGGCTCCCCGGTCGGCGTGCGAGCAGCCTCCTGACCAGCGGGGCGAGCAGGGCCAGCAGCGACAGCCCCAGCAGGGCCGCCGCGATCGGGCTGCGCACCAGGACCGCGGCGTCGCCCGCGCCGATGGCCAGGGCCCGGCGCAGCTGGACCTCCGCCATCGGGCCCAGGATCATGCCGATCACCGCGGGCGCGATCGGCAGGCCGAAGCGGCGCATCGCGAAGCCGAGCAGACCCAGGACGTAGAGCACGACCAGGTCCACCCAGGAGGCGTTCAGGGCGTAGACGCCGAGCGCGGCGAACAGCACGATCCCGGCGTAGAGGTAGGGCCGGGGGATGTGCAGCACCTTCGCCCAGACCGGGGCGAGCGGCAGGTTGAGCACCAGCAGCATGGCGTTGCCCAGGAACAGCGACGCGATCATGCCCCAGACCAGGGCCGGGTTGTGGTCGAACAGCTGGGGGCCGGGCTGCAGGCCGTACTGCTGGAAGGCGGCCAGCATGATCGCGGCGGTGGCCGAGGTGGGCAGGCCCAGGGTGAGCAGCGGGACCAGGGTGCCCGCGGCGGAGGCGTTGTTGGCGGCCTCGGGGCCCGCGACGCCCTCGATCGCGCCCCTGCCGTACTCCTCGCGGGCGGTCCCGCGGGCCAGCCGCCGCTCGATCGAGTACGACAGGAAGGTCGGGATCTCCGCGCCGCCGCCCGGCAGCGCGCCGAACGGGAAGCCCAGCGCGGTCCCGCGCAGCCACGGCCGCCAGGACCGGGACCAGTCGGAGCGGCCGAGGAACGCCCGGCCGACCGGGATGATCTCCGGCTCGTCGTGGCGGAGGCGGGAGGCCACGTAGAGCGCCTCGCCCAGCGCGAACAGGCCGACCGCGACGACCACCACCTCGATGCCGCCGAGCAGCTGCGGGACGCCCAGGGTCAGCCGGGCCTGCCCGGTCTGCTCGTCGATGCCGACCAGGCCGATGACCAGGCCGAACCCCAGCGAGGCCAGGCCGCGCACCACCGAGCGCGAGAGCACCGACGAGACCGCGGTGAACGCCAGCACCGCCAGCGCGAAGTAGTCCTCCGGCCCGAAGGAGATCGCGAAGTCCACGACCAGGGGGGCCGCCACGACCAGCAGGCCGGTGGCGATCGTGCCCGCGACGAACGACCCGATCGCCGCCGTGGCCAGCGCCTGGGCGGCTCGGCCGCGCCGCGCCATCTTGTTGCCCTCCAGCGCGGTGATCATCGAGGAGCTCTCACCGGGCGTGTTGAGCAGGATCGAGGTCGTGGACCCGCCGTACATGCCGCCGTAGTAGATCCCGGCGAACATGATGAACGCGCCGGCCGGGGGCACGTTGAAGGTGATCGGCAGCAGCAGGGCCACGGTCATCGCCGGGCCGATGCCGGGCAGCACCCCCACCAGCGTGCCGAGGGTCACCCCGGCCAGCGCGTAGAGCAGGTTGACCGGCGTGAGCGCGGTCGCGAACCCGTCCAGCAGCAACTGGAACGACTCCACCTAGATCACCCCCGAGAGCAGCCCGGCGGGCAGCGAGACGCCCAGGCCCTTGACGAAGGCCAGGTAGGACAGGGTGGACAGGACGATCGCGAGCGCACCCGCCCGGAGCCGGTGCGCCGCGCCGAGCATCACCGCCAGCCCGAAGAACAGCAGCGCGCCCGCGATGATCCAGCCCAGCGGGTCGACCAGGCCCGCGAAGGCCAGGAAGATCGCACTGACCTGGGCCACCGTCCGCCAGTCCGCGGGGGCGGCGGCGTCGACGTCCTCGCTCTCCTCCGGGTCGCCGTGGCCGCCCCGGACCACGTCGGCCGCGTAGCAGACCCCGATCAGCAGCAGCGCGATCCCGACGAGCACCGGGAAGAAGCGGGGCCCCAGCCCCAGCGTGGAACTGGCGGCGGAGACGTCCGCCGTGCCCGCGAGCACGAACCCGCCCAGCCCTGCGACGACCAGCGCCATCACCAGCTCCGGCCGCCGCCAGTCCCACCCGCTCCCGGCGGCGCTCTGCGGCTCCGGGCCGGTGGACCCGTCCCCCGGCATCCCGGTGGTCCCGGAGGCAGGACCCGTCTCCGAAGCCTCTGCGGCTCCGGAGACGGGGCCCTCCGCCGACCCCTCGGGGGAGGACATTTCGGAGGACATCAGGAGACGAGTCCCATCTCGGCGATGATGGCCTTGATCCTGGTCTGCTCGGCCGCAAGGAAGTCGGCGAACGGCTTGCCCGCCTGGAAGGCGTCGGTCCAGCCGTTCTTGGCCACCGCGTCCTTCCACGCCTGCGACCCGTGCATCTTGGTGACCAGGTCGACCAGCTTCTTCTGGGCCTCCTCGTCCAGGTCGCGGGGGGCGACGAACCCGCGCCAGTTGGCCAGCTCGACGTCCAGGCCGGCCTCCTTCAGCGTGGGCGCGTCCACGCTGGCGATCCGCGTCGGAGCGGACACGCCGAGGGCGCGCAGCCGTCCCGACTTCACGTGCTCGGCGAACTCGCCGACCCCGGAGACGCCCATCGCGACCTTGTTGCCCAGCAGCGCGTTCAGCGCCTCGCCGCCGCCGGAGTGCGCGACGTAGTTGACCTGCTTGGGGTCGATCCCGGCGGCCTTGGCCATCAGCCCCGCCACGATGTGGTCGGTGCCGCCGGCCGAGCCGCCCGCGATCGCGATCTTCGCGGGGTCCGCCTTCCACGCCGCGACCAGGTCCGCCAGCGTACGGTGCGGGGACTCGGCGGGGACGACGACGAGCTCGTACTCCTCGACCAGCTTCGCCACGGGCGTGGTGTCGGCCAGGGTCACCTGCGACTTGTTCTGCTCGACCGCGCCCACCATGACCAGGCCCATGGTCATCAGCAGATCGCCGTTGCCCTTCTCCCGCTCCAGCTGGGACAGGCCGATGGTGCCGCCCGCCCCCGGCACGTTGTAGACCTCGATCTTGCGGGACGGGTCGAGGCTCTTGAGGGCCTGCTCCGCCGTACGGGCGGTCTGGTCCCAGCCGCCGCCGGGCGAGGCGGGGGCCATGATCCTCAGCGCGCTGGTGCCCGAGGCCGACCCCGAGCCGCAGGCCGTGAGGGCGGCGAGCGGCAGGATCGCCAGGACCGCGAGTCTGCGAAGGCGCATGTCATCTCCTGACAACGAAAGAAACGGCGTGGTGAGGATGGTGGGGGGTGCGCGCCGCGCTGTCGATGCTTTGCGTGCTTGCCGTCGTATCGGTCGTATTGGTCACGGCCGGGCCGCCCGCGACCCGGCTGTGACCTCCAGGTGCTTTCATGAGGTCTCTGACCTGGGAGTACTCGTGCGAAAGATCATCAGCGCCTCTCTCGGCACCCAGCTGTTCGTGCTGCAGATGGCGGTCGTGCTGCTCTCGGCGGGCGGTACGGCGGGCGTCTGGACGGAGCACCTGCGCGACCAGCTCGAGCGGCGGCACCAGCAGCGGGCCCTGGCCATCGCCGAGGCGGTGGCCGGGCTGCCCGAGGTGCGGGAGGCGTTCGCCCACCCCCGCCCGCAGTCGGTCCTGCAGCCGATAGCGCTGGGCGTGCAGGCCGCGACCGGCGCCGACTACGTGGTGATCGCCAACCGCGACCAGATCCGCTACGCCCACCCCAACCCCGAGTTGATCGGCGGGCGGCTGTCCACCGACGGTTCGGAGGTCCTGTCCACCGGCCGCGCCTGGACCGGCGTCCAGACCGGGACCCTCGGCCGCTCGGTGCGGGGCAAGGCCGCCGTCCGCGACGCCTCCGGCGCGATCGTCGGCCTGACCTCGGTCGGGGTGCTGGAGGAGACCGTCGCCGGCCAGTTCGGCGCCGCCCTGCCGCCGCTGCTCTGGACCGTGCTGGCCGTGCTCCTCGCCGGATCGGCCGGGGCCGCGCTGATCGCGCGCCGGGTCCGCCGGCAGACCTTCGGGCTCGAACCCGCGGAGATCGCCTCCCTGCTGGAGCAGCGCGAAGGCGTGCTGCACGGCGTGAAGGAGGGCGTGGTCGCCCTCGACCTGCAGGGCAGGGTGACACTGCTCAACGACGCCGCCCGGGAGCTGCTCGGCCTGTCGCCCCGCGACGTCGGCCGCCGGATCGCGGAGATGCCGCTCTCCGACCGCATGCGCGACGTGCTGGCGGGGGAGGACGAGGGCGACGACCTGGTGGTCCTGCACCGCGACCGGGTGCTGGTGCTCAACCGCATGCCGGTGGCCGTACGCGGGCGGAGCAACGGCTGGGTGGTCACCCTGCGCGACCGGACCGAGCTGGTACGGCTGGCGCGCGCGCTCGACCAGGCCAGCAGCACGACCGACGCGCTGCGCGCCCAGGCCCACGAGTTCGCCAACCGCATGCACACCGTCGTCGGCCTGCTGGAGCTCGGCGAGCACGAGACGGCGATCGGCTACATCACCCGAACCACCGAGGTGTTCGGCCACCACTCGGCGGGCATCCGGGAGAAGGTCGCCGACCCGACCCTGGCCGCGCTGCTGCTGGCCAAGTCCGCCGAGGCGGCCGAGCGGGGCGCGACCCTGGTGCTCGCCGACGACTGCCGGGTGGAGGAGGGCGCGCTCGGCGACCCGCAGGACGCCGTGCTCGTCGTCGGCAACCTGGTGGCCAACGCCCTGGACGTGCTGGAGGAGATCGGGGGGACGGTGGAGGTCTCGGTGCGCACCGAGAAGGACGGCCTGCACGTCCGCGTCGGCGACTCGGGCCCCGGCATCAGTCCCGCGCTGGCCGAGGAGGTGTTCCGGGAGGGCTTCACCACGAAGGTGGCCCGGTCCGGCCCCCGCGGGCTCGGCCTGGCCCTGACCAGGCAGGCGTGCCTGCGGCGCGGCGGCTGGATCCGGGTGCACAACGCGGGCGGCGCGGTCTTCACGGCCCTGCTGCCCCGCAGAGAGGAGACCGCGTGAACGCCCCCCGGGGAGCGGCGCCGCAGACCGGTGTCCTGGTCGTGGACGACGACTTCATGGTGGCCAGGATCCATGCCGGGTACGTCGCGCGGGTGCCCGGGTTCACCGTGGTCGGCGCCGCGCACACCGGGGAGACGGCGCTGGCCGCGGTGGCGCGGCACCGGCCCGACCTGGTGCTGCTCGACATCTACCTGCCGGACATGTCGGGACTGGACGTGCTCAAAACGCTGAGAGGCGCCGCCCACCCCGTCGACGTGCTGGTCGTCACCGCCGCGCGCGACGCGGCCACGGTGCGCGCGGCCATGCACGGCGGCGCGGTGAACTACCTGGTCAAGCCGTTCGCGGCCGGAGCGCTCACCGAGCGGCTGGAGCGCTACGCCGACCTGCGCCGGCAGCTCTCCGCGATCGGCTCCGGCGCGGGCCAGGACGAGATCGACCGGCTGTTCGGCGAGGGCGGGAGCGGGAGCGGGGGCGGCCCGCAGCCGCTGCCCAAGGGCCTGTCCGGGACCACCTGCGCTCTCGTGGAGGACGTGCTGAGGGAGGCGGGCGCCGACCTGTCGGCGACCGAGGTGGCGGCGCTCACCGGACTGTCGCGGGTCAGCGCCCGGCGCTACCTGGAGCACCTGTGCGCCACCGGCCGGACCCGCCTCCGGCCGAAGTACGGCACCGCCGGGCGGCCGGAGCACCGCTACCTGTGGACCGGTTGATTTGTTATGCCTTTGGGGACGACGGCTGACCATTGTGGTTTAGGGTTGCCGGGGGGAGAAAGCGTGAGGGAGGGGACGGAGGCCGTGCGGAACGCCGGAAGGCCAACCGAACCGCCGACGGATCCGTTCGCCGCGGTTCCCCTGCCCTCGCATCCCGTCCGGCCGGGCGCCGCCGCCGGATCACGCGATCCGCGCAGACCCGCCGCGGAGCGGCCGGGATCCGGGCCGGGCTCCGCCCCGAACGGCGCTCCGAACGCCGCCCCCACCGGTGGCCCCCGCCTCCCTCCGGGCGTCTCACCCGACATCTTCGGCCCCTCCGGTGACCCCGCCGGCTTCGGCCGAGACGCCGGACCCGCCGCGGGAGGAACGGGCCTGCCGCAGGCCGCGTCCCCGCCCCAGCCCTGGCGGATGGCGGCTCCGCCGCCCGAGCACCCGATTCCGCCCCGCCCGCCGCAGGGCGGTCCCGGTGATCCCTCTCCGGCCGGTCCCCCCGGCCGGCAGGAGCGGGCCCAGCGCGGCCGGAGCCGCAGGCTCCTCCTCGTCACCGTGCTCCTGCTGGTCCTGGCCGCGCTCGCCTACGCGGTCCCCGCGGTCGCCATGTCCGGCAAGATCCTGCCCGGCACCCGGGTCCGGGGCGTCGACATCGGCGGGCTCACCGCGACCGAGGCGGCCGACCGGCTCAGGGAGCGGCTGGCGGAGCGGGCGGGCGAGCCGATGGTGCTCACGGCCTTCGGCAAGCGCCACGAACTGGACCCCGAGAAGGCGGGCCTCGAACTCGACGTGGTCGCCACCATCGACCAGGCGCCCAGCGACTTCCCCACCCCGGGAGAGGTGTGGCGCGCGCTCACCGGCACCACCGAGCTGGACCCCAGGCACTCGGTCGACTCCGAACGGCTGGACGCCGCCGTGGCGGCGCTGGCCGAGGACATCGACCGGGAGGTCGTGGAGGGCGCGGTCCGCTTCAAGGGCGTCGAACCGGTGACGGTGAAACCCCGGGACGGCCGCGAGCTGGAGAAGGCGGCCGCGGCCGCCGCGATCCAGAAGGCATACCTCGGCCCGGCCCGACCGGTGGAGCTGCCGGTCACCGTGATCAAGCCGAAGGTCACCGCCGCCGTGGTCGCGAAGACCGCGGCCTCCGCGGGCAAGGCCCTGGCCGGCCCGATCACCCTGAAGGCCGGAGCGCGGCAGGCGGTCCTCCCGGTCGAGACCGTCGCCGCCCACCTGTCCTTCGAGCCCGGCGACTCCGGCGGCATGCGGCCCGTCTTCGACGCCAGGAAGGCCGTCGCGACCGTCGAGAAGAACCTGGTGGACCAGGCGCAGGCACCCCGCGAGCCCACCTTCCGGATCGTCGGCGGCAAACCGGAGCTGGTCCCGGGCCGCAAGGGCCGGGGCGTGGACGACAAGAAGCTCGCCGCCGCCGTGGCGGAGCTGGTCTCCGAGGGCGGCAGCCGGACGATCCCGGTCAGCCTCACGACGGTCCGGCCGCGCACCTCCGAGGCCGAGCTGCGCGGGCTCGGCATCAAGGAGAAGATCAGCGAGTTCACCACGCCGTTCGAGTGCTGCCCTCCCCGGGTCACCAACATCCGCACGATCGCCAAGCTGCTGGACGGCCACCTGGTCAAGCCCGGTGAGACCTTCTCCCTCAACGGCGTCGTCGGCGAGCGCGACACGGCCCGCGGCTTCGTCGAGGCACCCATGATCGCGGGCGGTCGGCTGGTGCCCTCCGTGGGCGGAGGCATCTCCCAGTTCGTCACGACGATGTACAACGCGGTGTTCTTCGGCGGTCTCCAGGACGTCCAGCACATGGCGCACGAGTTCTACATCTCCCGCTACCCGGCCGGGCGCGAGTCCACGGTCTCCTGGCCGGCGCCGGACTTCCGCTGGAAGAACGACTCGCCGTACGGCGTGCTGGTGAAGACCTCGACCACGAACACCTCGGTCACCGTCGCCTTCTGGAGCACCAAGCGCTACGAGATCGAGTCCGTCTCCTCGGAGCGCTACAACATCACCCCGTTCGAGCGGAAGACCGACAGCGGCCCGGACTGCATCCCGATGGTCGGCCAGCAGGGGTTCACCATCGACGTGACCCGCATCTTCAAGAAGGACGGCAAGGAGGTCAAGCGGGAGACGGAGAAGACCGTCTACAAGCCCGAGACCGACCTCAAGTGCGTCGCTTCCACTGAGGCCCCCACCGAGGGCGATTAGCTCTCGGCCTTGTGCGGGCCCTGACCGGGTCCCGGGTCCGTGTTCTGTGTGGTGGTCGGGGTGGGTGCGCACTGCGGCGGGCCGGTGGTCCT